>NZ_PXVC01000099.1 GCF_003011125.1 Synechococcus lacustris str. Tous | reverse complement strand
ACATTGGGTTGGCTGATGCAGAATGCTAATACGCT
Source organism: Synechococcus lacustris str. Tous (assembly GCF_003011125.1). Lineage (GTDB taxonomy): Bacteria > Cyanobacteriota > Cyanobacteriia > PCC-6307 > Cyanobiaceae > Synechococcus_D > Synechococcus_D lacustris. The sequence continues at coordinate 5,737 of NZ_PXVC01000099.1, read as the reverse complement.
GGAAGACAAAGTAATTGCGCGCAAGCGATATCGTTCACTTCTCTTTGACTTATGGAGAAAATACCAGGCGCAAACAGGAGAAACTTGGTATCCACCTCTCCAGAAAGATCTTTGGGATAACTATCAATTTGAAAGTGGAACCATAACTGATTAAATTCAGCGCAGACGAATTACAGAAAGTTCATTTGTTGTTGTTAAGTACTGCCTTATGATCTTAACAGGCTGCCTTAGATAACTCTCCCCCTTAACTAAGCAAGGGGAGTACATCATCGGAGGTGATTGTTGAAAGCTGATCGGTTGTTAGTGAGGCAGGATTGCTCTCCATTAATCGATTCGCTTGGTTTGCTCTCAATGTTTCATATATCTTCCTTACGCTTCTACCATTAGCGAAAGCATTCTTTTCGCTAAAAGCAAGATTATTAAATATAACTTTTAATTGTTCAACAGCTTCAGGGCTAAGTTTGAGTACTTCTTTGGTAAGCATCGTAACAAGGATTTCTTCCAATTCGGTTGGACTATAATCACGAAAGCTAATTACCTTTGTAAATCTGGAACGCAACCCGGGATTGCTTTCTAAAAACATTTCCATCTTTTCTGTGTATCCAGCAACAATTACAACCAAGTCGTTGCGATGGTCTTCCATTAGTTTTAGCAGGGTGTCTATCGCCTCCTGACCTAAATTATTATCTGTTGAATCTTCGCAAAGTGTGTAGGCCTCATCGATAAACAAAACACCACCTAAAGCAGTTTCTACTACTTGCTGAACCTTGAGTGCCGTCTGACCTGAATAACCAGCAACAAGCCCAGATCGATCTACCTCAATTAATTGCCCTTGCCGGCAATAGCCAATATTTTTTAATTCCCTAGCAAGAATTCTGGCAACAGTTGTTTTACCAGTTCCTGGATTACCAGCAAAAACAAGATGGCAGCCAAAATCTGCCGTAGGAAGGTTTTGATTCCTTCTTAGTTGCTGCACTTTAACAAGATTCAACAGTGTTCGAAGTTCCTGTTTTACCTCTTCTACGCCAACCAACTTCTCAAGCTCTGCAAGCGAAGGGAGCTCCTGCCCTGATTTGGGCATTTGATCCTCAAGCGGCAGGTCATCTGCATGAATGCTTGTGTGGTCATCTATAGATCTGGAGGCCAGATCAGCAAGACGTGCGGCCTGACGCGTAAGCGTTGCCTCAAATAAATTACGAACTTCTCTTGCATTACCAAAGCCTTTACTGCGCTTTCGCAGTGTCTGATCGATTAGTTGTGGCAGTTTCTCCCGAGTTTCATCCTTCAGTGTGAACTGGCTGTCGTTGGCCATACCCACAAAAATCTCTTCCAGTTCACCTTTGCAATAGTCGGGGAAATCGATAAAGCGTGTAAAGCGTGATCGCAGGCCTGGATTGGCATCGATGAAACGCAACATCTCCTCGTGATATCCAGCGGCAATTAGAAGGATGTCGTCGCGGTTGTTTTCCATGAAGGCAAGGATCGTATCAATTGCCTCCTGACCAAACGTGTCTTCGTCATCGCCATCTGGTGTTAATGAATAAGCTTCATCAAGAAAGAGCACCCCACCCAGTGCTTCTTCCAGCACCTCCTGGGTTTTGATGGCGGTCTGCCCCAAATAACCACCAACGAGATCGGCTCGGGAAACCTCCGTGAAATGCCCCTTACTGAGCCAGCCAAGCCGTTTCATCATTACCCCAACCTGACGAGCAACCGTTGTTTTTCCCGTTCCAGGATTTCCGGTGAACACCATGTGAAATCCAGCTTTTTGCACCCCCAATCCCAAACTCTTGCGTTCCTCCTGCATCAGGCAGAACTGCGCCAGTTCTTCGAGCTGCTGTTTTACTAATTGCATACCTACCAGCGCATCAATATCCTTCAGCAACAGCTTTAGTTGCTGTTCTATTGTCTTATTATTAAGATCAGGATCTTTTAAGCCTTTTGTAGATTTATTATTAGCTGAGTTCTGCTCATCAGATGCTATTTCGCCTCCTGCTCGCTCTATAAGTTGAAGTAATGAGATCGGGTTTGGATTAGGTGTTATTGATGCTTCAATACTGAGCTCTAACCCTTTTGAGAAGGTGCCAAGGATCAAGGTGGAACTTGTGTTTGATCTTTCCATAGCTTCACAAAACATTTCAACTAACGCAACTAACGTATTTACATAACTTTCAAGCGGATTTTCAGAGTCGCCAGAATATTGCTGATATAACTCCTTAACTGCTTCTTGAACGCGCAAAAAACGTTTATCTAGCTTAATACTTAGATCCTTCTGCTGAAGGCTTTCGTAACTAGTTGCGGCCATAAGTGCGTCTAAGTCTTTACCTGGTAGGAACGCCCGCAAAAGTGCCTGATAGAGATTAACTGCTTTTTCGTTAATTGCTTCTTCCTCACGTGCAACCACTTCAAAAGCAACTGTGATGGAGGTTGCAATAATCCCGGTATGATCGTTTAGTAATACCGGCAGTTGCAGCAAAATCGGATGCTCATCTGCAAACCGCTTCGCTTCTGTGGCTGGATCGCTCATGAGATGTTGTTAAGAAGCAAAATGGAAGGTGTTAACTAATTAGGCTTTTGTTTTCTTATTATCTTTTACTGGGATAAATTCTTTCCATCCTTTTTTGATATTTGCTAACACTAACGCATCAGCAATAGCCATCGCCTCATTTTGGTCGCGGGCTGTTCGAAGGGTGCGATCAAGGGGAGCTTGCCGATCAGGGCTGTAATCGGTGAAATGAACGAGCCATGCAGGCCAACCCGGCCAGCTGTTCTGTTTACCACTGCTCCACACCAACAGCTTGCGAACAGCTAACCCACTCTTACCGGCTTTACTCCATACCTGCCTACGTATAACTTCGCTAGCCGGAAGTTGGCGTGGATCGGCTGATGGTTCTAGGTTGTGGTTAGGTAAATATTCATTTAGCTGGGCTAATCTAATATCTATAGGGTCTGCTTTTTTATCTGGGCGGGTGCGCACCATAACTGGATGAATCAGGCTAATTGAAGGGATATCTATTAATCCTTTCCAGCCTTGATCGCAATACTGCAGAGCCCAACGACGAATTGGTTGGCCGTCTCCCCCCTCTACCTGGAGATCAGTGCAGTTGATCTCTACCACCACTTCCGGTTTTACAAATCGATATAAATTTCCATCACTGCTGGAATGGCGAAAGGAGCTAGAACATTCCAAGCTTTCAAGCTTTTGAAACAGTTCTTGCCGCATACTTTCTCCTGGAAAGTTGCCACAAGCACCGATTAGTTGAATTGCGTCATCCGTGCGGCGTAGGCCCAAGAGCAAAGAACGTACCTGGGAAAGTGTCGCTGCACGAGTAGTGAATCCAACTACAACAACATCTAGGCTTAAAGAAGGCTTAAGTTTATAGATCTCACCAAGAAGCTCACTGCGTACCACAAGACCTTCTGCCATTCCACTATCTACCCAACGCTTAATTAGTTTCTGAATAGGTTTTGTATCCAGTAGCGATTCTGTTTCAATCAACTGAAGCGCAGGAGCCGATTGCTTTGCGATAATGCCCTCTAATAACTTAAATCTTTCGCCGTAGGAAACCGGTGGAGCTTGGTTGTTGAATGCAACTAAATCAAAAAGAGTAAAGAGAAGGTTGCTGTGGTCGTTATTGGCTATGGCTGATGCCACATCACCAACACGGGGACGGCGTTCGGCTGTACCTTGAGAATGCAGTTCACCTGCCACGATCACTGGCTGATCAATGCTGCCTGCAAGGCTCTTAAGCGCTGTATAAATGGGTCCATCCGAGATGATGCGGCCTCCTTTTGCAAAAAAAGCAATACTGCCCTTCTCCAATTCAGCCAGCCACAACTCGCCATCGATTTTGGGGCTTACATAGCAAGCGCCGCTTGGAATTTGGGCAAAGTCTTCAAGTTTTAAAGCCCGATAACGGCTCGCCACCGTATTTTTGTATCGGGCCGAAATTGTCTCTAGCCGAGGGTCAGTCATTGTTAAGTAGGCAGTGCCTTGAGCTCAAGGTTTGAGAGATGTAGTAGTAGGCAATAACCAATTGAATTTATCCGGCCTTCCAGAAAAGCCCTCCAGGGGAGACCGTTGAGCTGAAAGATCAGAGGATCCTTTAAACGCTCCCCACCTGCAACCATTACCATTTCATCGCTGTGATGTAACTCTTTAGCGATGTCAAACAAGTATTCATAAGTAAGGCCGTCATTATGCCAAAGCTGAAGTGTGCGAGTGAAAACAAAACGCCTCACCGCAGCATTGCGGTTCAACCGTGTTTTCGTGAATCTAATAGGCAACTGTTCTGCAATATTTGGAAGGCGATCGATTGGTTCTCGGCGATCAGTTTCTTTACCAGATGGGTCGAGGATCACTTCCACAACATCCGGTGCAAACCTTAGGACTTGCTGCTTGTTGTCTAAGTAAACGGTGCTAGTGCGTTCAATCGGTTTCCCTACCAATTCGAAATCCACTTCAGGATCTGAATTAAGTAGGGACTCGCCCAATTTATCGCCGTATTGCTGCTGCAGGGCCTTAAGAGTATTAGCTTCGCCGGCGGCAATAAAGCGACGCAAACTGATTGGTCTTCCGGCTGCAACTCGTTCTGGCGGAGCGGATGGACGAACGGCAACATACCGGATATAGGCATCTCGTGAATCCTGATCAGCCAGATGCAAGGTTCTCATGGGTTAAAGCATTTCAAAATCAACGTCCTCAGTATCTTCTCCTTCAGCAGCTTCAACTGGTGGAATTGCATTGAGCTGAAGGTATGGGGCAGTGGCTGGCTGGCCGATTAAAGCGAAGATGCCCGCATCATTGGCAAGTAGGTAGGCAGTCTCGGCAAGAAAGTCTGATCGGTAGTTAAAGCGAAAGCGCCAAACTTCCCCACTAGTGAGCGAAGCTGCTAGCTCATCAGAGATCGTATCTGCGGTTAACTGATAAACAGAGCTTACGGCTAAATCCAACACTTCCATTGGCGATACAGGACCTTCCAGCGGTTGACTAACACCAAGTGTAGATAGAACTAGCTCCAGGGCAATTCCATCGGAGGATTGGGCTCCAATTTCTGAGGCTTCCACCTGTCGACCTAAATCATCAAACCATCCTTGAGCAGCCATACCACTAAGAATTATTACCTCGCCATCCTCTGTAAGTGACGCTCGAACACAGGGCTCGCCATCCTCATCAACGGGAATCCTGCGCTTGCAGCCATAAAGCTTGCTGCGTTCAAGCTTCTGAAGCTGAAAGTTGCTGGCTATATCGTTGTGAATGAGAATTACCGGCTTAGCCATTGATTTTTAAATCGACTGGGAACCTATTTGACCAGATAGCAAAATTGCTATAGCATTATTATGCACTAATTTGGGGAATTATGACTATTAACTCCAAAATCAGCACCAACTCAGAAGCAAGCGATTGGAATCCATCAACCGTACCTATTAATACAGAAGCTTTCGCTGGGCTCACTGTTGTTATCACGGGAAAACTTCTCTGTTTAGAGCGAGCTGACGCTGAACTGCTCGTGGAACGTGCAGGCGGATCCGCCACTGGTTCTGTTAGCGGAAAGACTGACGTACTGGTAGCTGGAGACAAAGCCGGGAGCAAACTAGAGAAAGCCAAGGGCCTTGGTATTGAAATCCTTGATGAGAAAGCATTTATAGCTAAACTCGGCATAGTTATTCCTTAAAATCGAGTGCTCTTTATCCTAATCACGCTTTATGGAGCAGCTTTGTTTACAATGCTTAAGAT
>NZ_PXVC01000098.1 GCF_003011125.1 Synechococcus lacustris str. Tous | reverse complement strand
TAATTATTGCGTTAATAGCAAATAACATGAGGCATCTGTTCGATTATCAAATAAATCGATTAGGATATGTTGATGTTGATTGAGATCCAATTGAAAACTTTTGCAATACTAAGTGGCTGTGCTGCTTTATTTATTGCGCCCCTTGCTGCTGATGCGCAATTAAGACGTGCTGGTGCCCCTGGTATCCCAGCAGCAGGAGAACCTGGCTATGGGGATGCTGATGATTTTGGATTTGGCGCAATTGGCAATCCARTTGGMGCACCTGGTATTCCTGCAATTGAGTCGGGTGTAAATCTTGGTGGACCAATTAATAGGCGTGGGTTCCGGTAAAAAGAGGCTTGCGTGATGCTGATTCCTTTGCGATGCTAAAAGCCCGATCTAGTACAGATGAGCTGGYTTGAGCTGGAGCGTTTAGTAGAAGATGCTGAAAAGGAACCCCAGCTTGCAAGTGCCCTGCGTCATTGCCGTAGCAATCCAGAACTAGTGCTAGCGGCAAGAAGGCTTGGTTATCGAATCACTCGGGTTGATCTAGTGCAAGCAAGGCTTGCTGATCAAAAAGAACATAAACAACAAAATCATGTTGTACGTTTGAGTTATTAGCAATTTTATTGACTTAGGGCTGAATTCAAAGATATCAATGCTCAAGTAAATTCAGAATAAAGAGTTGCCTAACAATCTTCATGAAAAGTTAGGGCCACATTTTATTTAACTTGATGACATTAAAATTCTCTAACGCTTGCCATCACCTGGCCGAAGCAAGCCTCTATACAGCGAACATCGCCTGAAGAACACCCAGCAGCTCATTGAGCGCAGTSTCCGACAGYCTCCCCAAATGCTTRACGAGACGYTCCCTATCAACAGCTCTCAGCTGATCAGCMACAACATGACCGTCWTTACCATCAAACGTGCAACGCACTCGAAAAGGGTATGGATGACCGCCAGTTGTGAGCGGCGCAACGATGAAAGTGCGTAGGTGAGAATTCAGMTCGTCCGGCGAAACGATGACACAAGGCCTCGTCTTTCTGATTTCAGATCCGCGAGTTGGATTCAACGYRACAAGGAAGATATCGCCTCTTGAGACGTGTTCTTCAGTCACCAGSACCACTCTTCATCATCAAACCGAGTAGCGGTCATCTCATCGATAAGKCCCTCCGACTGGAACGCTGCCGCCGCCTCTGCCCAGCCAGCCCTCGGTTGAGCCAACGGCCTAATGGTTAAAACCCCTGGAGCTACCTCGATCTCAACTTCGTCAGCCAGCCCCGCAACCTCAAGCATCGGCTTGGCGAGACGGACCCCTYTCGAGTTGCCGATTTTGACCAGCTTCGCTCGAACCATGGCCACGGCCYTCAAACGTACTCACATTGTAGCCACGCACGCGACTTCYGCGCATCTCCCAACTCTGGCTTCTCGGCTTCTATTTGTTACTGAATCTATTACACTAAATTAAGGCGGATGACAYATAAACATCCGCTTATCGTTACCTCATTTCTTGGCTAACATAATGCCAGTCATTCGTCCAGCCTCAGAAAGATTTCACACTCAAATTGATTGGCTTGATAGTTGGCATTCGTTTTCATTTGGGAATCACTTTGATCCAAAGTGGGTTGGTTTCGGTCCCCTACTAGTGATTAATGACGATACGGTCTCCCCTAGAAGAGGCTTTGGCATGCATCCTCATCGAGATATGGAGATAATAACCATCATGGTTGAGGGTGAGCTACAGCACAGTGATTCCATGGGCAATACCGAGCAGCTGCGCCCAGGTGAAGTGCAGAGAATGAGTGCAGGAAGAGGTTTGGTCCATAGCGAGCAGAATGCATCTGATACTTCTTGTMGATTGTTGCAGATTTGGATAGTGCCAGAGACAAAAGGAACACCACCAAGTTATGAGCAAAAACTATTTGATTATTCCGGCGGATGGACATGTATTTTAGATCCCAATAAAAATCATGACACAATGGCTATAAATCAAAATGTTAGGCTGTGGCGAAACAAGCTTGTTTCTCAGCAAAAAATTGATTGGCCAACACGCATCGATGGYGAGAAAAAGATTTGGATGCAGATGATTGATGGCACTCTGCARATTCCTTGGTTATTAAACAAAGGGGATGGTATAGGTTTTAGCTATCCTGAAGATCTTCCACAGGCAGAGGCTGGCGAGCAAGGGGCAGATGTATTGCTTTTTGAGATCAATTAGATGCCATATTTATTTGTWTTTAACTAGAGGATGCAGKTAATTYATGYCCACTTGGCTGGTATAGCTCSAGTGATTATTGCGTTAAAAGCATGCGTTCCAAGCAGTCGCGAATGCTTTCGAGGTATAGAAGATCTTTATTCAAAGTTTCAATGCCTGATCCAGGATCTGCTTGCGAATGAGCGAATGCAGTGTTTCCACTTCGGTGACATCCACCGAATAGCCCAGTAAGTCCTCGAGGTCTTGGCGCAAACCAATCAACCCCAGCAGTGACTGCTCTGCAGCCAGGTCAACCAGCAAATCGAGGTCGCTGGCAGGGTGCTCCCGTCCCGTGGCGATCGATCCATAGATCCTCAGGTTGGATGCGCCATGGCGTGTTGCTACTGCAAGCACCTGCGGTTTTAAGGCATCCAGCTCTGGATACTTAGCTATCCAATAAACTTTCTAATTWGGCTTTGGTGCAACYAKTTTTGGTGCAATCTCTACACCGAGTTCACATCTTAATTTAGCTTCTTCTAAACTATATGGCTGTTCCAGTTGCACCTGAGATTTAGYACACCATGCTTGCCTAAACCACTCATAGGATCGCTCTCCTGATCCAAACATACCTGCATATTTATCGCTTTGTCTTCTGTAAGGACCTTTTTGAAAAGCTGAACACCCAATCTGGTCCCAAGTTTTTCCTTCCATCCATCTACTTGTTTCATTGCCAACATCAACTAAAAACTTTCCATCTTCYTCCTTGATTGAAAATGCAACGTATGGAGTGCCTGCTAGAGATTTAACGCAATCCATCATGCTCATTTTACGGCATTCACTCAATGCCATATCTGGTGATACTTTAAGGTCAAGATAAGTTTTCATGCACTTGGTTARAGCTGCATCTTGAGCATGTGATATGTTGCCAGYAATGGCAAAACCTAAAAATGYAGAAGCAAGAATAAAATATTTTGCTCTTTTCACTTTTTTTTGATCAATWAATTATTACCTTAATGAGGMTATTATTGATTGCATTAAGCTGTATTAATTGTTTATACTCTTMCTAGGTTTTGGGTGGAATGAATTTGGATTTATTCCCATAGGAACAGGGAACAGCCCCGCCAAGAACCCGATGAATGGATCGCCGAACGCCGTTAGAGATACGAAATGCAGAGGGCTTAGCAAGCTCAGTTACCCAACCGTTTTGCCCGAGTATTWACATCACAACCAGGATCCTTCGGTAACGACTGCGAAGGTTTCTGAYGGCCTTAGTTTATGAATAAGCTAATTAAAATTGAGATCCGATGGCACTTGAAACACCCAGCCCAAGATCCTTGAGCACTTCCCARGCCTCGTGGTGCCCACCTGAGTGCTCGAGTATTTGCTTGGGCAGCACTTGATTYCTCAGGTAGAACATCTTAAAAACGTTATGAATATTGGTGTGTCCGTAGGGAATTAACAAATGGATRGCACCCASCKCTGGATACCTGACTGTTATGTTCGTTGCTCATTACCAGCTCRCGGCGATCTGAGGAATAAAAATACTTGATTACTCAATAGCAAGGAAGGTGATGGGGTGAAGGTGCTGCTGGCCAACTGGGTTAGGCCCTGCGYCAGCAGTTGCCSAATGATGTTTTTGCAACTGCACAGATCTATCTCATGTATTCGCTGTAGATAAACGCGCAACAAGTTGCTCAACCAGATCCTCAACGGCAGYTTSAAGCAAAGAAATAGGGTCGTGAGCCAAACCACCCTCTCCCAGATCCTTGATCTCCCAGAATTGAATTTTTRACTCCCACTCAGGAAATTTRTCGCGAACCATTGGTTGGTGGGCATGGGCATCAACGGCCACAATCAGATCTGCGCTCCGRAAGATCTCCTCTGTCGCCTGACGAGGYWGTGGTAGTGMGGCAAAATCAAGGTCAAGACCGCGATCACGAAGGGCAGCAATCGCTTCTGCAGCCATCGGGCCAACATTGCTATTASMAGCGAACACRTTTAGTCCTGCAGAAGCTGAARTGCACTTACCTTGCAAAGAACTCAAGTTGATACATCGATTAAACCAGTACTCAGCGAAACGACTGCGGAAATAATTACCTGTGCACAGRAACAGAACGTTATACATAATCTTKTTCAAGATAAACTCTCTAGCAGTATGGACGGTACTCGCATTAATGAATGCAATTTAACGATCACCAGCACGTTTCAGCCTATCTCTTGACGGAGAAACTGGATCAGTTGGGCCCAGGCTTGATCAGCACACTCGGGATCCCAGCGCTCACCGTCATCGCGCATAAAGGTGTGATTGGCTTCATAGAGAAGCGTGCGATGGCGAAGATCCGGCAAAGCTGCCAGGGTTGCCAAAATTGTTTCACGTGCCTCGGAGGGAACATGCGGATCAAGGCTGCCGAAGATCGTGAGCAAGGCACCTCGGATGTAACTGGCTCGCTGCAGTGAATCAGCGATTCCCTGGCCAACTTTGCCGTCTTGTAAACCGGTTGGGTACACACATGCASTGCACTTAACCTCCGGCCTTAGCGCAGCGCGGAAAGCGAGATGGCCGCCGATGCAGAAGCCGATGGCACCCAGGCACCCTTGATCAACCCCGGGATCTGCAGCAAGCCAAGAGAGAACGGCTGCGGAATCTGAGTCGTAATCAGATACAAGGGTTCTGCTGGCATTGTTGTTGCCCCGCARGCGCCCTATGTCATCYGGCTCKATGACCGATCCGATCGGTTCAAGGCGATGAAAGATTTCCGGTGCAGCCACCACGTAGCCGTAGCCAGCAAGGCGATCAGCTAATCGCTTGATCGGATCCCCTAACTGATAAATGTCGGAGTAGAAGAGGATTCCAGGCCAACGACCCTCCAGCCTCGGCCTGGCCACATGCAGGCGCATCAAACTACCGTCAACGGTTAAGCCGATTGTGTTGCGCAGGATCTGCATCTTTTTGTCTCAAGTTTATAAGTATCAATAGATRAAAAAGCTTCTTTGATGCACTGAAGGAGCTGGGCCGCTTGGTTGAGGCGACGGTCGWARCAAGCGAAGAGAACGSTCTGTTCAGCGTTGACATGGAGCTCATGGGCTGCGGCGAGCTGCACGCTGTCGTATCCGCGAAGGGCAAAGACTTCGGCAAAGCGCCCAGCCGTTTCTACCAATGGCTGGCTCACTTCAACAATGGTGAAGGTTCTCCATGATTGGATCAGGTGCTGCCGAGCCCGTTCGAGATCTTCATTGCAAACCGGGTCTTCCCGTTGGAGGCGAGCAAGGGCAGCCATTGTTTCGGCCCAACTGATCCGGCAGACCCCGATGGCATCAACAGTGGTGCTGATCTGCCGCATCTGATCTGATTGGGCTTCRTCAACCAGCAACTTCATCAGGGCGCTGGTGTCACAAAAAAGGATCATCAGCTCAACCCCGATCCTCAATCACGATTTCGCTGAGCAACTTCACTTGCCCCCGCAACTTCACGGGAGGGGGCAAATTGGGCTTCTCACCGTTCCAGCTGATCAGGCCCGCATCAATCGCTTTTTGCAGCGGGCTGGTTATCCCTGAGTCTGCTGGCTTCACAGCGGTGATGCGGGCGATGGGTTTGCGATATGAGGT
>NZ_PXVC01000097.1 GCF_003011125.1 Synechococcus lacustris str. Tous | reverse complement strand
CCCCCAGGTTGTCGTGGGAAACCCGGTAGGAACCTCCTCCGCGCGGGTAAGCCTTGATTGTTTGACTGTAACTAACACCAACAATCACCATCAACAGCACGATCATTGCTGTGATCGGTAGGGTGTATTGCAGGGCAGCCGCGCCAGCTAAACTTAAAACAAGCACAATTTCTTGGCTGGCATAGGCCACCGAAGAAAGAGCATCAGAACTAAGTATTGCTAGCGCTTCTGGATTGCTAAGCCGCTCCTCTTCATGGGCACTGGTAGGCAGGGGATCGCCAAATAAAAAGTTTTTTAGGCGGTTCAAAGAAACATTTAATTTTACTGGCATTTTTTTTAATGGTTTATCAGATTAAGTTTAAACTTGAAATCTTTTAAGTAAGCCAGCCGAGCTCAATATTACTACAAGGCCCATAAATAATGCAAGCAAGTCCAGCTGATGCGATTCAGTGTATTTTCAGCGCTGCGAGCACTCGAAAACATTGAACTGCCCCTCGAGGCTAGCCCCCCAAGTCCATCTCCTTTTGGGCTGTGCAACAGCACTGAGATGATCCGTAAAACTGCTGTGGCGGCCCAAAGCCAGCCAAGAATAGCTAACAGTTGATACCTGCTTGTGGCCTGGGATAAAACGCAAAATCTTGCTGGCCCTACTGAGCCAATTGTTCCTACTACTCAAAGCATGATTGCCTAGCAACCAAAATGGATCTATAATGGTTTAACTGTTGCGAGGTCTGCTTTCTGCCATGGCCAAGAGCATTACCCTAAAGAACCTTCCAGATGCCCTCCACGCCCGGCTGGCAGCTGCAGCTAAGCGCAACAGGCGCAGCCTCAATAACGAGGCGATTGTTTGTTTAGAGACCGGCCTCGGCACTGCAAACCCATCTGTGGAGGTGCAATTAACCAGAATTAGAGCCTTGAGGGAAAGCCTCGGACCCCACAGCTTTGATCCAGATCAGATCGATGAGTTCAAGCGCCTAGATCGGCTTTGATCGTTGTAGACACCAACGTGCTGGCCTATTTGTTACTCCCCGGACCCAAGACAGACTTGGCAGAGGCACTTCTTGATCAGCAGCCCCAATGGGCGGCTCCGCCGCTATGGCGCAGTGAATTTCGCAATGTCCTCACTGGCTACCTGCGGCGTGATCGACTTCTCCTTTCTCAAGCCGTTGAACTAATGCAGGAGGCCGAGGAGATCCTTGCTGCTCACAACGAACCGGTGAGCACAGAACTGGTGATGCAACTGGTGAGCACCAGCACCTGCAGTGCCTATGACTGTGAGTTCGTTGCCACTGCCCAACAGTTGGACGTGCCGCTTATCACCGAGGACAAGGCGATACTTGTGGCCTTCCCGGTGGTGACTCAATCTCTGCAGCAAGCCACCTCCGGAGGCCACAGGTAGATGGCACCGGCCGGCTSCAGCACCTCGCCTTCTACTACTTCCAATTCAACCGTCGCTTCTCGATTGCTTAGGTCACAGAACGGCATCTCTGAGTTGCGGAGTCTTATKGGTAATTAAKTMTTCCCWTGTGCTTGATGAGGCACAGGCAACCGGCGGCAATAGCCAATAGTTGATATTCGCTTGATGGCTTGGGGTAAAACTCAAAACCTTATCGGCCCTGCTGGCGCTACTGGTATTGATGGGCCCCAGGGACCWSCWGGCCCAATCGTTCCTGCTACTCAAACTGTGATCGGTGCGGTTAAACCTGGAAWTGGTTTAACKGTTCAAGCTGATGGCACCCTTGATGCAGCTSAGACAAAACTTGTTTCTTCTAGATGGCAAACTTCAAGGTGGGTTGATTATCAAGGCACAAAATGTATTTATTCTCCGTCAATAACACAGCAGGTATCGGTTAGCGGAGATGATCCAACTTATGGCAATTGGAATCAAGTAGATGACAAGACAATGTTAAAGGTGATAACTATAAGAAGTTTATTAGAAAAGATCCCTGATGCAAAACAATTAAGTGGTGTAAGTTCAGATGGTACTTATCTGATTACTGGTATAACAATTATTCCTAATGAGCAGGGTGTCGCCAGGACTGATCTTCCCACCTGGAATCAAATAGGTGGTGCTGGATCAGATTGGGAGGCACGATTTTACAAGTCCCAACCTAATTTTTATGGAACAGAAGATCCAAACTGGAAGCAAACTGTTTTAAATGATATAAAAAACCGAGCTTATGGTCAGCCAGCTTGCGAGAATTTAATAGGAGAAATGAAGTTTGATCAAAAGGAAGATATATTTGACACTATGCCTGACGGTGATTCTGGYCTTACTCGCATGAGTGGCAGTAATTTATGTAAGCATTTTACGAGTATGTTCTCAGCTGCGCAAAATAGTATTGGTTTTGAAATCTGGATTGCATTTAAAATTGGCGCATCTGATTCTCTTACATGGCCTCAATATATGGCATATCAAGATTCTCAAGATCCACAGTACTRCAATCTCCATATGTCTACTGAATGGTCAGCATTCATTCACATGATGCCTTATGTTCAAAGYGGYATGCCAACAAGACTGGCTGCAAGAACATCYGGTGATAGCTTTAAAGCAGCTTAAACCGCTTCAATAAAGCGATAACAGGYGCAAGTTGYTTMARCGTATTGTCAATTGAGATCAACGTAACTTCGATCTTTTTAATACGCAACGCAATATCATCAATTCCATCAAGTGGTGATTGCGCAAGCTTGCTGAAATCCATAGTTACTGAGAAGCTGCTTGGAGGAACCGCCAGGCCGTTAAGCCGGTGGCGGTAACTGTGGCGGCTATTCGTGAAAACTTTTCTACGGTGCCATCGATTTGAGATTCAATATCAAGTTGCTGTTCTGTGTATGTTTGGCTAATGTCTGCAACAAGCCAAAACCAAAGGGGCTGGATTACATCTATAGGAAGATAAATGCTGTGGTTACTGGTGTATCTGTCAAAGGAATTTTTCACCATGATTCCGTTTGGGTYGTARAGCTGAACRTGTTGCACAYGCCAAAGAATCGTTAATTGCCTAAATTTCGATGGGATTGAAACTCGYWTCGTAAGATCTATTCTTCTATTTATAGTTGGGTTGTAAAACGAGATTTGATAGTCTGCATCTTCTGCAAGTTTATTAAACGGTGTCACTATTTCAGTGAGGCAGATCTTTATTTCTTTYTTATACGCCTTGCTGGCTGTTGGGRAGGTATTGCAGGTAATCGCCGGGCGATCTAACCAAGTTGTCTGCTTAACAACRAAACTCAGGCCCCAAAGCATTGCAATAAATCCACCGCCTACGGCCAGAATTACCTTTTGCTTACGGTTAATTTTGATCATTTTCTAGYTTCTTGGCCGGTGGTTCCTCTTTGCGCAAGTTGATACCYGCTGCTCCGATGGTGGAGCCMAGGATGCTGGCAATAAATGCAGCGTCAGGTTTCAAAACATTCAAATAACCTGCRGTCAAAATGCCAAGACTCCACACAAAAGCAGAGCCGATAATCCATTGCTGTAAGCGTGGATTCATRGCYGAAACGTTCTCGCCCAGCCAGAATTAGGGCCATCAGGCGTCCATCTRGCGGCCATCATCTTGCGGCTATAGATYGCGTTATTGCCGTTCTCTACTGGCCCTGAATAGCCATCRTTGCAGCTGCCRTAGGGATCATTCACCCTGAAATCACCAGAGCTAGTTAGGCCCCTAACAACAATCATGTGGCCGCCAATGGGGGCTGATTCACTACCGCGATGCAGGATSCCGCAAACAACGGGGCGGCCAGCGCGAATCTCTTTCTCTAAGGCGGCAATGCTGAAATCTGTATGCCAAGTGCTCTTTAGGCCGTAATCAGCAAGCAGRCGGCCCTGGGCTCCATGGTCTGTTGTATCTCCGTAACCACCATCAATCAACTTCTTTAGGTATTGATCATCTGAGGTAACGGCATCTGGYTTAAAGAACTCCAAAACCATTGCGCAACTGGAGCTATTGCAGGTGCGTTCTGATTGGGTGAAATTATCGGTTTGCGGCCAATAAGGAACTTTGAGATCAACCGGGCCAGTGGCGCTTATAGCGGCTGCCGGGGCCATAAATCCAGTCCAATGGCTTGGGAACASCCACCATTGCCCCTGGCCGAAAGGGAGCTCAATCAGCTTATGGCCGTCTGCTGCTTCTAAAACAATGCAGCCTTTGTATTCCTGCCCGGCTTCTATTTCTACTTTCTGATCGTCCTCTAAGTCGCTGCCGGCCAGGGGCACTTTTTTGAGCAGGGTTGCCTGCATCGCTTTGATATTTACAACTGGCTTTGCTGCTGYTGGAGCTCCCGGGCCGATGGCCCCCGGGCCTGTGGCCTCCGGGCCTGTGGCCCCGCTGCAGAACAGCTCAACTTCTGCGGCCCTACGGCGAACTAAGCCAGCTAGGCCGTTATTTGTCCAGCGGGGGAGCTCGGTTTTGGCTGTGGTGTTGGGATCTTTGCCTTCGTTTAGTTCTCGCAGCAGGGTGCTGTCTGCAAACGCCCCCTCCCCACAATTGAAAGTGAAGCTCACCAGGGCGTCATAGGCGCCTTGGCTTAGGGGGGCTGTTACGAGTTCATTAACGGCTTTCTCAAACCTCACCAGATCTTTAAGCAGCAGCGCCTCTGCTTCTGCTTCTGTAATYGWCATGCCCTCGTAAACATGGGGGCCCGTACTGCCTATGCCAATGGTCAGCACCCCAGCCGGGCAMAYATATGCTTTAAGTTCGCAACCCTCAAACTCTTTTATYAGCGYAAGTCCTTTGGCTGAGATCTTCATTTACGAGTTTGCGTTATTTACCTCTATTGCCGCATTTGMTCAGTATTAACTGGCCTTAACCCCAAGCTCGGCAAAAGCGTTTGTAACTGATCGGCTTTTTATGGCTTGGCTTGCTTCTGGTTCTTTAAAAGGCCCTACTGGCGCAGACGGTATCCAAGGCCCYATGGGTGTTCAGGGTTTACCTGGTGCTGATGGTGCAACTGGTGCCCAAGGCGTTCAAGGTGAAACTGGCCCCCAAGGTGARCCGGGTGTTGCTGGTGAACAAGGTATTCAAGGTATTCAGGGTGCTGCTGGTACTGGYATTAACTTCCGCGGGCAGGTAGCAACAGTTGCTGATTTRCCTGCTGGTGCAGCTCAAGGTGATGCCTACATCGTKCAAGCAGATGACAGCTTGCGTGTATGGGATGACACCACCAAAGCATGGGTAGATGGTGGCTCAATTCAAGGCCCCCAAGGTATTGCTGGTGAACAAGGCATCCAGGGTGCACAGGGTGAAGTTGGCCCTGCTGGCGCTCAAGGTGTAGAAGGCCCTGCTGGTGTGCAAGGTAGCCGTGGTACTGGTTGGTTTACWGGTACTGGCACACCAACAGAAGTGCCTGGTTCTATCCCTGGCGATATGTACTTAGAAACAGTTACCGGTGATGTCTACGTACTGAACTAAGACCCAAAGGGCCAAGGGCCTTAGGCCCAAGACCCACAGAGCCAAGGGCCATAGCTCAAGACCCAAAGCAAGCTGTATTCAAGGGAATCGCCTTTTCTTTGAATACAGCTCTTGCTTATTCAAGAGTCCTTTCTCAACGGGGGGATTTTTTTGCGAGCAACCGCAACATCTGCATAGATCGGGGAACACTGGCAGCAGTTACACCTCTGCAATGCTCACCACTGCTCGATCACCACAGAAACTTTCAGCGCTGCTTTGCTTGGCCTGGAAGATCTCAGCTTGCGGCTTACAGCAGCGGCCCTGCACGTTGCGGCTAATCCTGAGAAGCATCCACGCTTGCGGTTAATGCTTTCGGATCTCTCGGAGGTGATGCAATGCTGCGAAGATGATTTGGGGCTGTATCAGCAATAAAAACTGCTTGGCCTGATCTATAACAAGTGGCCTTGTTAGGAGCATCCAGCATACATCTTGGCAGCATATTTTGTTAGCTCGTCATCATATACCCGATACTCTGATTATAGC
>NZ_PXVC01000096.1 GCF_003011125.1 Synechococcus lacustris str. Tous | reverse complement strand
GAAATCCAAGCCGATAAATTAAGAGATGGCTTAATTGGTGATGATGCAATAGCACCATTGGCATCGGCGGGTTCAAATAGATCAGCGGGCGGGGTGGCATCCATCGGATACCTACTGGTGGCAGCCAACCTGCTAAGGCTACGCAGTGGCAAGGCATCAAAGCCATTCACATCGCAGCCAAGCCGTTTTAGATACTTAATTAATTCAGCCAACACATGGGTGTGGGGCGGTTCAGCCCCTAATTCCAAAATCAARCCCTTAAGTGCTTTTTCAGCTGCTTGGGAAGCGAAATAACAGGCCTGGGCATTAAAGCCRTTAGCGCAAACCAATTTTGCAACGCCTAAATCATCTTGGGCTTGTTGAAACCAAGCTTGCGGCCTTGCATTCATTGATTTTTACCCGCCASTAGCTGGGCATCCCGTTTAATCGCTTGCCAATGGAGAGATGATTCGCTGCCTATCGCCTGCCAATAGGCAGCACTCACAGCTATTACATCATCACCAATTAAGCCATCTCTTAATTTATCGGCTTGGATTTCAGCCATTTCTTGGCTGCTGCCCACCACCAATAGATCGGTATCTGAATAACCATCCCAATCACCCCGGGCGCGGGAACCAAAGAGATAAATAGCGCAACTGGGCAKCAAAAAATTGTTCAGCTTTGCCTTTAACTGCTCTAACMATTGGGCATGGGAAGCCAGCCGCAACTGCTGCACGGGCGAAAGGGGCTGCAGGGTGCTATCCACAAAATCATGCTAACTAGCAAACACTCAATTKCAGCAGCCAAACCACYGCTAGAGCGATATTTCTGGCCGCTACTGGCCTTGATCTGGCTGGCCGCCACTGGCCTGGATCGGCTCTGGCTGCATTTGGATCAACGGCTGCCCGCTTGGGACCAGGCCGACTACCTCAATAGCGCCCTCGACCATGGCCGGGCCCTTGGGCTACTAGCCGGTGGCAGCTGGCAGGGCTGGCAGCCATTGCTGGATTTATCGCCCAAAATCCCGCCCCTGGCTTCSTTGCTWAATGGCACTGTGSTCGCCATCGCCGGCGACCATCCCGACCAAGCCGCATGGRCCCTCAGCCTTTGGTTTGGCTTGTTGCTGCTGGTTGTGGCCCTATGGGGCCGTGAATTAATGGGTGCCGGCCTTGGTTTAGGGGCAGCCCTGCTCTGCTGCTTGATGCCCCTTTTGGCTGAATTAAGGGTGGACTACGTGCTGGAAATACCGGTTTGCGCCAGTTGCACCTGGGCCCTATGGCTGCTGGGGCGTTGGCTAAAAGGCGGCAARTGGCYCCAGGCGCTTGCGGCWGCAGCGGCGATTGCGGCTGCCCTACTGATTAAACAAAGCGCCCTGCTGGTGTTGCTGCTGCCGGTGCTTTGGGTGAGCTTGAGCGCCCTATGGCTGGGCGGCCCTAGGCGTTTGCAGCTGCTGGCGGCCATGGCACTGGTGCTGGCATTGCTGCTGCCCTGGTTGCAGCACAATCTCGTTACCACCTTGGGGGGCACCCAACGGGCCACCTTGGAATCAGCTGCCCGCGAGGGCGACCCCAATGCCAGCAGCCTGGCGGGCTGGCTTTGGTATCCGAAACGGCTGCCGGCCCTRGTGGGYGAGCTGCCCCTATTTGGCGGCATTGCTGGTTTATTAATYGCCACCTGGCGCCGGCCAGTGGCAAAAAAATGGTTCTGGCTAAGCGGATGCCTTGCGGCCGGGGCGCTGCTCACAGTTCTTAGCCCCAATAAAGACCCCCGCTACCTAGCGCCGCTACTGCCGCTGCTGGCCTTAGTGCTAGCCCGCGGTTGGCTGGCACTGCCCMTGCCCCTATTGGGGCTGGGTTTAGTGGTTGCTGGCGGCTTAACAGCCAGCACAAGGGCAAGGGCAATCGAACGCCAAGGCACACCACCGGAACCATTGGAAGCAATCGTGCGCTACCTGCAGGCCCAGAAGCCCATGGCGGCTCGCACCTTGATCGTGGTACCCAGCACCGGCAGCCTTAATCAACACAATGTGAGCTACTACGGCCGCCGCGCTGGCGGCCAGCTGGTGGGGCGTCAGTTGGGTAATAACCCGGCCCAGATCCCAGCGGCATTAGCGAGTGCAGAGCAGCTGCTGCTAGGCACTGGTTTCCAAGGATCTGTGGGGGCAGAAGCGCAGGTATTTAGTGATTCAATCCGCAATAGTGGCCTGTTCAAATTGGAGCAGAGCTGGCCMAAACCATGGGGAGGCACTTTTGAACTCTGGCAGCGCAAGCAAACGGCCCCAAAGGCCAAAGGATTTGCTGATCGGTTTCCGCTGCTTGCCGCTGGCTTAGCCGARGGCCCCAAGGGCTTAACTCCCTTATTTGATGCGATTGGCGTGCAACATCAACTCGATGGCCACCGCTCCTATCAAGTGCAGGTGCGCCAACAAGCCCTCACTSAGCTSAGGCGAGATCCAAATAAYGCCAAGGCCCTATGGAGCCTTGCCCTGCTTGGCGTATTGCAAAACCGCGCCCTAGAAGCGGAGCAGTGGTTTGMACGGCTTGAGCAGCTGGAGCCCCAAAACCCCTGGCCACCGGCCTACCGGGCGGTRGTGCTGAATGCAGCTTGGCAACCGTGGCGGGCAAGGGCTGTGGCGGATGCAGGCCAAAAGCGCAGTGCAAACCCTGTGCTGGAGGGTCTAGGAGATCTCAGTGGCGCTCTARCGGGTGAAATCTGGCGCCTGGGTGAACTGCAAAAGTCGCTGCCAAAGGCGGTGCAGGCGGTGGAGCAGCAATTAGCTAATTGAGCCCATCTTTTAAAGCAGTTAGTTTTTCGCGAAATTCACCYTTTTGCATGCCGCCCTTTAACTCGCCGTGGATGCTGAAATCAGCCTCAGGGTTTGATACCAATAGGTAGGTGGGCCAACCCATGCCTTCTTTATTTGGRTATTGGGCCAGCAACACCGGCCGATATTTGCGATATGCAGTGGTGTCTTGCAGCATCACACTCACAAATTCAAARCCCAATTCYTCMGCCACCTTGCTGTCGTAGTGGCTCATGCGATGGCAGGTGCCACAGTCTTCTGAACTGAACTTGAGCAGAGTGATCACGGCCGGCGGGCTACATGGCGGCGATGGTAACCAAAACCTGGCGCTTGTAACCGTGGCTTACCACAGCCAGCAGGCCCTTGAAWGCTTGGCGCAGRACCTCGCCAGGCAACAACAGTGCCAATTTGTTTGGTTGCTAGTGAACAATGCACCGCTTTCKGCTCCCCTCAAGCAAGACCAGCTGRSCTGCAGGGRAGTKGAAATTCAGATCATCAATGGCCAAGARGGAGARGGCTTTGGCAGGGGTTGTAACCGCGCCTTTGATCACCTAGCAGCGGCGGGTTTTAACGGTTGGGTGTGGCTGCTTAATCCCGACACCCAATTGCGACGGGGCGATGAATGTGCCCGCATGATCCAAAAGCTGAAARGCTGTGATCAASGCACAGTGCTGGGCACTGCTGTTTGCGGTGCCGAGGGAGAGCTTGAAGCCAGTGGCGGCTGGATTGATCCCGGCCTGCAATTTCGGCGAAGGCGTGTTGGTGAGCAGCTGATCAAAAACAAAGCAATAGAAGCTGMTGCAGTTGAAGTTGATTGGCTAAGTGGTTGCAGTTTGGCTTTAAAACCTGAAGCCCACAGGCCAGYGGCWCGCTTCGACRRMGATTTTTTACTTTATTACGAAGATATYGATCTMTGCCTGCGTTTAAAAGCYCRRGGWGCTYMKGTGCTGTGGTGGCCACAATTATTAATTGGCCATCAAAAAGGTRSCGGCAGCCAAGTTCCATCCTCGCGGCGATTAAAACTATCAACCATTAGTTATYTACGTTTTATWCAACGCTATTGCCCCAAGTGGGTGCAACTATTGCGGGTTGCTCGCCTAATAATCAATGCCCTACTGCGYATRCCGTTGCAGCCAAAACGCAGCKYTGCCGTGCTTTCCTCCTTGCAAATCTGGCGCTARAYTCCAGGAATGCAAGCAAARACRRGCTGGGYAAGGCGGMGGCTGCTTGAGCCGATCCGCGAGCGGTTGGCGCAATTCCCAGCRGTGGCCCTGCTGGGGCCCAGGCAGGTGGGCAAAACTAGCTTGGCGCGCGAGCTGGCAGASCAGTGCCCMAGTGTGTATTTAGATCTTGAAGCACCAGCGGATCGAGCCCGATTAACGGATCCAGCTCTCTATCTCTCAGCCCTAGCCAACCGCTTAGTGATCCTGGATGAAGTGCAACAAATGCCGGAGTTATTTGCCAGCCTGCGGGGTTTAATTGATAGCGGCCGCCGGCAAGGGCTACGCAGCGGCCGCTTTTTGCTACTTGGTTCCGCCTCTGGAGAGTTAATCCGTCAGAGCAGCGAAAGTTTGGCTGGAAGAATTGCTTATCTAGAACTCACAGGCTTAAATATTTTAGAAGTGGGCGAGAAAGAACAAGAWAAACTATGGATTCGCGGTGGTTTTCCWGATAGCTTCTTTTCCACTAATGATGGCTCYAGCGCAATTTGGMGAGAAAATTTTATCCGCACTTATTTAGAACGCGATGTGCCGCAATTGGGGTTACGCATCCCTGCCGAAACATTGCGTCGATTTTGGCTAATGCTTGCCCATCACCAAGGCTGTTTACTAAATGCAGCAGAGCTGGGTAGAAGCCTGGGAATTGATAGCAAAACCGTGGCTCGCTACTTAGATCTGTTGGTAGATTTGTTGCTGGTGCGCCGYYTACAGCCMTTACATGTAAATATAGCYAAACGATTAGTGAAATCAGCAAAGATTTATGTGCGAGATAGYGGCTTACTTCATARTYTACTAGGMGTAGATGATCGAGATGCATTATTTGGTCATCCCGTTGTGGGTGGCAGCTGGGAAGGGTTCGTAGTGGAAACCCTATTAAGTGTGGCACCGGAGCGATGYGARGCCTCGTTTTATCGCACTGCTGCAGGAGCCGAAATGGATCTGGTGTTGGATTTTGCTTGTGGCCAACGCTGGGCAATTGAAATAAAGCGCGGATTAGCACCAAAACTCAGCAAAGGCTTTCAYCAAGCCCGAGCTGATCTGAAGCCAAATAAAACCTTTGTGGTGAGCTCAGCAGCAGATCGCTATCCGATTGGGGAAGCCATTGAAGTAATTAGCCTTGCTGAACTRGGGGGATTAATAAGCAATTTCAATGCTATAAACATGTTAAGTTAAATAAGTTTTTCCGCTAAAGCATCCCATGGCACTAAAGTAATTAATTAGCCGAATGAATCAATGAATTCTGCTCAATTTGCTTGGTTCACATACCTATTTCAAGCCGGTTTTTTTAAGCAACCGGGTGCTTTATTAATGTGGCAAACAATATTGCAAAGCCTAGCAACACCCTCTGCCGCATCAAGCACTCCTCCTGCACAATCAAGTTTATTTACGCCATTCTTTGCCTATGAGAGTGGCAGCACCTATCCRACTTCCTATGCCCTTCAAGGCATAACTGGTGGCAATAGTAGCGGTGATTATATTATCACCGGAACAAAAAATTTAGCCAATGGYGGCAACCCAGCAGCACAGGGACTTGTTTACCAAGGCCCCATAAATGCCGCCAATACATCACAAGGAAATGGCAGCGGCACCTGGACARTAATRAATGTTCCCAATGGAATTAACACCATAAATAATCCCACTGTGAATAGCTATACAAATACAAGTATTTATGGGGTAAATAATCTTGGCAGTGGCCTTGTAAATCTTGTTGGCTCGGTTTCACCAGCCAATGTAACTTACGACAATGCTGGATTTCCAGCAAGCACCCTTGGATTTTACTATGCAGGGCCAATTACAACAACACCAAATAAAAATGACTTTCAAGTATTTCAACCAAAGTTTAGCGATGGAAGCCTAGCAACCTACACGTTTATTCATAGCGTTGATGGTGGATTAGCCGCTGGTGGCTACGATTCTTTCCCAACTCGCCCAGATATTCACGCTTTTATATAT
>NZ_PXVC01000095.1 GCF_003011125.1 Synechococcus lacustris str. Tous | reverse complement strand
CCAATCAAGCTTATCAGGAATATCATCATCAAACTAATTACCACAATGAAAAATATTGCCTCATGCAGTCTTGTGTTTTCCATAAGTATTAATCCTCCACATAAAAGCCCAATTGCTGCATATGCCAGCCAGTATACTAATTTTACGAATGATGTTTCCCGAATTGTTTCAATTCGATTTACTAGCTTTAAGATAGCTGCCATTTCCCCTAGTAATCTTGCTTTTAGAGGAGGGTCTGATTTGAGTAAAATAGCTGCTTTAACAACTGCCCTATGGCAAGGATAATATTGCTTTAACAAGTCAGAGGTTGAAACCCGATTCAACAGCCATTCAACAATTGTTTCAGCAAAAAATGTTATCTCGGTAGCTGCAAAATATCCATCGCTATCTGGATATTGTATTGAAATTGCTTTAATTTCCAAGCTGAGTACTTCCAATCCAGTTGCCAGTTCAGCTGGTARTTTCTCACTCTCCTTGTAATCAGCAAGTACACCGTTAAGTAAAAAACCCAATAGGAAAACTGTTGACGCTACCAATGTTGTAAACAGTGGATTCAGCTGAATCACCTCCCACCCAAATCGATGGACTGCCACTTTGGCGGCAGCTATGAGTGCCACCAGTGAAAAAACGCGCAGTAGTAGTTTGATGCGTTGAAGGCGGGCCTTACGGAGGCGATTAGCGCCAAAACGTTCGAGATTTCCCAATGCAAACATGTGCTGGCGTTTAAATTAACCTATAGATTAGAACCAAAAAGCCATTAAAAACTGCTTTCTACATTCATTATTTGCGCTTACTTCTGGCAGCCTTTTCTGTGATGCTCATGACCGAGACCTAAGGATCTTGCTCCCTGCGCTTAACCTTCAATACACCTTGAGCTTATTCAAGGAAGAGTTGGATTACTTGAATAGGGGCTGGGCTGCTTGCGTATCCCCGGTGAGCGGCAGCTGCTAGGACAGATGTCACCTTTTGGAAGCGTKTTATGCMTWCYTTGCCAARKTTACTTWSAGGCTTGTTTGCTGGGTTGCTATTGGTTCATTAATCCAAATCAAAACAGGTTGTTTCCAGCAACGAATTGATCTGCTCCAGSGTTTTGGATATGAAGCTGAATGGCGGAGTGGGGTAATCAGGCCGGTATTTAACGGTGCTAAATAACGATTCGTAATAGGGATTGTTGTTTGAAACCCTTGGCCTAGAGAACGCCCCCCTTCTGCATTAAAAAGAAGTCACCTTTGTTGGACTTGTGCCTGGGTTTGCCGTGGCCGTTGGAATAAACCATTTAGGTAGTGCTGTACTACCGCTGGTTCCTTGCTGCCCTGCTGAAATAGGAATGCTGCCACCGACGCTTGGACCAGGCGGTATTGATCCCATTCAGGGTGTTTTTGGATAAAAACTGCCATTGCATTGAATAAATCTTCTGGAAATTCGTTTTCCACACTCACATGGGCTTGCATCAAATCTGGAGCCACAACCATTCAACGCACAAGCGATCACTGCATCCATCAGCGCACACCCGCCCTGCTGCCGTCAAAGCAGCCATAAAAAATGCATCGCTTGTATAAAAAACAACAAAATCAAGCAGCAGCAGGCCTTTACCAGTTTTTAAGCCAGCGCAAAAATCAGGCAATCACTTGCTTTTGCTTGCTGTCAAGGGGAAAGAGCTTTTCCCAGATGTCGCCTGCAATACCTGCTGCACGCTCAYAAAAGAGCCCTGCAGGCTGTGGAAAAACTGTTGAAAACTACTGGCCTGCTGTGAATTGCAGCTCTGTTTAGCAGTGCTGATCACTGCTGTTAACGGCTGCTTTTAAGTGCTGCTGCTCGGCTTTCGGATCGGGCCATCAAGGTCTGAGCGATAGCTAAGCGAGAGTTCTGGCAGCTGCTTTTTAAGGCTTGCAAGCAGCTGCTCTAGTACAGCTGTTGTTAGTGGTGCCCGATTACCCATCCCTTCTGAACTGCTGCAAAGCAATACGCATTTACCAGCACTGTTTAGTTCAACAAGGATCCGCACCAATAAATTGCTTTTACTAAGCATYRAGGCAATGCTGGCATTATGGGGATCAGGCCAGCACAACTGGGCATTTAATTCCAACGCTGAYTGCTCTAATGCCTGGGGGAGATCAGCAATAGCTGCCTCAGATAGCTCTAGTTGCATCTCTAGGCGGGCCATTAGCTGAAACAGACCTCACAGTTTTGCTTGGAAATTGAGCTGTTGGCGCTAGGTATGGACAAAATCTGATTCGTCAGATGGCATGAGATCTACAAGCACCTGATAGGGCGCGAACAGCACCTGCAATAAAGGCATCAGCGTGCTTGCTGCAATGCAAGATCAGCAGTTCTGGTGGCAAGAAACAAAAAATCAGGTTCCATCTGAATAATTAAATCCAGAAGGAACCTGAATAATTGCCTAGTAGCAAACGGCCGTTATTGCTTTTGCTACCGGCAAGTGGATTGAAGCGTTAACAGATCAATCTTCTTCTTCTTCTGTGCTTCCAACTGGCTTGAGGCGAATCTGCTTACGGCCAAGCTTGATATCAAAATCATCGCCGGGCTTTAGATCAAGCATTGCCGTGTAGGCCTTACCGATCAATAAATTGCCATTTCCTTGTACGGTTGCAACAAAGCTGAGCTTGCGGCCACCTTTACCTACCTGGCCGCCATCACCAAGGTTCACACCTTTAGCTTCTAGCAATGCCTCATAGAAGGCGGTGAAATTAAGCCTGTCGGAGCCATCCTTTTTTTTGCTTACGTAACCGCAGGATTTAACCAGAGCAGATTTAGAGCCGTCGCCAAATTCCTTAACAGCCGCCAGTAGTTCTGATCCAGTGAGCATGAGCTAATCGATTTGTTGCATCAATAACCTACCACTATGCAAGTAATAAACAAGASCTAAATAAAAGCTGCTGTTTTGCAAGCAGCAATTCAACTAGCGCAAAAAAAAGCGCCACCAAGTGGCCATGCTCTTAGTGGGGCAAGCATTAGTCGCTAACCCCAGTGGAGCACTAGTGCTAAWGGCTAGTGATATCCCAGATGCGTTGCCATTCAACTGGGCTGATTGCTGCTGCTTGATTTGCCTCAACGGCTTTATCAATTTCATCTACCCGCTTTAATATCGCTTCCATGGCAGGCAGCAGCTCTTCTTCTAGCAAGCAAAGCTCTTCTTCTCCATAGGGATGATCAATCCATAGGCGCTGAATCGGCTGCTGTTGTGAGTTGCGTAATACCGCTTGCAATGCCTTATGGCAGGAATCAATAAGAGCAAATGGATCGCTTTTAGTGGCCATTGAAATAGATGTGATGGGCGCAGCCCATAACCGCAGCGCAAGGCAAGGGTTGGCTAGAGGCCAACTTGCGCAGCCCTTGCCCGCTGCGGATCATGGAGCAAGCCAGCAAATCGCCTACGTGGGTCTTGGCTCTATGGGTATGTAAGTGCGGCAATTGGTTATRTGTATTACCTCGTTTTCTGGYAGCGCAGATCAACTGCAACGGTTGTGAATGCCACGGGTGTTGCTCAGGCAAGGCGTCTTGCTGCTAAGCAAAAGAAAAAGGGTTACGGCTCCATTGCTTCTGCGCAGCGGGCAGTAGCTGCTGATGTTGCTCTAATACGTAAAGGCAGTTGGGTGCGCAGGCGGCGTAATGGAACTAGCCCGCAATTTGGCAGTGCAAAACAAAAAGCAGCTGCTAGAAACTTGCGTAGTGCTTATCGCAGTTGGCTTTAGGGCCAATAGGGCCCTAATAGAGCTTGTCCACACGTGCCCTGCGGCAATAGCTAGGGACCAAGTGTTTTAGATCARCGATGGGCCTCACTCTTATTGAGGCAGCTAAGTATGAAAACCGGCTTGAGCATTTAGCAGTGCTTAAGACCTTTTCTGAGGGCGAACTGCTTGCCCGGCTGCCATTTATGAATATTGCCGGTAGCGGCCTTTTTTATTCTGCTGAACAGGAACTGCCTTCCGTTGGTTTCCGCGCTGTTAATGAGGGCTATAGCCAAAGTTATGGCGTTGTTGATCAAAGGGCAGAAGCAGTACACCTTTTTGGTGGTGACGTTGATGTAGATCGCTCGATMGTTGATTTGATGGGCCCAGAAGCAAGGGCAAGTCAGGTTGAAATGAAGGTGCGTTCTATGCGTTTAACGCTAGAAGCAACGGTGATCAATGGTGATAGCAGCGCMAATCCACGTGCTTTTGATGGCCTTTCAAAGCGTCTGCCACCAGGTGATGCAATGGCATTTGATAACAGCGCTAATGCTGCTGTTGGTGGTGCTGGCTTGAATTTTGATCGGCTTGATGAACTGATCGATTCTGTTAATGCCTATGGCGCTGGCAAGGTGCTGGTAATGAGTAAGGCGATGCGACGCCAACTAAATGGTTTAGCTCGTAATTCAATTGGTGGTGTGTATCAAACGAGCACAAATTCATTTGGAATGACGGTGCATCGCTACCAAGATTGCGACATCGTTACGGTTGATCGCGATGCCCAAGGCATCGAAGTAATGGGTTATGACGAAGCAGGTGGCACCAGTTCTATTTATTGCTGCACTTTTGGTGATCAAGGCGTRASWGGWTTGCAAGGACCTTTTCAAGGTCGTTATGGCATTTCAGTAAGGGATCTAGGTGAAGTRCCTGATGCWCCWGTATTTCGCACCCGCGTGGATTGGTATGTGGGCTTTGCTGTWTTGCAAARCCGMGCTGCTGGTCGTTTATTCAACATCAGCCCTGCTGGGGCATAAGGAGACACACCATGAACTATGGAAACGGCAACCCGTTAATCGATGCTGAAACCACCCTGGTGGGCTGGACAAACCGTAGTGCTATCCGCAATAGCGAACGCACTTACCTATCAGGAGAAGAGGTAATGCTGCAAACAAAACTTGATGCAGCATCTCGTTTTGCTCTTGTTGCAAATAACCCTGGCAGTGAAATGCCAATTGAAGTAAAGGTATCTTTTGCGCCCTTGCTGCGCGATGGAACTATTGGCACCTGGGTGGTTGCAACAACTGTTGCATTGCCATCAGAAGGTGGTCGGGTAGAAGCGTATTTGTGTGGTCACAACATCACGCTTGATGCAGCTGATCTAGCTGATCTGGACTTCCCTGCTGTTTGTTTTGCAAAAGCAGAGGTGCTACCAACAACACCAGAGGGAATGCACGTTGGATTAACCGCAACGATTGCTGCTTGATGACAGCTGAAAGTCCTGCACTCGGCCCCTTGGGTCTCGGCCCCTTGGGTCAGGTGCGTATTTATAAAGGTGCGCAGCACAGATTCATCTGGCCTGTACATCTCGCTGGCTGGCTCGAACTCGGCTGGACAACAGAACCAACGGTTACATCAGCTCCCCGCAAGAAACGTGTGAGCTCCACCCCCAGCCCCACAAACGAAAACCCYACAGGGGCCAACCCCAGTGGGGCAAGCACCATCTCGGCAACAGCAGATGAACCGYTACCTGTATTGGTAACGGACTTGCTGCTTGAACCAAGCGTGCCYACAGATGCMTGATCTCCGCTTACCAGAACTAACAACTGCTGGCGTTAGGCCAACGCAGATTCGTTTAGTCGTTCCTGCTGGTTGCCCTGGYGAMAATGTTTGGGTGCCACCAAATGAAGTAAAACGCTGGGAAAATATTGGYTACACKCGCGSTAATGTTCCSGCTGATAAATTAGAACTCTCATGGCTTGATATTCCAGCAAAGTTAAATGGTGTTTACTCTTATGTTATTGAGCTAATCATTAATAGCGCTGTAACACCAGCAAAAACAGTTGATATTAACTGGGGTGATGGCATAACTGAAACGCTTGATTGGGGTAACGGTCGCCATACGCACACCTACGCAGAAAGAAAAGAACATAAAGTAAAGGTGATATTCATAAAGGATGCAGAAGCAATTAGTGCGGAGCTCAAACTATCGCTTGCTGGCTGCTCAATCTGGCAACCACCATCTAATCCAGATTCTGGTGGTGGTGGCTCAGGTGGTGGTGGTATTGGCCCTGCTGTTCTTAAGCCATTAATTCCTGGCGTTGGCTTAGTTGGCAATAACTACGACGGCCAAACGCAAGAAACTTGGACTGTTGCCCGTTGGCTTGGCGGTACAAGTCATGGTGGTGTTCCAGCTGCTGATCCAACTGTTCCTGCTTTCCTTAAAAGTGATGGCAGCTGGGCAATGCCAGCAGGTATG
>NZ_PXVC01000094.1 GCF_003011125.1 Synechococcus lacustris str. Tous | reverse complement strand
TCCATGAGAAGCTGGATAATATTTTTTAATTCATGCGGGAATCTAATTGGGGAGGTAGGTTGAAGCAGCACTACAATAGACGATAATATTTCGTCAAAAGACAGACTCGACCGCAGATAGTCAATGACAACATCTGTAATTGAAGAGGTATCACGAGAGAGCGATTCATCCCTTTTACTGACAGAGAATCTTGGATCGTCAAAACTCTCTTGAAGAATGTCGCAATCATTAGTACTTAAGACCAGGTCAGTAAATAGACTTACCTCTCTTGCGACATTTAAAGCATGCTTATACAATGGGTATTTATAGTATATTGACTTATTTTTGCCAGGAACACCTTTGCTTCCTGCTCTAGCAGGTATAAACGCTATGATTTTCATTTTTTTACAGAAATAGTGAGGACCCCTTTAGAGTTGGGCTTAAATTTAAAATATGCTCTGCAATATTTTTCGATGCAAAGCCGTTCCCATACATTTCAGAAGGCATAATTTTCTTGGAAGTAATAGTATGAAAGGCGTTCACGATATCACTTGGATGATAAGAACATGTAATTACATTATTGTCTTTTTCTCGGCTGCATTGCCGATTGCCGATGTTAACTGAAGGGATAGCCAAAAATGATCCTTCTCTGATTCCGACAGAAGAATTGCCAATTAAGGCTTTGGACTTTATGAGCAGTTTTAAGAAGTCTTCACTAGGCAAGTCCTTGACGAAGGATATCTTTGAAAGACGTCCTTGTTCTCTTGCTCTCCTAATTTCTTTACTAACATCGGAACTACCAAGGTCGGCATTAGGCCAAAACCAATAACCCGGCATATTCATACGTTCAATTGCTTCAATTAGATTGAGCGTGTTCCTCGAAGAAGTTTCGTATTCATCTGTAACAGGATGATAAAGTATCACAATAAAGGGCTTACTCTCATCGAAGACGGTGCCAACAGAAAAATCAAGAGGTACTATTCTTTGAGCTTTAGATTTCTCAAAGCTTTTTAATGCTTTTCTTGCAATGTCTATAGATGGGCATCCATATAGCGCAACTCGTGAAGGGTCTTCGCCTAACCTGAGAATATTATCCCTGCTCTTTTTTGTAAAGCATACGTGATAATCAGAGAGCTTTGTTATCGAATGACGCACTCTATCGTCGATATTTCCAGATGTTTCACCTCCCTGGATATGGAGAAGACATGTAGACGAATAAGAAGCTGCTATTGCAGTTGCAATTGTCTCAAATCGATCAGCGATGGTAATAACTAAATCTGGTTGAGAATGCTCAAAAACATCGGCAAGTTGATTAATAAGATTGGCTGTAGAGCGAGGTGGGCAAAATCTTTCATCTCCTTCTATTAGGTTAAAGCATTTTCCCGAGATATTAAATCCATCTTCAATAACCTTTTTATATGGATTTCCATATTTGTCGCCAAGCATTGAGCCTGCAACAGTAAGTTCAAGGCTCACAGTTTGTGATTGATGCAGATAGCTAATTATCTCCTTGATACGACTATAGCTTGCTCTAGCCGTGAGTACGACAGAAATTCTTTTCATTGAAAGTCTTCTTTCGAAAAAACATGACCAGCGCGAACATTATGAGTCAGCGTTTGGCCTATGACACTATCTACATTTTCTACGTCTATTCCATCTCCATTTAGCTTTCTGAAATCAAGATCCTCTATCCTTATTACATCGTTTACGCAAAGGTCTCGTCTTGAAATTATAGATTTTGCGAAGATTCTGAGATTGTGGGATAGGCTTTGGTTATGCGCTTTAGCTTCCTTTGCTTTTATGGCAAAATCAACTCCGGAAAGAAGAAGTGGAATTTCTCTTATCTCAATAGATGAGGTTGAATCTGGTCCGAACTGAAGACGATCGAAACACAAATGAAACTCATAAATTTCAGCTCCTATAGTTGCTGCAATAATCCCTCCGTACACTGAGCCACTATGATCACTAAATCCAACTCTTGTGCCTGGAAAGATAGCTTTTAGCTCATTTATTTTATTTATATTTATTTGTTCTGGCGTGCAGGGATAGCTTGATACGCAGTGTAGTATGTCAACGGATATACCTGCAGACTCAAAACAGGAAACTGCGGTCTTTAAGGTGCTTAGAGATGAAAGCCCCGAGCTTAGTATCACTCTTTTCGCTGTTTTGCGGACTTCATGCAACAGTATTTGATTTACAATATCGGCAGAGCCAATTTTAAAAACTTCAACTCCTAAGGAATTAAGCCAAGAAACCGCAGTAAGACTGAATGGACTGGCCAAGAATGTTATGCCTAGCTTATCACAATGATTCTTAATTATTCTCCAATGATCAAGACTAAAGGAGGTTCTTTTCCAGTAATCATATCTTGATGCATCTTGAAGGGAGAAAGGTATACGGAATTGCTCTTTGGGGCTACTTTCTTCCTCGGCAATATGAATCTGAAACTTTATTGTTTTAATTCCATGTTTTGCGCAAGCATTAACATAAGAGAGAGCGTTGCCAAGGCTACCCTCGTGAGCCTGGGCAATTTCAGCAATGATTTCCATTTAAATAAAAATAATTAGCAGTGATCAAATGGGTCTACAGCCTCAGTGCACCCAGCTCCCTGGGAAGAATGCCTTTTAGATCCATAAACACACCAGCAGTGGCAAGCAGCTCACGCCATTGGGGGAGCTTTAGCTCTATGAACTGGGTGTGGGCCACGGCAATCACCACCGCACTCCAGATGCATCCTGCAGGAATGCCAGGAAGCACATTGAGGTTGTACTCGGACTTGGCCTCCTCAGCATCCACCCATGGATCTACCACAACCGGCTCGATGCCATAGCGATGGAGAGCCTCGATCACATCAAGCACCCGAGTATTGCGTAGGTCTGGGCAGTTCTCCTTAAAGCTAAGCCCAAGCACCATGACCTTAGCGTCGGCAATCACCATGCCCCGTCGGGCCATTTCCAAGACGAGCTGCTCCACCACCCAGCGGCCCATGCCGTCGTTGATCCTCCGACCTGCCAGCACAACTTGTGGGTGGTAGCCCAGCTGTTCAGCCTTATGGGTGAGGTAGTACGGATCAACCCCGATGCAGTGGCCGCCCACCAGCCCGGGGCGAAACGGCAGAAAGTTCCACTTGGTGCCSGCYGCCTCMAGCACATCCAGCGTGTCGATCTCCATCTGGCGAAAAATGATCGCCAGCTCGTTCACCAGAGCGATGTTSAGATCGCGCTGGGTRTTYTCGATCACCTTKGCKGCYTCYGCCACCTTGAKGCTGGCKGCCMGGTGGGTKCCGGCACTGATGATCGAGCCGTAGAAGCCATCCACCCAGACCGCCGCTTCAGGCGTGCTGCCGCTAGTCACTTTAGTGATCGTGGTGAGTTTGTGGTCGCTGTCGCCAGGGTTGATGCGCTCCGGGCTGTAGCCGCAAACAAAACCCTGGTTGAACACCAGACCGCTCTCACGCTCCAAGATAGGCACGCACACCTCTTCCGTTGCGCCGGGAAACACGGTGCTTTCGTAGATCACCACTGGTGTGGTGGACCAGCTGCGTTGCTTCAGTGCAAGGCCAACCGTGGCGCTGGCCTTCTCCAGCGGCGTGAGGTCTGGTCGTTTGGCACTGTCGATCGGGGTGGGAACCGTCACCACGAACACATCTGCTTGCGCCAGCTGAGCTGGATCACTCGTGAATTTCAACAGCTGGGCCGCATGCAGCTCCTCAGCACTGGTTTCGTTGGTGCGATCGATTCCCTGCCGCAGCTCCTCCAGGCGCAGGCTGTTGATGTCAAAGCCGATAACCCGGCGCTGCAGCGGATCACCTGTGCGGCGACAAGGTTGGGGCTTGGCGAATTCCACCGCCAGCGGCAAGCCCACATAGCCAAGTCCGATCACCGCCACCGTGCAYTCGTTGAGAGGGGGGAGAGTTGTTGTCATAAAAGGGCAGCCGGTGAGTTCCAGCGAGAAAAATTAATGATGGTGGGAAAGCTCAGACGCTGTAGAACTCCCGGTACCAACCCACARACCGAGCAACACCCTCCTTAACCAGGGTGTTGGGCTTGAAGCCTATCCAGGCCTCCAGAGCTGAAGTGTTGGCCGCTGTGGCCGGCACATCGCCCGGCTGCATCGGCAGGAATTCTTTGGTGGCGGTGATGCCCAGTTCATTTTCTACAGCCTCAATGTAGTCCATCAGGGGCGTGGGGTTGGAATTGCCGATGTTGAACACCCGGTGCGGTGCCCAGCTGGTGGCCGGATTCGGATGGGCGGGATCAAAGGCCGGATCCGAGGCGGCTGGCTTATCAAGCAGTCGGATCAGGCTCTCAATGATGTCGTCCACATAGGTGAAATCCCGAACCATCTGGCCGTTGTTAAACACCTGGATCGGCTCTCCCGCCAGCATCGCCTTGGTGAACAGAAACAGGGCCATGTCTGGCCGGCCCCAAGGGCCATACACCGTGAAGAAGCGCAGGCCAGTGGCCGGCAGCCCGTAGAGGTGGCTGTAGGTGTGGGCCATCAGCTCGTTGGCCTTCTTGCTGGCCGCATACATGCTCACAGGGTGGTCCACACCCTGGCGCTCCGAAAATGGCATCCGGGTGTTGCCCCCATACACGCTGCTACTCGAGGCGTACACCAAGTGCTC
Organism: Synechococcus lacustris str. Tous; assembly: GCF_003011125.1. GTDB lineage: Bacteria > Cyanobacteriota > Cyanobacteriia > PCC-6307 > Cyanobiaceae > Synechococcus_D > Synechococcus_D lacustris. The sequence goes on along the minus strand of NZ_PXVC01000094.1, from coordinate 1,595 downwards.
GATGCCGTGGTGTCGGCAGCCTTCCAGGATGTGGCCGAAGCCCACCAGGTTGCTCTGGATGTAAGCCGCCGGATTTTCGATCGAATAGCGCACCCCTGCCTGGGCAGCCAGGTTCACCACCTTTGTGGGGCGGTGGCGAGCGAAAGCCCCCTCAACGGCGGAGTGATCCTCAAGATCGGCTTCGATCAGCTGAAAGGGCGTGCCCGTGCGTGCTGCCGTGGCCTGCAGCTGGGCCAGACGCGCTCGCTTGAGGGATGGGTCGTAATAGGGGTTGACGTTATCAAACCCCACGACATGCGTTCCCCGCTCCAGCAGCCGGGTGCTGAGATGAAAGCCAATAAAACCGACGGCGCCGGTGACAAGAACGGTCATTACTAAAGAAGCCGCAGTTTAGACAAGCAATAAATACTCAAAAGCAAGCAGTGGCTATTCAATTAGCAATAACTCTGCGCTCTTATACTTCAACTGCGGGTTATCCCGATCCTTCACCGACAACTGAATGTCCACATCCTCTGGCAATGCGGGCCAGCGAATCTCCAACGCTGGATCATTCCAGGCAATCCCCTGCTCACTCTGGGGGTGGTAGTACTCCGAGCAGAGATAGCAGCAATCGGCCACCTCACTCAGCACCAAAAAGCCATGGGCAAAGCCCGGCGGCACCCAGAGCTGGTGGTGGGCCACGTCGTCCAGCAGCACCCCCACCGATTGGCCAAACGTGGGGGAGCCGGGCCGAACATCCACGGCCACATTAAACACCTGGCCCCGGGCGCAGCGCACCAGCTTCCCTTGGGGGTTCACCAGCTGGTAATGCAGCCCGCGCAACACGCCACGCCGGCTGCGCGACTGGTTGTGTTGCACCAGCTCGGGAATCCCCGCTTCCTGCAGCACCTCGGGAATCGCCTGGGGAATGATCTGCATCAGTGTGCTCCTCTCTCGAGCAGGGGCCGCCACCAGCTCTGGTGCTGTCATACCACTCCACCGTGCGCCGCAAGCCCTCCTGCACGCTCACCTGCGGAGTCCAGTCCAGCTCAGCTTCGATCGTGCTGGCATCAATGGCATAGCGCCGGTCGTAATCAGGGCGATGCCACGGCGGTGGATGCGATTTTTCATTGCTGAATGGCAATCAAGATCAGAGGCGCACCAGCTGCTGGCGGAGCTGATCACGGAAGAGTGCCACCGTGCTTTCCAGGCCCTCCCTCAACGGGATCCGCGCCCGCCAACCCATAGCTGCAAGCCGACTCACATCCAACTGTTTCTTCGGGGTGCCATCGGGTTTGCTGGCATCCCAGTGGATCTCGCCTTGGAAGCCGGTGGCCTCCGCCACAGCTTCGGCGAGCTCACGGATTGTTAGATCCACACCCGTGCCCACATTCAGAAACTGTTGCTCGCTCGGCCCCGGCTGCCAGTGCTCCAACGCAAACACGCAGGCCTTGCCCAGATCGTCCACATGCAGGAACTCCCGCAGGGGGGTGCCGCTGCCCCAGCAGGTCACGCTGGCGTCGCCGCGCTCGGCCGCTTCCGTGGAAACGACGGAACAGCGCCGGCAGCACGTGGATGTTGGTGGGGTGGTAGTTGTCGCCCGGGCCGTAGAGGTT
>NZ_PXVC01000093.1 GCF_003011125.1 Synechococcus lacustris str. Tous | reverse complement strand
TAATTCTGTTCTGCGGGTTGAAAACCTCAGTGTTCGTCGCGACGGGCAGCTGGTGGTGGATGGTGTGAATTTTGAATTGCTAAGCGAAAGTGATACCGCCCTAGTGGGCCCGAACGGAGCAGGCAAATCCAGCTTGGTGGCAGCAGTTCTTGGCCTATTGCCCCGCCAAAAGGGCCAAGTGTGGGTACTAGGGCATCCCCTTGGCCCTGCAGGTGAACTACCCCATTCGGTGCGATCCCAGATCGCTTATTTGCCCCAAACCTTTGCCCTTCAAGGACGCTTTCCCCTCAGCGTGGCTGAATTTGTGGCTTTTGGTTTTGATCCCCCCGGCCCCCGCTTGCCTTGGCGTAACCGCTCAAAGCGCCATGAAGCGGTGCTTGTTGCCTTGGCCCGCACCGGCTCTAGCAATCTGGGCGCAAAGTTATTGAGCGAACTATCTGGCGGTGAACTAAAGCGGGTGCTGTTGGCTTTTTGCGTGGTGCGGCCCCGAAAACTATTGCTGCTAGATGAGGCGCAAGCGGGGCTTGATGCCCCTGCCAGTGAGCAATTTCAGGAATTGCTGTTGCAATTGCGCCGTCAGGAGGGGTGGACTGTGCTGCAGGTATCCCACGACCTTGAAATGGTGCGCCGTAGCTGCGATCAGGTGTTGTGTTTAAACCGTTATCTGCGCTGCAGCGGGCCGCCAACCCATGCCCTTAGCGCCAAGAGCTTGGCTGAGCTTTACGGGCCAAACGTGGTGGCCTATCAGCATCAGCACCATGGTTGATAGCGCTGGCGTACTTGCCCAACCGTTTATGCAGCGGGCCCTGCTGGGGGGCCTGCTCACCGGGGGGCTAGGCGGTTTGCTGGGTAGCTTTGCGGTTTTGCGGCAGCTTTCCTTTTTTAGTGATGCCCTTGGCCATTCCGCCCTGCTTGGGGTAAGCATYGGYATCCTGCTCGGAATTAATCCCACCCTGGTTTTAATTCCATTCGCAGTGTTGTTTGCATTGCTTGTGAATCAGTTGGTGGAGCGCAGCAAGCTGCCAGCTGATGCCTTGCTGAACATTGTTTATTCCAGCTCCTTAGCCTTTGCAGTGGTAGCCCTGAGCTTGGTGGAAACCTATCGGGGCGGAATCCAGCAACTGTTATTTGGCGACATCCTCGGCATTGGCTGGCTTGATCTTGGTGTTATTGCCCTGCTGCTGCTGGGGGCGGTGCTGTATTTGGTTTTAAGCATGCGGGCCCAGGTATTACTAACGCTGAATAGCGATTTTGCTGGGGCATTTGGCGTTAGGGCTAATTGGCACCGGATTGCTTTCATCGTGTTGCTYGCCGTRGTGGTGGCGGTTTCGATCAAAGCGGTGGGGGTGTTGCTAATCAGCGCWTTTGTGGTGATCCCYGCCTGCGCAGGCCGTTTGTTGAGCCGCCGCTTTCCTATTTATGTGCTCAGTTCAGCGCTTTTGGGGGGCGGTTGTGCGCTACTGGGGCTTTTTGCCTCTGGGTTAACCAACCTGCCCTCAGGCCCCTGTGTGGTGATTGTGCAATTCAGTGGTTTTATGCTGGCTTTATTGTTTAAGGCCATATTTTGAGCACGGGCATCACAAGCGATAGTTCCCTACTGCTRCCACTTGATTTCAGCGCATCGCCWGGGATGGGAGTGATGCTTTGCGGCCACGGCAGCCGCAATCGTTTTGCCTGTGAGGAATTTGCCCAGTTGGCCGATGGTTTGCGTTTGATGCTGCCGGAGGTGCCGGTGGAGCATGGCTATTTGGAATTTGCCAGGCCGATCATTAAAGATGGCTTAGATAAATTGCGCGCCCGTGGCGTTAATCGCATTTTGGCGTTGCCCGGCATGTTGTTTGCCGCCGGCCATGCCAAAAACGACATCCCATCGGTTTTGAACACCTATGCGGCTTCYACCGGGGTGGAGATCAACTATGGCCGCGAACTTGGGGTTGATCTAAAAATGATTCAGGCGGCAGCTGCCCGCATCAGGGAGGCAATAGCAACTGCCGATGCCACTGAACCCACGCCCATAGAAGACACATTATTGGTGGTGGTGGGGCGCGGCTCCTCGGATCCAGATGCAAATTCAAATGTAGCCAAAGTAACAAGGATGTTGCTTGAGGGTTTTGGTTTTGGTTGGGCTGAAACCGTTTATTCAGGTGTTACTTTCCCATTGGTGGAGCCGGGTTTGCGCCATGCGGTGAAGCTGGGCTTTAAACGCATTTTAGTGTTTCCCTATTTCTTATTTTCAGGTGTGCTRGTAAGCCGGATTTATCAACATACGGATCGAGTTGCAGCTGATAATCCAGCCCAGCAATTTGTAAAAGCAGGCTATTTGAACGATCATCCCCTCGTGCTGGAAACCTTCCGTGAGCGGTTGGCTGAGGTGATAAGGGGCGATGCAAATATGAACTGTTCAATGTGTAAATACAGGGCCCAGGTACTCGGTTTTGAGGCGGATGTGGGCGCTGTGCAGCACAGCCACCACCACCATGTTGAGGGTTTAAATGAACCCTGCGCCCTATGCGAAAAGGAATGCACAGGTGCATGCCAAGAAACGGAAGCTACGGCAACAAYTGCTGAACACAGCCACAACGACCATCACARCCATTCCCATGCCAACTATCCCCATAGCCACCATCCCTTGGGGCCAAACAGCTTGAAAAGCTGATTTATTCAGTTRTTTAAAGCGARGGATTTAACTGTTGCTTGATTACCCAAGTTGTGGCCGCTTTTTGGCTATGCCATGCCTTGAGCAGTTGTTTTGCTAGATCGCGYAATTGCTCTGAATCAGCGGTGGCATCAATGGCACGGCTAAAGCGTTCAATTTCAAATTGTTGGCCTGTGGTGAGCTCAATTGAGTTGCCCATGGCAGCTGAATAGAAACTGAGGCAAATGTATCGAGCTTCTAGGAACGAGCTGTTACAAGAGCTACCCCCGCAAATGCGGGTGTGTATTTCAAATTGTAAATCCGGGTTTACCCATAAGCTTCGCCAATGCTATGTATTAACGGATCTAACCAATGGCTGCGAAAGCCCTGTAGCTGCTATGCGTTTGAGCTGGCCCCAGCACCTACAGGCTTCCCGCAGCGTTGAAATGGCTAGTGATGAACAGCGCGGCATGGCCATGGCGTTGATGGGAATATCCCTTTTGGTTTTATCCCAAGATCTTTTGGATCTTGGCCTTAGGTCCCAAGACACTTGCGAAGACACCGAAGCGCAGCAAGAGCCAAATTTGCTGAATAAGGCTTAGATMGCRCTCCGGCGTAGGGGAGGCGGTARGCGACCACTCACCAGCCAGGCTGCCCCCACCARCAGCGCKGAAGCCCATAGGCAGGCCTGCATGCCGCCCACCAGAAACAAACCCCCTGARAGCACAGTGCCAAGCAGGCGACCAGCAGCATTTGCCATGTAATAAAAACCCACATTGAGGCTTACCGATTCGGCATCGGTGTAGGCGAGCACCATGTAGCTATGAATAGATGAATTCATTGCAAACACCACTCCAAAAACAGCTAAACCCACCACTACCGCAAGCCCGGGGTTGCCAACTTGGCGCCATAAAGCAATTGCAATCAGGGCTGGAATTGCAGTTAAACAAGCGCTCCAAAATTCCACTGCAGCAACGCCCGGCGGCTCCCCTTTTCCCCACAGACGGCGCAGATTTGGTGCAGCRGCTTGAATAATTCCATAGCCGATCACCCAAAGGCCCATAAAGCCGCCAACTTCCCAGAAACGCCAACCGAGGGCTGCCTGCAAAAACACCGGYAGGGCAACCACAAACCACACGTCGCGGGCACCGAATAGGAAAAATCGAGCCAGGGAAAGCACATTGATGCCTCGCGATTTTGAAAAAAGTGAGGAAAAAGCCGGCGTTTGTTTCATTCTGCCAATTTCAGCTGGCAACACCAGTGTTAATAAAAATGCTAAAAATAAAGCTGCTGCCATCACAGCTACGGCTGCATTAAAACCAATGCTTGTTAAAAGTATTCCGCCAAGAAAGAATCCCACACCTTTAAGTGCATTCTTAGAGCCCGTGAGAATTGCAACCCATTTAAATAATTGCTTTTCTCCTTGGTTTTGATCATTGGGTGTTTCTGGTACTACGGTTTTAATTGCACTTTTAGCGCTCATTTTATTGAGATCTTTAGCAACACCGCTTATGGCTTGGGCAAGCATCACATAGGCAACGCTCCACCACTTAGGCCAGCTATCRGCAACGGGTATCAACATCAACAGGGCTCCAACCTGCATTAGGGTGCCTGCCCAGAGGGTTAAGCGAAGGCCAAAGCGAGCACCTAGATAGCCACCGTAGAGATTGGTGATGATTCCAAAAAATTCGTAGAAAAGAAATAGAAAAGCAATCTCAAGGGTGCTGTAACCCAGCTCGTGGAAGTGAAACACCACAAGCATGCGCAGGGCACCATCGGTGAGGGTGAAGGCCCAGTAGTTTGCGGTTACAACTGCATATTGTTGCAGTGCTGATAGAGGTTTAAGCAACATGATTTCAAGCCTGCTCAAGTTTTGCCACATGCATGGCTAGATCGGCCATGCGGCAGCTGTAGCCCCATTCGTTGTCGTACCAGGCATAAACCTTTAGTTGAGTTCCATCTATCACCATTGTTGAAAGGGCATCAATAATGGCGCTGCGGGCATCATTGAGAAAATCAACTGAAACCAATGGCCTGGTTTCATARCCAAGAATTCCCTTCAATTCATTGTTTGCGGCATGTTCAAAAGCTGCATTTACCTCCTCTGGGCTAACAGGCCGTTTTAGTTCAAATACCGCGTCGGTTAGGGAAGCATTTAGYAACGGCACCCGCAGGGCATGGCCATTTAATTTGCCTGTTAATTCAGGGAAWATCATCGCGATTGCCTTAGCCGATCCTGTGGTGGTTGGGATCAGGCTTTGCAGGCAGGAGCGGGCACGGCGCAGGTCGCTCTTAAAGCAATCAACTACAACCTGGGTATTAGTTACATCATGCATGGTGGTGATTGAGCCATGCAAAATACCAAATTGYTCATGCACCACTTTTACCACTGGGGCTAAACAGTTGGTGGTGCATGATGCTGCAGTTAGCAGGCGGTGTTTGCTTGGATCATAGAGATCGTGGTTGATGCCATAAACAATATTAAGAGCCTCAGCGCCAGCCACTTCACCTTTCACWGGGCAGGCCACCACCACCCTTTTGATGGCAGRGTTTTGGAAATAGGGCTCAAGGGTTTGGGGCGTTTTGAATTTTCCRCTGCATTCGAGCACCATGTTTGCGYCKGTTAGGGCCCAGGGTTCCTTTGCTTGGCTGAAAGTGATTGGCCTATTGATTTGATCGGCTACCACAAATCCATYRGCTTGGGCCACTACCCCGTGCTGCCAACGGCCATGAACGGAATCAAATTCCAGCARATGGGCGGCGCCATGGGCATCACCGGCGGGGTCGTTCACGTGAACAATTTCAATGCCGGGGCGATCCCAAAGGGCGCGAAACACAAGGCGGCCAATGCGCCCAAAGCCGTTAATTGCGATTTTCATGGCTGCTACGGTGAAACCAAGGCAGCTTAAATCAACCAAACTTGATATGACCAGTGTGCTGCAACACACCGCTAACCCTCGGGCCCAGCAATTGTTCAAGGTGCTGGCTGAGCCAATTCGCATGGAATTGGTGCAATGCCTCGGTGCAGGCGAACGTTGCGTGTGTGATCTAACTAGTGATCTGGGGCTTGCTCAATCCAAACTTTCMTTTCACCTAAAGGCGATGAAAGATGCGGGYCTGATCAGTGCTCGCCAGCAGGGCCGCTGGACCTACTACCGGTTAGAAGCAGAGAGTTTGCTCTGGTTGCGCAATTGGTTAGACCAATTGGCCGCTAGTTGCGTTAAACCAGCTAGCATCTGTGATTAATTATTACCTAAACAAGATGAAAAATTTTTCAGGCCCGCTAAGAAGAATGTTGATCTATGGATTTAGCAGTTATTTTGGGCTTGTGCTAATAAATAACTCTGAATTGAATTTGCCAAATATGTGGGAAGCATATGCCCCAATGTTTATAACTATATACATCTTAACTCAGTGGCTTGATAGAAAATTTAACGATCAATCAAAATTAAAGTAACTCAATCCTTAGCTGCCTGTTGGTATAGAGCTTCTAATCTTTCCCGGCTCAGATCCACATACATAACTTCGTCGCCGGGTGCTGGCGCTTCTGGATGCATTCTTTGCTTTGGGTTGCTTGCGAT
>NZ_PXVC01000092.1 GCF_003011125.1 Synechococcus lacustris str. Tous | reverse complement strand
CTCTCATATAAGTTAGCTTCACTAGTCTGTGTGCTGTGCGTATTATTTTCTGCTTACTTTAAAAACCTTTCTGTATTAAATAGTTGTCTACTTATATTCCTAGCGCAATATTCGGTCGCTATGTCTAGCTGCATAATTGGTGCTAGCTATTCTTTGGATGTATTACGCAGAGTGTATGTACACAAGGAGAATCGCAAATTTTCCATCCCGCTCAGCATTTCTTTTTCTTTTTATCGCAAAATTCAAAGCACCTTATTTTCTGGTTTTCTTCTTTCTATCAACAAAACTTTAGAATCTCCACTTGAACTATTTGCTTTTAGGCTGTTAACTGACCAATATCTTCTTGGAGTTTATAAGCTGATGAGGCAGCTATTGGGATTCATGCTTATTTACGAAACTATTAAGTACCAAAAAATACTAACTCGTTCAGTATCATCCTCAGTGAAATCAGTAAGAGTTGCTTGCCTACAAATAATGCCTAAACTTGAGATCTCCTTATTTTTAATCTTTATATCTTTTCCTCTCTTTATCTGTGCTATTCTAGGTTCAAGCATGAAAGAACGATTGCTACAATCCAGCGCTGACCTCTCCTTATTTATAGTAATATATTCTGCAATCATAGTTTCAGCTATAAACATGAAATCGATAACTCCTTTTGCGCTGCTCGCCTCAGCTGGTAGGTATGTTCAGCTGACGTTTGCATTTGCAGTACTATTTATCTTTCTAATTCTCTCTATTATTTTTTCTTTCTACGCTATACTTCCGCCAATTCCTTTAATTTTCTTCATGCAGTATGGATACCTTGCTAGGCTTATTCTCTACAACAGGCTTAACCTTAAGTATATTTAAATATTGCGCAAGCAATTTTGCAACCGACCAATTCCCCCTCCCTTAAAAATATGCAATCAAATTCACCCAAAAAACTAGCACTGCTTCTACCATATGCAGTAAATATAAGAGATATATGTTATTCAGGTGCATTAAAAAAACTTTCAAGCTCTGAAGGCCTGATTATCCATATTTACACCCAAGAGCCTGAGCTTGTCCCTCTCTATGGATGCAATGTATCGGTTTATACACTAGTAGAATATACAGACTCTTGGCTAGATCGTCAACTCAAGCAGCTGTTCAGTGTCTTTATTTATCAACACTCTTACAACTATCAAGCTCTACACGATTTAACACGTATTTCGCCCCTAAATCTTGTTCAGCTGAGCTGGCACGGTTTTAAACATAGCCTATTCAGGCTGATTCTGGCGATCAATATTCACAAGTTCTTGCTTGTGTTATCTTTTTTTCTATCCAATAGAATTCTACGCAAAAAAAAATATCTTTGTGACACCGACTACCACATGGTAGTATCATCTAGGTCAGTGATAAACTCTTTAGAGTACGGATATATTCTTGATGCTTTCTTTTCGAAGTCAAAGTTAATCTTAGCGGCTGGAAGCTGGGATAACTTTACGACTAAGGTATTTGTAGATTTTAACTCCTCTGGAGTCCTAGTATGGAATTCTCAAATGGCCAGTGAACTTAAAGAAATTTATGGCTTTTCGGATAAAAAAATTGTAATACTTGGATTTCCACGGTTCTCTCAACTACTAAACGTCCCTAAGACCCCTCAGTCAGTTCACGAGCCATCGCCTGCATTTAAAATACTGATATGTCTTTCTTATGAAGATCTTACCAAGTGCCCCCATAACAATATTCCTGCCGAGTTTGTAAATGCTCTTAACTTTTTGGATTTATTAGACAAATCACCGCTTAACTCTGAATCTCTTCAAGTTACCATTCGGTTTCACCCTTTTACTAAGTCTGACTTTGTCGAGTTGTTTAAGAGTTCCACAAAGCGATTCAGCTTCCCTGTTCAACTTTATTTTCCTGGAATTTCTAAAAAGTATTTTGAAAACTTTATGAGCTTCGTCGAGGATAGAGTTTACAGTAGTCAGTTGCAGGACGCCAATGTCGTGATATCTTGTGGTTCAACCGTTGCAATTGATTCAATGGTCCTTCGAAAGCATCAAATTAATATAGGGTGGGATCCTCCTGGTTTTTCCGACTACCGCCCAATTACACGCATTTGGGGCTTTCCCCATTTGAGATCTCTTGTGGCATCCACTAATCTCAAGGTCTATCGTTCAAGCACGGATGCCTTAGACGACATCACCAAATGCATGGATAATGAATTTATTGATCCCGTTGACTATGAAGCCTTTACACGTTTATACGTTCCTAACTCTTCTCCTTCTAGCTACGCATCCTCCTTTTCGGACTCTATCACTGATCTCCAATGACCAACTGGAATTACTTTGACGACGATCATCATTATGTCGACGTCCTTCATAATAGACTTAAGCAAGGTATTCTCATGGACTCATGCAGCACCCTAGCGAGACTGCTGCTTGACCAACCTAATCTTCCTTCAAGTATACATATTCTTGATATAGGAAGTGGGCCTGGCCATTACTATCCACATTTTCGTAGAATATTCGACACAAGTCTTGATTCGTACACTGGGCTTGATCTTGTGGAGGCTAACATTACGAATGGCTGCCAATTCTTTTCTGGTGATCCGACGGTAAGCTTTATTCATGGCGATATACTTGAGCCCCTCGCTATATCTCCCCTTGTAAATATAGCCTTGTCCGCGAATACTCTTCCGCACCTCCCTTCAATTGAGCCGGTGGTATCCAATATATTAAAATCAAATATCTCAATTTGTGCATTTAGAATGCTAATTGGATCTGATATTGTTATATCCAAAAAACTCGTAGGCTCCGCCACTGGCTTTGAAAGTCTTTCTACTGCTGTATACCAGCATAATAATATTTATAGCCTCGACTACATTAAGTCTCTTTTTGGTCCATCTTGGCGCATTTCAGTCCATCAGGACTTCCAGGATCTAGATCGTCTTGAAAAGCATCAACAAGATGTTGCCTATGCCAGTGCTGCGGATTCATATTCGCGCGTTTCTCGGCCTGTTGGTAATCTTGTTTTCAAGGGTGACCTTTACATGCCATGGAAAATTCTACTCTTGTCCAAAGAAAATGCTTGAGATTTCCAGCTAATTGAATGGTTCTGGTTCGTCATTTTTCAATTTTTTAAATGCGCATTATCTTGGTTGTTATTGAAGAGGGTAGGTTTGCTGGTCCGCATAGGCAGGCTATTACATTGCTGGAAAAACTCAAATTCTCTAATACTTCTCGATACATCCTTCTGCTGCCAACTTCTGCTGACGAACATCTCCTAGAAATTGTTCGCGACAATGATATAGAGTATAGGCAGGTTGACCTCTCTACGCTTTCTTTTGCTCCAAGGAATCTGTGGCATTTCTTTTCTTCTTTCTTTCCCTCAGTTCGTAATCTTGTAGGTGTCTATCTTGGCTGCAATGCATCTGTTGTTTTGGTATTCGGGGGTGTTTGGATGGTTAGGTCAATCATTGCATGCATGGCAACTAAAACGCCCTTTGTAATCCGCTTAAACGACACGTCACAGCCATTCTTCTTTAGAATGCTCTTGTATTTCTTTACTACTTTTGCTAGTGGCATCATCTTTAATTCAAGAAGAACCTTTTCTTACTATAGAGACTACGTGAATGTTTCTCATCGCCTTTCTTCAGTCTTGCTTCCTTCTTGTGTTGACTCATCTAGATTCTTCCCGGCTTATTCGCGAGGCTTATCGACTTCTCACGAGTCTCGTGAATCCTTCTGCAGATCTCGGCCCCTCCTTTTATTAAGCGTTGGAAGTATTGTTCCTACTAAAGGATTTGATCGCCTGGTCAAGATTTGTTCCCTCTATGCGCGACATGACTTTCCGATAGTCCTTACAATCGCTGGTCCAATTCGTTCTAATTATAAGTCTTATCGTGATTCACTTGAAAGTATGGCTGTCGCTTCTTCGTATTTTTCGTTGAAGCTTGTTCACGACTCCAATGATATTGCCTCTCTATATCAAAGTCATGACATCTATGTATGTTCTTCTTATCACGAGTCTTCTCCCAACTCGGTGTGGGAGGCAATGTCTTGTGGCTTGCCAGTAGTCTCTTCGGATGTTGGCGATGTCCACGATGTGATACGCCGTGCAGGCTGTGGCTTTTGCATTGATTCTGTGGATTTTGATGGTTCGTTCATGTCTATACTTGACCGTGTCTTTCCCCTTGGCCCTGGTCATCTTAAGCTTTATGGGAAACAAGCTAGTGATTGGGTTTTGACTAATAATTCGCCTGACGCTATTGCTCGGCGCTTTGATTCTTTTTTGTCGAAGAGGATCTAGATGTTTTATCTCACCAGGTTGGTTAGCCGTGCAGCTCAGCGAGCCGTTCCTGAGATGAACGTCAGACCAGAGTTCAGGGCCGACTGAATGTCCGTTACTGGTTAGCTAGTGCGGCCATGCTGATACCGGTTTTGTCCGGATTGCTTCCCTTCTGCCAGAAAAGATTACGTCTCTCTAACCTGAGCAGTTCTTTCACTAGGGGGCTTGATGCCCCCGGTTTCAGGATAGATGCCACCCCTTTGATCAGTACACCCGGGGGCTTGAGGACATGAGCAATGCGTCGTTACAGCGAGTCCGTCAAGGCTGACGTCAGAAGGCGGATGAGTCCGCCAATGCGGCAGAGCGTTTCCCAGATCTCAGCAGAGCTGGGCATTCACGTGGTCACCCTCTACAACTGGAGGAAGGCGTGGCGCTTGCAGGGGGAGGTGGTGCCGGCCAGCCAGAAGGACCCCGAGGGCTGGGGCCCTGCCGACAAGTTCACAGTGGTCCTTGAGACCGCCGGATTCAACGCGACAGAACTTGGTGGCTACTGCCGAGAGCGGGGCCTGTTCCCTGAGCAGGCGGCCCGCTGGCGGCAGGCCGCCCAGGATGCCAATGCCAAGCCGCTGCTGACGATGGCCGACCAGAAGGACCTCCAGAAGCGGCACCAGGAGGACCAGCGGAAGATCAAGCGGCTGCAGCAGGAACTGCGCCGCAAGGACAAAGCGCTGGCGGAGGCGGCGGCTTTGCTGATCGCCTCAAAAAAGATCTAGGCCTACTGGGGCGAGGACGGGGAGGACTGACCGCGGCCGAGGATTGCCAAAAGGCCCTGGAGATCCTTGATACCTCCATGGCGGCCGGTGCACGGGCCCAGGAGGTGGCCGCACTGCTGGGCGTGGGCCTGACCACGTTGCAGCGCTGGCGGCGGCAGTTCGCGGGTGATGGGAACGGGCTGGATCGCCGCAAAGGCAGCCAGCGCCTGGTATCTCATCGCCTGACTGACGAGGAGCGCCAGCGGATCCTGCTCACCTGCAACAAGCCCGAGTTCGCGGCGTTACCGCCGGGGCAGATCGTGCCGATCCTGGCCGACCGAGGGCTGTATGTCGGCTCAGAGAGCAGCTTCTACCGCGTGCTCCATGCCCATGGCCAGGCCCATCGCCGTGGCCGCGCCCGGCCGCCCCATGAGCCCCGTCCGGTGCCGCGACTGGAAGCCAGAGGCCCGAATCAGCTCTGGAGCTGGGACATCACCTACCTGCCCACCAGCGACCGTGGCATCTGGCTKTACCTCTAYCTGGTGGTCGATGTCTGGAGCCGCAAGGTGGTGGCCTSGGATGTAGCCGAGCGGGAAGACGCCCACATCGCCGCTGATCTCGTCAGCCGCGCCTGTCTGCGGGAGCGGATCAGTAGGAGACGGCCTCAGCCTCTGATCCTTCATGCCGACAACGGCAACGCCATGCGGGCCGCCACGCTGGAGGAGCTGGGGGTGCTCAGATCCTTCTCCAGACCGAGGGTTAGCAACGACAACCCCTACTCGGAGTCGTTATTCCGCACCGTGAAATACCGGCCGGACTACCCCCGCAGGCCATTCACCAACGTCGAGGAAGCCTGCGGCTGGATAGCGGCGTTCGTGGACTGTTACAACCACCAGTACCGCCATAGTGGCATCAGGTTCGTGACGCCATCCCAGCCATCTTCCTAAGAAACACCCACGGCCATCAGTGATCTCGGCCTGTCAGCCGGTTGCTACCAGTTGGTAACCAAGCGATCTGGCACGTCGCTCCAGCCCATGGATTTGTCGATCCCGTGATGCCTGTTGGTAGGCCAAGTCTCCCAGCTCCTGGAATTCCATACCGTATCTGATGGTCTTGTAATAAAGAATGGCCAGCTTTCGCGCCGTTGCAATCAATGCCTTACTTTTGCCAACTCGTGCAGATAGTCGCCGCTGAAATGCACCCAAAGCTGAGCTGGTCCTACTGAGTGGAACTGCTGCCATCCAAAAGGCACTGCCGGCTCTAGTTGTTCCCTGTCTTGTCCGTGAGGAAAGCACACGCCCTCCAGAGATCTTGTTTTGCGGGCTTAAACCAAGCCAGGAGACAAAATGCTTGGCGCTTGGCCAGCGTGTCATGTCGAGCCCACACTCACTGATCAAAGTAATCACCGTTGCAGGGCCGAGACCAGGGAGGCTCAATAGATCGTGGCCTGCTAMTGATGTGATCAGGGCTTGTGGATTAAACGAGAAACCGTTCCCCCTAATTCGTGAGTCGCTCGTTTGCCGCTCGGGTTCTACATAGCCATCCCCAGCTAGCTCTTGCAGCACTGMCTGGCCAGCCAACTCACATTCCTGAATTTTTGCCGAATAAGCATCAAACATTTCAATGGCAATTTTGAGCTCAAAGAGATGTTCTTCTTGATAGTTTCCCTCGAGAGCGGCAGCGATTGTCTCCACAGACTCTTTGCAGCGTCGATCGCGCAATGTAGCAAGCCTCTGGGGATCTCGTTCTCCTGAAAGGATGGCGTCAATGATCCTGCGAGCTGTCAGGCCAGTGATATCTTTRACTACATGATGTAGCTGTAGATTCATCTGCATGAGGGCTTTCTGGATGTGTTGCTGGTGCGACGATCGATAACGCACAAGAACATCTCTCTGTCGAAAATAGGCMCTGAGCTTGGCGATACAGGGATCAGGCTGAAAGCTTGCGCGAACAAGGCCGTAACTGTGAAGCTGTTGCAACCACTGGGCATCATTAATATCAGTCTTTCTGCCGGGCACGTTTTTGGCGTGCCGAGCATTAACCAGAAAGACTTCGATGCCTCGCCCCACGAGTATTTCGTAGAGCGGAACCCAGTAGATTCCAGTTGACTCCATGGCTACCGTCTTGATGTCGATAGCGAGCAACCATTCAGCTATAGACTTCAGATCATTAGTGAAGCTTGAGAATTTCCGCACTGGGTCATCGTCAAGCTCGGCTGGTACCGCTACAACATGGAACCGACTACCGATGTCTATTCCTGCGGAGCGTGGATTGACCACTCTGAGGCGCGCACGTCGGCGGCGCGAGGGGGAAGAACTTCCTGRCATACATCTGCTGCAATGGGTCTGAGGAGGGATGCCAGGCAGATTCCGCGCTAAAAAATGAACAGTTTCCTAATCGGGATCAGCACCTGGATTTCTCCAGAAGTGTCGTCGCCAGGGCAGGGAGCGCTGTGGGAATCCAGACCACGTTTCCTTTCGGGAACAAGCCTCCAAAGATGTCATCGGTCATGGCCTGACGTCCCCATGACCAGTCTGGCAGAGGCCTTTGGACATGGCCGTGGGTGTTTCGGACGCGAGGGCGTGCTCAGGTGTACTGGTACGTTTCCTGACAGTTACCGCCTCTGGTTCCTTCTCGGATGCCGGCACCACCTCCCCTTGCAACCGCCAGGCCTTCCTCCAGTTGTAGAGGTTGGCCACGTGAATGCCCAGCTCTGCTGAAATCTGGGCCACGCTCTGTCGGTGCGGCGGAGTCATCCGCCTTCTTACATCAGCTTTGACGGCCTCGCTGTAACGGCGAATTGCTCTGCTCTATCAAGCCCCCTGGTGGAAAAAAGTGGTCGAGATGAAGAGGCGTCAACTTCCCTGACAGAGGGGGGTATCGACTTGAGGTAGCTGATCAGATCGAAATTGTTTGAGGGTACAGGGCTTTCGGGCATAGTGAGTATGCCGTTACGGCCAACTCAACCAAAGATGTGAGCACTAACAATGGAGTTTATTGCCAGCTTTGCATCATCCCTGGGGCTGCCCCGACATCAAGTCACCGTTGCCACAGGAACGATCCTGGAGGTAACCAAGCTGTCTCTGAACAACTGGCTCATCGCTTTTCATTTTAGGAGGTCAGGCCAAGTGGGGAATTGCCTATTTTTTGCTGATGAAGCATTTCGAGATAAACCAATGCATGGCACGACTGCATGTCAACAAGATCCCGAAAGAATTGAGCATTGAAGCATACTTTTTGAAGAGAAAAATGCCGGCGGTCGATTCTGCCCCAGGCTGAGAACGCTATATTGGCGAGTGAGTCGAGGATTCGTGGGCAAAGTGCCTATAGTGGCGTGCGACTCGATCGATGTGCATGACTGCCGAGATGATGAAAAACTCTCATAAGATCCGGCTGAAAAGCGAGATCAGGCCAAGGGCTAGCACTATCGGATGATCCGAAAATTCTTTGAGTTAAATAAGCTAAATTGTTTAAATATCTCAAGATTTATGATTCATAAATTAGCTAATGTTCATCGAGATTTTAAGAAGAAGAGATCAAAATGTGAAGTCTCTTGACCAGTTTGTCGCTCTATTGCTGCCTCAAATTCAGCGACCGTGCTCGAACCGGCAAGCACAGGCGAAAGGTCAATAACTGCTCCATTTTCTTGCAAGGTCTGACATTTTCCAAACGCCTTAAGGAT
>NZ_PXVC01000091.1 GCF_003011125.1 Synechococcus lacustris str. Tous | reverse complement strand
AACCATGGCTAACGGCTAGTGCCGCCGGCTCCCAGGCGGTGCCACCACCCGGCTACTACATCCATGAATTAGGTGGTGCACCCATGGGCGATAACCCTGAGCGATCAGTGCTGGATCGTTGGAATCGTTTTCACACCTGCAGCAACCTGTTGGTTACCGATGGCAGTTGTTGGCCTAGATCCGGTTGGCAAAGCCCAACGCTCACCTCAATGGCCCTCACCAGGCGGGCTTGCTTGGCTGCTATCTCAAGGCAGTGATAGCAAGGGCTAATTCTTGTTCATTTCATCATTGCAAGCTGTTAGCATTGAATGATTCAGATGTTGGTTGACCTACATGGAGGCTTTGGCTGAATATTTCAAGGTTTTTAGCGAGCCCAATCGCCTCACAGTTTTGAGTGCTTTACAGGAAGGGCCTCGAAACGTAACCGCGGTTGTTCAAGAAACTGGTTTGAGCCAGGCGTTGGTTTCTAAACATTTAAAGCTACTTACGATTGCAGGTGTTGTTGCTAGAAAGCCRGAGGGCAGCCTGGTGTTTTATCAAGTGTTAGACCATGGTATTTTTAATTTATTGGCATCAGCAGAAAAGMATTTAGTTGCCTCGCGTGAGCAGCAACTTCAGGCACTTCGAGTTGCAATTTAGCACTTTTTATGAATTCACAAATAAATAATCAGCGAACCAATTTGCTCAGCAAAAAAGCAACGGCGATCTTTCAATTAATCTGCCCCGATCGCCCTGGTTTGGTGAGTGAAATATCGGGTTGGGTGGCAGCTAATGGGGGCAATATCCGCCACGCTGATCACCACACTGATGGCGGTGCTGGTTTATTTCTAAGCAGGATCGAATGGGACCTAGATGGTTTTGGCCTGCCCCGGGAGGCGATTCCTGCGGCGGCCACTGCTCTGGCCCAGCGGCTTGGTGGTGATGGCCAATTGCACTTTTCCGATCATCTGCCCCGAGTGGCCCTATTTGTTAGCAAGCAAGACCATTGCTTGCTCGATCTGCTCTGGCGCACTAAGGCTGGTGAATTGCCGATGCAGGTGCCCCYGGTGATTAGTAATCATCCGGATTTGCGGCAAATAGCTGAGGATTTTGGCGCCAGGTTTGAGCTGCTTGAAATCAATGCCGCCACAAAAGCAGAAGTAGAGCAATGTCAATTAGCTTTATTAAAGGAAGAAGCAATTGAGCTGGTGGTGCTTGCTAAATACATGCAGGTGTTAAGCGCTAATTTYTTACAGAATTTTCCAAARGTAATAAATATCCACCATTCCTTTCTGCCCGCTTTCACGGGAGCGCGGCCCTAYCAAAGGGCTTGGGAGCGTGGTGTGAAATTGATTGGTGCCACCGCCCACTACGTAACGGAAGATTTAGATGCAGGGCCGATCATTGAGCAGGCCACTGTYCATGTGAGCCACCGGGATGATGTGGAGGATYTAATCCGCAAGGGAAGGGATATGGAACGGCTAGCCCTAGCCCGTGCCCTGCGTTTGCATCTATGCCACCAGGTGATGGTTTCCCGYGGTCGCACGGCGGTGTTTGACTAGCTTGATGGGTTTTGCAGCAATAACAAACTGGCTGCGCTGCCAACGGCCYGCAGCAGCTACGGCCTCAGGCTGGATTGCATTTCAATTGGGCGTTTTGCTGCTGGCCAGCAGCCTTTTGCTGGCGGTACCCCCATTGTTTTGGGCATTGCTGCAGGGCAGCCGTTGCCATAGGCGGCCRTGGTGGAGCGACAAGTTAAATCGTGTATTTGCCTTAATTGCTGGCTTGATGTTGCTTAGTGCCCCCTGGGCCCATAGCGGTTGGTTGGCTTGGGTGGGTTTAGGTAATTGGCTGCCATTTTTTTGGGGCTTTTGGGGTTTTCAGCCCTATATGGCAACAGCTGCGGCAAGGAGAAGGGTGGCGCTGTTATTTATCGCTAGCACCATGCCGGTATTAATTACGGGTATTGGTCAATTRYTTTTCGGYTGGAGTGGCCCCTGGCAAGCCCTGGGTGGTTTATTGATCTGGCATATGGCGCCAGGTGGTATGCCACTGGGTCGCCTTTCTGGTTTATTTGATTATGCCAATATTACGGCAGCTTGGTTGTCATTTAGTTGGCCCTTATTACTTGCTGCTGCATTGGAAAGTTGGCGCCGCTTTCCCTGGYTGTTGCTGTTGGTTGTTAGTCATGTTGGCTGCCTATATCTCACGGATTCCCGTAATGGCTGGGGTGCAGCTGTGTTGGCAGTGCCATTGCTGTTGGGGCCAGGCCGWTGGYTGTGGTTGATGCCACTGTTGCTGCTATTACTGCTGCCGGTGCTCTTTGCAGTTTTGCCTGGGGTGCCGGAACTATTGCAAAACGGCTGCCGYTTTTTAGTGCCGGAAGCAATCTGGGTTCGCCTTAGTGATATCGCCTTTAGCGATCGACCAATGGCATCAACYCGCTTGGGTCAATGGCAGGTGGCGGCTGGTTTAGTGGCGGARAGGCCCTGGYTGGGTTGGGGCGCTGCGGCATTCAGCTTGATCTATCCAATGCGCGCTGGCGTATGGCACGGCCATCCCCATAATTTGCCCCTTGATTTAGCCATCAGCCATGGCATGCCAGCTGCTTTATTGTTGATTGCCGTGGTGTTGTGGTTGTTGTTACGTGCTACTTGCCTAGGTATTAATCAAGCTGGCTTATTTGAACGGGCCTGGTGGGCTGCAGTATTGATACTTGTGCTGCTTCATGCAACTGATCTACCCCTWTATGATGGCAGGGTTAATGTTGCTGGTTGGCTTTTATTGGCGGGATTACGGGCCGCCTGTTGGCCCCAGGGGTTTAAACCCAATTAATATTATTATTGCTCAAGCCAGTAATATTATTTAAAACTGCTATTAGCTCATCTTGATTRTTTCCGGTGGTATTGAGGGAGCCRTTRTTGTTGCGATCCCAATACAGTGAAAGGCTTCCGCTTGAAGYATTGAAGAGATAGCTGCCGCKCTTTARTTGCAATTTATCKTCTRCYAAGTTGAAGTCTKTAATGAGCGCATAATCAGCGTYGCCAAGGTTATTATTTTTGTAGTCGTTATAGAAAATACCTCGGCTATCTCCAAGTAGAAAAGTATCTTGGCCTGCTCCGCCTGTTAATRCATCAATTTGACCCWTGCCTAAGGCTWTTGCAGMAGTTCCTGTTTTTAGTACACCTGTAATGCTGTCGTTGCCAGTGCCCCCAGTGATGCTATCGCTGCCGTTAGTACCCCAAAGCGTTAGGTTTGTAACAGGATTTGGATCAGGTGAATTTTGTAATTTGGCTAAAGCGGCTGATACATCTAAGCGTCCACCACTAACAGTTTTACCCGCCAGTGATTGGGTTGCTGCTGTGCTRTTCAGCAATGCTTCCTTGAGCTGGGCGCCTGTGGCTTGGGGTGCCGCTGCAGCCAATAATGCCAAAGCACCTGCCACATGTGGRGTAGCCATTGATGTTCCACTGAGGCTGCCATATTTATTTCCCGGCAGAGTGGAAAGGATTGAGGATCCTGGAGCTGCAATATCTACATTAACTAATCCATAATTAGAAAAGCTTGAAAGCGCCCCAGAACTTGTTATTGAGCCAACTGCAATTACGCTATTATTTGAGTAGTTTGATGGATAATTAGCGATAACGTCATTATTATCACCAATGCCATCATTGCCTCCATTGCCGGCTGCTGCCACAAATAGCAGGCCTTGGTCATTTGCCCTTTGGATACTGTTAGCGAGGGATTGTGAATAGCCACCTCCTCCCCAGGAGTTATTTGTACTAACAAAGCGACTGCTTTCGCCTCTTGCCTCGGCTTGAATTTTAGCTGTTGTAAAGTAATCAATTGCCGCTACCGCAGATAAAAGRCTGCCACTACCGTTAGATGACATAAATTTTAAGGGGACCATTTGAGTTTGCCAATTAACCCCAGTTACGCCAATGGCATTACCACCCATTGCCCCAATAGTKCCCGCAACATGGGTGCCATGGCCATTATCATCAAATGGATCGTTGTCTTTGTTAGCAAAATCCCAACCAATTAAATCATCGATATAGCCATTGCTGTCGTTGTCTTTGCCATCTTCCCAGCCAGCACGGTTATCGAGTAGATCGCCTGCATCAATGTAACCATTTTTGTTCCAATCTATTAATTTAGTGGAGCTATTCGAAAGATTTTGGGAATCATTTAGGTCGCGAAAGCYAATTAAGCCATCRTTATTTACGTCTTTAAGATTACCAAAGAAACTTAGATTTCTGAGTTCACCTTGATTCAGCCACACATTAAGATAAAGATCTTGATGGGTGTAGTCGATACCTGTATCAACAACACCTGTTACTACTTTTGAACTGCCAACCAGATTTTTATCCCAGGCGGAAACCGCCTTTATCCCAAAGCCACTGGCCTGCATTCCCCACATCGAATTAATAMTTGGATCATTACTAATTAGTTGAATGYGCACCTCTTGATTTGGTTCRGTAAATATCACTTCTGGTTGTTTTTTAAAARCAGCTTGTAATTCTTTTACTTCCCTATTGCCCTGGCGATCCTTAACAAGTTCAAGCACTCCAGATCCACTTGCCTGCATTGCTTTGCTGTGAAAACTRCTGATAACTTCTGTATTCAGTTCAGCATGCACCGCCTTTCGCTCAGTTGCTGATGCTTTCTCACTCCACTGAACCAACAGTTCATTGTTTCTTATTTCATGCCTAGCTTGGTAAGCACTGTCTTCAGGAACCAATGGGTTGTTTGGCTGCAATTTCTTTTTYTKAACTATTGAGTTGCTTTTGGCTKGGATCTTGCCTGAAATTTTTGTGGCTTTGAAGCTTTCCATGGTGGGGTCGTAATTACTMSCAYTCTAAGCTTCAAAGGCCTGTTAGGGATGTATTGCGATGTTTAAGCAAAGTTGATTTKGGCAATGGCCCTTCCAGGTGRTCCCAGGGCAGGCATCTACTMGGCTGCCAATTSCCGTGGATCAGCTGCTGCCAGGCGGGTAGGGGAACGCCATGGTTTTGATTTTGGCTTGCWAGTTCTCKATAGGCTTTTTTCCAACCACCCAATTGTTCGTGATGGCCCCGCACCGCCACGATCACTGCAGCTAAACGCCGATCACTGCGGGAGATCAGGGTTTGGATCACACTCCAGCCATAACTTTCGGGTCGTAGCTCAATCCCCTTTGGTTGCAATCGTTTCGTTAAAAGCTTTAGGCGTTTTTCTGCCTCCGGCCTAAGGCCCTCCCATTGAAAAGGGGTGTGGGCCTTTGGTACAAAACTGCTTACGCCTAGGGAAAGGCGTAAGCCWGGCGTTGCTTTTTTTAGGGCTATTAATAATTCAGCTGTGGCTTCTATATCAGCATCGGTTTCAGTRGGTAAACCAGCCATGCCATAAAGCTTTAGGGCAGATAGGCCACCTTCTTTTGCATAGCGGGCAGCTGCAAATATCTCATCCGTTGCTAATTTTTTATTCACCACCTCRCGCATGCGTTCGCTGCCACTTTCGATTGCAATCGTGAGTGATTTACTACCGCGTTTGGCTAGTATTTYTGCTAACTGCGGCGTTACAGTGGCAGCTCKCACCGAACTAGCGCTAACCCTGGTGCCATCAAATTGATYCTGATTTAACCAGCTTAATAATTCACTGAACTGTGGATGTTGGGTAACGGATGCACCTAATAAACCAAGCCTTTTGGTTACCTTAAGGCCAAGTTCCACCGCTGGAATTAGGCCCTTATCTAAAGAGGGAGTGCGAAAAGGCAGGGTTAGGTAACTAGCGAGGCAAAACCTGCATAGTTCAGGGCAGCTGCGAACCACTTCCACCATATGGATTGATGGCCAGGCCGCCTCAGGTGTAATCACGCTGGAATGGCTAAGGGTGTTGCCGCGCCAGGTTTGTTTGCTAATCGTTGCTGGTATGCCAGCTTCTATCGGTTCAACTGCTATTAACTCCSCTGAATCGTTGTAGCKCGGTTGATAAAGGCTTGGCACATAGATGCCAGGCACTTTTGCTAGGGCCCAGAGGGGAATTCGTTGTTGCTCGAGAAGATCAAGCAGCACCGGTGCATCTAATTCCCAGCTGAGCGAGAGGCCAAATAGGTTGCAATGGCGGTGAGGTGGATCACCTTGATCCGTGAATAAACGCCGCACATCTAGGTCAGGGCGTTTGGCAAGGGTTGCCCACACCACCTGATAACCCAGGCTTGTGATCCCAACGCTGTAGGTGCTAGGGAAAGCCAGCACTGTTTTTAGTGCCCCCAGCTGCGGCTGGGCTGGTTCAAACAGCAGGGTTTCCTGGTTCAGGGTGTTAACGGGCTTGCGTTTGCCCCAGTTTGGCCTGGCGGCCTGGTTTGGGCGTTATTTCTGTAAGTGCATTTCCCAATCCTTGGTGGAGGCGATCGAAACAAGTGCCGAAAGCCAAGTAATGATTACTATTTCCCAGATCGCTTGCTTAATGATCTGGAAGATTGGCATTAAGCCATTTTCTGCATTGAAGTCTCGCCAAAAACCGCATTAGAATCTCGCCATTTACTGCATTGGGGAGCATGTATGGCGTTCTTTTATCGGCCCCGCATTGCTGACCTTGAATTGCGTTTCTGCCTTGCCGCTGCTGGTGCAGTGGTAATTGAAGGCCCAAAGGCCTGCGGAAAAACCTTGATGGCAAAGCAGTTGGCAGCATCCACGGTGCTGCTGGATGTTGATAACGCAGCCAGACAAGCTTTAGCGGTGGATCCTGCTTTGGTGTTGGCTGGTGAGCGACCGCGTTTGCTGGATGAATGGCAGGTGGAGCCTGCGCTCTGGAATTTGGTGCGCCGGGCGGTAGATGAAGTACAAGGGCCTGGTCAATTTCTGCTCACTGGCTCTGCGGTACCAGCTGATGATGTTGAACGCCATACCGGAGCGGGTCGATTTTCGTTTWTACGGCTTCGGCCCATGACCCTGCACGAAAGCGGCGCTGGCAAAGGCAGTGTTTCATTGGCGGCACTATTTAATGCTGAACCTGTTAARTGCGCTGATCCAGGCCTTGCAATTACGGATTTGGCAGAACTGATCTGCCGTGGCGGCTGGCCAGGTCAGCTTGAACAATCAACAGGGGCGGCATGCCGTGCTGCCCGCGATTATTTGGAGCAGGTAAAGCAGGTGGATCTCCAGCGGGTAGATACAAAACGGCGTGATCCGCAACGGTTAGCTTCATTGCTGCGATCGCTTGGGCGCAATGTATCCACCGASGTGAGTTTGGCCACATTGGCAGCTGATGTTGGCGGTAGTGATGGCCCCCTTGATCCCCGTACTGTGGCCGATTATTTGCAGGCACTAGAGCGATTAATGGTGCTTGAAAATCAACCGGCCTGGCGACCCCATCTGCGTTCAAAAGCAGCCCTTAGGCAGGCGCCAAAACGTCATTTCTGCGACCCCTCTTTGGCAGTGGCAGCTATGGGGGCAAGCCCAGATCGTTTGCTTAAAGATCTGGAATGGATGGGGTTTTTATTTGAATCACTTGTGATACGCGACCTGCGGGTGCTAGCGCAGGCGATGGATGGTGAGATATTCCATTACCGTGATAAATATGGTGTGGAAGTAGATGCAATCGTTCAGTTGCTAGATGGCCGCTGGGGTGCAATTGAAATCAAATTAGGAGTAGCTCAGATTGAAGCTGCAGCTCAAGGGTTACTGCATTTCCGTGAGCAAATTGATAGTCAACGCACAGGGGAGCCAGCTTTCTTAGCGGTGGTGTGCGGCAAGGGTTATGGCTATCAACGCCCCGATGGCGTTTTTGTGTTGCCGGCGGGTGCATTATGACTGATAAGCCTTGATTTGATCAAAATTTAGATAGCGATAGAGCTCTTGCTGGTTTGGATCAATTTTTTTTGCTGCCATCTCAAGGTATGTTTCTTTGCTTGGAATCCTGCCGAGTTGAGCACACACAGCGGCCAATTCAGCGCTACCTAAATACACCTGGGCGCCATCACCAAGGCGATTATTAAAATTGCGGGTGCTGGTGGAAAATACGGTGGTGTTGTTTTCTACCCTGGCCTGATTACC
>NZ_PXVC01000090.1 GCF_003011125.1 Synechococcus lacustris str. Tous | reverse complement strand
CCTACAAGGGGCTGTTGATTGGCAGCTGGGCCAGGTGGTTTCAGTTGCCCATGATTCCAAGTATTCATCAATTACCACCGCAGCTGGTGAGTGCCTAGAGGCGCGGTTGGTGTTAGAYGCCAGCGGCCATCATTCCCCATTTGTGAAAAGGACCCAGCTCAAGCCAGTGGCTAGCCAAGCGGCCTATGGCATCRTTGGCCGCTTTTCGGCGCCGCCGGTGGMGCCCGGTCAATTTGTATTGATGGAYTACAGAGCAAATCACCTAAGTGAGCAGGAACGTAACAACGAACCYGCCACYTTTTTATATGCCATGGATTTTGGTGCKGGCCTCTTTTTTGTGGAAGAAACYTCCCTYGCCTTGGCRCCACCTGTGCCCTATGGGSWATTAAAAGAACGCCTRTGGCGGCGTTTAGCCCWGCGGGGAATTGAGCCGCTTCAGGTGCAGCACGAGGAATTTTGTTTATTTCCAATGAATTTAGCCTTGCCGGATTTGAAACAACAGCTGCTGGCTTTTGGTTCTGCCGCCAGCATGGTGCATCCCGCTTCTGGCTACCTAATAGGCGCAWTGTTGCGCCGTGCCCCAGGTTTTGCTGCTGCGATCGCCGCTGGCCTYAGCCAGCCGGAGCTGAGTTCTGCTTTGATTGCTAAACGGRCCTGGCGGGTGCTCTGGCCGTTGGAATTAAGATTTAAGCATGCAATTTATAGTTTTGGTTTGGATAAATTAATTGCTTTTAATGAAGCTAATCTCAAGGCATTTTTTAGCAGTTTTTTTGTATTAGCTCAACACCAGTGGTTTGGTTTTCTCACCAATACGCTTAGCCTGTGGCAGCTGATAGTTGCCATGCTGCAGCTATTTATTAAATCGTCTCCTAATGTTCGATGGGGTTTGATTGGGTTTTCTTTTTTTAAAACTAAGCTTTAAAGCAAAGCTTTAAGATAGCTTCAAGTGGTTGCCCCACTGCAGCTGCTGCCCTGGCCTGCGGTGCAGCCATAGCAATGGTTGCCGATATTAATTAGATTGCCCGCAAGATCCTCCAGGCAAACATTTCCAATATTTACCTGTTTTTGTTTTGCCAGCAGCGGTAATTCAAGCATTTGATTGAAATCGCAATCGTAGATGCTGCCATCAGCGGCCACCGATAATGTTGTGCGGCACATCAAACCGCAAATGCTGGCTGGATTAAAGGCATCCACCAGGCTTTGCATGTATAGATCAGTGCGTCCGTTGGCTTCTAAGCCATCGAGAAATCTAGCGATTGGCATGTTATTTAAACCAATTAAATGATCAAAACTCACCCCTTCTTTACCGAGGCATTCGCGCCATTGTTTTTGATCGCAGGCGGTGAGTTGTTGCAGGGCTTCCCCCGGCGGGTTGCTCATCAATGAGAGCGGCAGGTTTGGATCGCCAAGGCCATATCCCARGGCATTCAAYTTGCGTAGGGCCCGCATTGATGYTTCCCAGGTGCCTGAGCCCCTTTGGGCATCGGTTGTTGAGGCTTCGCAGCTGGGCAGGCTGGCCACAATTTGCACCTGTTTTGCCGCCAGCCAGGGGGCTAGATCAGCTAGGGCTGGCAGCAATAGCACCGTGAGATTGCTGCGGTTGAYCACTTGGCAACCTCGATCACGAGCTGCCTGCACCAGSRTTTTGAACTGCTGGTGCAGTTCCGGTGCCCCACCGGTGAGATCAACCACTTCCGGCCGTAGTTGATCGATGGCTGCAATGCATTGCAAAACAACTTGCTCTGGCATCTGGCTTGCCCCCTGGTGGGGGCCTGCCTCCACATGGCAATGGCTGCAGTGCATATTGCAGAGTTTGCCCAGGTTTAACTGCAGCACCTTTAGGTGCTGCGAGCGCCGCAAGGGGCTTTCTAGTTTTTCGTTAAAGCAGGGCGCTGCTGCCAGGGTCATTGGGCCAGCCAATCACTGGGCTCTACCAAAGGAAATAGGAAATCTTCCTGTTCCACAGCATCTAGCCAGATGCGTTCTTTTTCATTGGAGCAATGGTTTGGCTTAAGCAATTCCAGCAATCGCCAAAAACGATCTAGATGGCGGTGAATCCGTTCGCGGGCCAATTCTGTGGTGGTGCCAGCCCKMAGRATGAAGCTCCAATCTGATGATTGGGCCAGCAGTAATTCCCGTGCCGCCTGTTTCAACAGGCGTTGCCGCTGGGGATCCCTTTGCYGTTGTTCCCTGSCGCTCGCTTCCACCATTGCCAATGAAGCGCGGTGCCAATCGGGCACAACCCAGGCATTGCTTTCACTTAGCCAATAGGAGTGGTAACCACCCTGGCCCCAGCTTGAGGGTGATGGCCTGCAAACCTGCAGCTGGGCGCCATTGCTCAAGCTGCCCTTGAGGCTGCAGAAATTAAGGCCAGCGGCRGCCCCTTGCAGGAAAACCTGTTCAAGAAATTGCGGGCCCTCAAACCACCAATGGCCAAATAATTCAGCATCAAAAGGGGCYACCACCAACGGTGCACGATCGATCAATTCACCCAAGCCCCGCARTTGTTCCAGCCTGCCGGCCACGTAGCTACTGCCATGGCGTTGGGCGGTTAGGGCGGCGGCAACGGGGTCGTARGGCAATTTTTTATTTAATGGACAATCGCCGCCACTCACCCGCCGCAGTTTCAAACCCAGGGGCCTGCTACTCAAGATGCCAGCGGCCTGCAGCTCCTCTTCGGGTAGATCCCAGCCGAGGTCGCGGTGGAATTCCCGGTAGGAGCCATCGCCGGGATAGCCATCACTGGCCGACCACACCGGCAGGGTGGCTTCACTGTCGCGCCCAAAAAATGCAACCGAACTTGGCGAACAAATAGGTGCATAAACCCCATAGCGGGGCCGCGGCAAGCCATGGAGCAACCCATGGGCGTCTAGCACCGCATAGCGCAGGCCCGCTGCCGCTAATTGCTGGTCGAGTCCCTCGTAATAGGCGCATTCAGGAAGCCAAATGCCCTGGGGTTTTGCGCCCAATAGCCTTTCGTGTTCCCTTACGGCGGTTAGCAGTTGAGCGCGCACCGCCTCCGGTGGATCCCGCAGCAATGGCAGATATCCATGGGTGGCACTGCAGGTGAGCAAATCSAGCACACCGGCCTGCTGCAGGGCGGCAAAAGCGCGGATCGGTTCGCCATTGAAATCGCTAAAAGCCTGCAGTTGCAGGCTGAAATGCTGGAGCAGATGGCTGGCGGCTTGCTCTTCTTCAGGTTGTGCCCGCTGCAGCAGCTCAATGCGTTGCTCGATCCAAGCGGGGAAACGCTCCTGCAGCACAGGATCGTTCAGCAGCGATAGAAGTGTGGGCGAGAGGCTCATCGTGAGCCTTGGCTTTAAACCATTGGCATCACAGCGGGCCAACATGCCCAATAGGGGCAAGTAGCTCTCTACKAGCGCTTGAAAAAACCAGTCTTCCTCAAGTGACCCTGGATTACGGCTGCGCACATAAGGCAGATGGCCGTGAAGCACCAAGGCCAGAGCTCCAGTGGCCATGGACATTCATCGATGTACTCAGTTTACGGCTCTTGATACTCACGGCCCAAGCGCTTCTTAGAGTTGCAACAGAGTTCAACAGGGAGGCGCGGTTTCCGCGGGCGTATCAATGGCTAAGGATCCAGGCCGGGTATTGATTTTCGACACAACCCTTAGGGATGGGGAGCAGTCCCCTGGCGCCAGCTTGAACCTGGATGAAAAACTTGCCATTGCCCAGCAGTTAAGCCGTTTAGGGGTAGACATCATCGAGGCGGGCTTCCCCTTTGCCAGCCCTGGTGATTTCGATGCGGTGCAGCGCATTGCCACAGCCGTTGGCAGCACTGATGGCCCAATCATTTGCGGCCTAGCAAGGGCTACCAAGGGCGACATCAAGGCCTGTGCTGAGGCGGTTGCCCCTGCAGCCCACAAACGCATYCACACCTTTCTTGCCACTAGCGATATCCACCTGGAACACAAGTTGCGTAAAAGCCGAGCTGAGGTGCTTCAGATCGTGCCTGAGATGGTGGCCTATGCCCGTTCCCTTGTGGAGGATGTGGAGTTTTCCTGTGAAGACGCCGGCCGCAGTGAACCGGARTTYATGTATGAGGTGATTGAGGCAGCGATTAATGCAGGGGCAAGCACCATCAACATCCCMGACACGGTTGGCTATTCAACCCCGGCTGAATTTGGCGGCTTAATTGCGGGCATAAATCAGCATGTGCCAAATATCAATCAAGCTGTTATTTCAGTGCATGGCCACAACGATCTTGGCCTGGCAGTTGCTAATTTCCTTGAGGCGGTTAAACATGGCGCCCGTCAATTGGAATGCACAATCAATGGCATTGGTGAAAGGGCGGGTAATGCATCCCTAGAGGAATTGGTGATGGCTTTGCATGTGCGGCGTTCATACTTCAACCCTTTCCTGGGGCGAGAGGCGGCCAATCCAGAACCGCTCACTGCAATACGCACAGAAGAAATCTATAAAACATCACGCTTGGTTAGCAACCTAACCGGCATGGCTGTGCAACCAAATAAAGCGATTGTGGGGGCAAATGCCTTTGCCCACGAAAGCGGTATCCATCAAGATGGGGTATTAAAAAATCGGCTCACCTATGAAATTATTGATGCCCGCACAATCGGCCTAAGCGATAACCGCATTAGCCTCGGCAAATTAAGTGGTCGCAGCGCTGTTCGCGCCCGCCTAGAGGAACTTGGCTACACGCTTAGTGGAGACGATTTAGATGATGCTTTTGCTCGCTTTAAGGAACTTGCCGATCGCAAACGTGAAATCACCGATAGAGATCTTGAGGCCATAGTTAGCGACCACACGCAGCAGTTACAGGCCCATTATCAATTGCTTGGCGTGCAGGTTAGCTGCGGCACTAATCTGCAACCCACCGCAACTGTTACCCTCCGCACCATCGATGGCAAGCAACGCAGTGTTGCTTCCATTGGTACGGGTCCTGTTGATGCCGTGTGTGGAGCATTGAATCAATTGGTTCAAGTGCCCAATGAACTGGTKGAATTCTCAGTGAAATCAGTTACYGAGGGCATTGATGCCATGGGTGAAGTAACAATTCGCTTGCGCCAGAATGGGCGTTTGTATTCCGGCCATGCGGCCGATACCGATGTGGTGGTGGCGGCGGCCCAGGCATTTGTTAATGCTTTGAACCGCTTGGTGAGCAGTTTGCAGAGCCAGCCTTTGCATCCCCAGCAAACCCCCCTGCCGGTTTTATGAAAAGGCTTCGCACTGCCCCTTTAGCCCTTGCTTTGCAATTGGGGCTGTTGCTATTGCTGGCCCTTGTAATGCTGATGCCATTGCTATGGCTGTTAAGTACGTCGTTAAAGGGGCCAGCTGAAGATATTTTCAGCAGTCCCCCTAACCTATGGCCATTGCAGCCAAGTTTGCAGGCCTACGGAAGTTTATTTAGCCAGAGCCCGATGGCTAAATATCTTTTTAATAGTRCCCTGGTAAGTGGTTTTAGTGTGATGGCTAATCTGTTGTTTTGCTCCTTGGCTGCATTTCCCTTGGCGCGTATGCAGTTTCGCGGCAGGGGCATGGCTCTGGCTTTGGTGGTTGCAACAATATTGATTCCATTTCAAGTGGTGATGATTCCTTTGTATGTGTTGATGGTGCAACTTGGCTTGCGTAACACATTAGTGGCTTTAATTTTGCCCAATGTTGCCACGGCGTTTGGCATATTTTTATTGCGCCAAAGTTTTCTTGCTGTGCCCGTTGAATTGGAGGAGGCTGCCCGCATGGATGGCTGTTCCCCCTTGGGCGAATGGTGGAATGTGTTAATTCCAGCTGCAAAGGCTGATTTAATTACATTGGCTATGTTTGTTTTTATTGGCACTTGGGGAGATTTCCTCTGGCCTTTGGTGATATTAGATGATCCAAATCTATACACATTRCCYTTGGGATTACAGCAACTATCAAGTAGTTTTTCCCTTGATTGGCGGCTGGTGGCAGCTGGTTCGGTTGTGTCTATTTTGCCGGTTCTTTTTATATTTATTTTGCTGCAGCGCTTTATTTTGCCCAGCGCCAGTGGCGATGCGGTRAAGGGTTGATCAGGCGCTAAATCCTTTGCGGGCAGGAATCGGATAGGGGATACGCCGGTGGCGCATTCGTTTCCACACCTGCACAAATGCAGCAACTAATAATTCGCTTTCAGCTGTTTCTAGGCCACTTAGGGCCAGTTGTTTGTCGTATTTACGGGCCTGGATGATGCGTCGCACGGCATCTTTCGCTTCGGCTTCACTGGTTTCCGGTGGCATTGAACGTAGGGCTGCTTCACAGCCATCGGCGAGCATCAAAACAGCCGTTTCCTTTGATTGGGGCCTGGGGCCGCGATACCGGAATGGTTTGTCGCTTGCATTCGGATTTTGTTCCCTGGCTTTGTGGAAGAAATAACCCATCCGCAAGGTGCCTTGATGTTCTGGGATGAAATTGGTTACCGGTTTTGGCAATTGGAAGCGGCGGGCCATCTTGAGGCCTTCATCCACATGGGCCTGGAGAATTTCAGCACTGCGCCAAGGGTCGTTTAAGTGTTCGTGGGGATTATTACCGCTTTGATTTTCGATGAACCATTGGGGGGCATGCAGTTTGCCGATGTCGTGATAYAGCGATCCCGTACGGGCAAGATCAACATCGCCGCCGATCGCCCGCACCCCCTCCTCCGCCAGGCTCGAAATCATCAAGGTGTGCTCAAAAGTGCCAGGGGCCTCTGAGGCCAGCTTGCGCAGCAGCGGCCGTTGCAGATCGCTCAGCTCCAGCAAGCGCGAACGGGTTACCAGCCCAAAAAGTTGTTCCACAAATGGAGCAAGCAGTAAACCAAGCAGCAATAGCCCCCCCATCAATACCCCCTCCGCC
>NZ_PXVC01000009.1 GCF_003011125.1 Synechococcus lacustris str. Tous | reverse complement strand
AACATCGTAAGGGTGCAAATTTATTTTGCACGGTTGTTTTACCAGTTTTTGTTACTCGTCATCGCTGGGAAGCATTACTGCATAATCAATCCACCTATTTCCTGCGCAGCGCGCTTAGAGCAAAAGGAACCCGAATCATCACCACAGTTGGCTTCTATCTTTAATTAACCTGTTAACTCATTGTTATAAGCCTCTTCTCCATGGGAGCTCACATCTAAACCTTGGCGTTCCTGYTGATCWSCMACCCTTAGGGGAACGAATTGACGAATCAGGATTAACACCACATAGGTGCCAATCGCYACCCAAAGGATAGTGAACCCAGCTGCTTTTAACTGAATCMAAAGCTGGATTGGATTTCCAGCAAGTAATCCATTAGCCCCGSCAGGATTTAGTGTTTTCATCGCAAATATGCCTGTTAGCAAAATACCTAGCAAACCAGCTAATCCATGAACCGGTAAAACATCAAGGCTGTCGTCTAATTTTAAACGCGCTTTTAGCTGAAGCGCACTGTTGCATAGCCATGCGGCAAGGCCGCCAATAACCATTGCGGCAAGTGGGCTAACAAATCCAGCCGCTGGAGTGATTGCAACTAAGCCAGCCACTGCTCCGGTGGCGGCCCCCACGGCGGTGGGCTTGCCCCGCTGGACTGTGTCTATCAACATCCACACCAAAGCAGCTGTGGCACCAGCGGTGTTGGTTGTTATGCAGGCCAGGGCCGCCAGGTTTCCAGCAACAAGCCCGCTACCACCGTTGAAACCAAACCAACCAAACCAGAGCAAACCAGCACCAAGCAATATAAAAGTCACATTGTGGGGAGGTGCCACCTGCTGGGGGTAGGCCCGCCTGGCACCAACCACAACAGCTGCCACCAATGCCGCMACTCCCGAGGCCATTTCCACCACATAACCACCGGCAAAATCAAGGGCTCCCATGCCACCGCTAACGCCAAGAAAGCCCCCAGGCCCCCACACCATGTGGGCTAGCGGGATGTAAACAAAAGTGCTCCAAAGCAGCAGGAAAAGCAGCCAAGCCCTGAAATTCATCCGTTCCACCACCGCCCCAGACACCAGAGCGGGAGTGATGATTGCGAAAGTGAGCTGAAATAAGGCCACGGCCCCATGGCTTGGGCCCCCTTCAGTGATTGGCACCGACCAATTGGATAGCCCCGCCCAGGCAAAACCACCAATGAAAGGCGCTAATGGGCCCGATCCAGGCGAAAAAGCAAGGCTGTAGCCATAGAGCATCCARATAACGCTCACCACTGCCATGGCGCCGAAACTCATCATCAAGGTGTTGAGCACGTTGCGGCCGCGCACAAACCCCGCATAAAAAAGCCCCARGGCTGGGGTCATCARYAAMACAAGTGCYGCACAKATCAAGATGAARSCGTTRTTRGCYAGAGCKGMAGCAGACAAATTGTTTCCAGCGATCAATGTTCACGATGAACTTTTTCTCRGTTGGCTYATGTATCAATTAATACAAAAAGCATTTTTGGCGCACAACCTTGARCAGGAGGCGTATCCTTAAAGTTTCCATAACCAATGGTCTTTTTGTCCAGYCGCCGCAAATCTCCGCCCTGGGCAGCGATTTGCATCAGCCTGGCCACTGGCTGTGGCCTTACGGCCGGTTGGCTGGGGATAGTTGGCCAAGAGGAACACGATCTTTTCCGGCAAATCGTGAAGGTGGAGAGGCTTCAGCCCTATGAAGGGGTACCAACGAAAGCTCCTAAGCGCATTTCTAAACAAGCCTTCCTGRCAGAGCCCGAACCGGTGAGATTAATGAATGTGACCCACGAGCTCCTTAAAGATCGGGGGGTTGTTTTCAGCGGCATGAGCATCAGCCTCAAACACCGGCTATTACCTAGCGGATTAGATGCCCTAATGAGTGGTCAAGGTGCCTGCGGAGACTTCTCCTGGGTGCTAGCTGAGCTGTTGCAAKCCGCTGGTTACCGCACCCGAATCCTGCAATTTGCCTGCGGCCCCGACCGTTCYTGCCACACAGTGGTGGAAGTGCAGTTCAGAGGGAAATGGATYTTGCTCGACCCCGTTAACAACACAGTGTTCCATTCAAGAGATGGAACGCCAGCTTCATTAGCTGAAATCCGGAGCGATCTGCCCTTCTACAGAGCCCAAACAACACTGCTCTTTTACCGCAACAATGATCTGCAGCAGTTGATGTACACCAACTGGCGCAAGGATCCCCTGTTGATGCCTTCAATTCGCAACCTGCTCAACTTGTTGGGACTAGATCGCGACCAAAGCTTCTCCCTGCGGTCCCATTTCTTAAATAACAATCTCTGGGCTAGCAAGATGCTCGGCACCCTGGCGGGCATGCTTGCGCTAGCAGGAAGCTGGCGACTGGTGCGACAAATTCAGTGGGGTTTGCGGCCCATTGAAAACCATAAAAAAGGGAGGGTGCATGCCCTCCCTTATTAGATTCTTAAAAACGAACTCAAACCAATGATCTCTGATTGAGATTAGTAGTCGAAGTCGCCGCCCATGCCGCCCATRCCGCCGCCACCGCCACCGGCGGGTGCTGCGTCTTTCTTCTCAGGAAGATCAACCACGATGCACTCGGTGGTTAGCACCATGCCAGCGATAGACGCAGCATTTTGCAAACCGGAACGGGTCACCTTGGCGGGGTCGATGATGCCAGCAGCCAGCATGTCTACGTATTCGCCGGTTGCAGCGTTGTAACCCTCATTGAAGGGTTTGTGGCGGATGTTTTCAGCCACCACAGAACCATTGGCGCCTGCATTTTCTGCAATCCGCTTGAGCGGAGCATTAAGGGCAGAGGCAACGATTCGGGCACCGAGCAGTTCCTCACCGGAGAGGTTCTGTTGGGCCCATTCCTCRAGCACAGGGGCCAGGTGRGCCAATGTGGTGCCACCGCCGGGAACGATGCCTTCTTCAACGGCCGCTTTAGTGGCGTTGATGGCATCTTCTAGGCGCAGCTTTTTRTCCTTCATTTCGGTTTCGGTGGCGGCGCCAACCTTCACCACAGCCACACCGCCGGCCAGCTTGGCCAAACGCTCTTGCAGTTTTTCCTTGTCGTAGGTGGAATCGGTTTCATCCATCTGCTTACGGATCTGCTCGCAACGAGCTTTAACTGCCACCTCATTGCCCTCGGCAACGATGGTGGTGGTGTCTTTATTAATGGTGACGCGACGGGCGGTGCCGAGCATCTCGATTTTGGCGTTCTCAAGCTTGAGACCAGCGTCTTCAGTGATCAGTTGACCATTGGTGAGCACTGCCATGTCTTCAAGCATGGCCTTACGACGGTCGCCAAAACCAGGTGCCTTAACAGCAGCCACGTTCAGCACACCACGGAGGCGGTTTACAACGAGGGTKGCAAGGGCTTCCTTCTCGATGTCTTCAGCAATGATCAATAAAGGTTTGCCAGTGCGGGCGATTTGCTCGAGCACGGGCACCAGATCTTGCACCAAACCGATTTTTTTATCGGTAAGCAGGATGTAAGGCTCATCGAGCACAGCTTCCATKCGCTCGGTGTCGGTGGCGAAGTAAGGGGAGATGTAACCCTTATCAAAACGCATACCTTCGGTAACCTCCAATTCGGTGGTCATCGACTTGCCTTCCTCGAGGGAGATAACACCCTCCTTGCCAACTTTATCCATGGCATCGGCAATCATCTGACCCACTTCTTCGTCGTTGCCGGCGGAGATGGAACCAACTTGAGCGATGGCTTTGCTGTCGGTGATCGGTTTTGCCTGCTCYTCGATCTTCTTAACTAGAAAATCAGAAGCCTTTTCGATRCCACGCTTCAAGGTGATGGCATTKGAGCCAGCAGCCACGTTGCGCAAACCGGCTTTAACCATGGCATGGGCCAACACCGTGGCGGTGGTGGTGCCATCGCCTGCGGCATCATTGGTTTTGGATGCAGCCTGACGAATCARAGCTACGCCGGTGTTCTCGATGTGATCTTCGAGTTCGATCTCTTTGGCGATTGTTACACCGTCATTGATGATCTGGGGGGCGCCGAATTTCTTCTCGAGCACCACATTGCGGCCCTTGGGGCCGAGGGTTACAGCAACTGCCTCAGCAAGGATGTCGATGCCGCGTTCGAGGGCCCTACGGGCTTGCTCGTTATAAATAATGCGCTTGGCCATGGGTTAAGTACCTACGGATTGGAGTTAGTGGGAAAAAGCAAATAACTGAGGGCTGTTGCCTCAGGAAACAACTGCGAGAATGTCCTTTTCGCTRAGCAACACAAATTCGTCTCCACCGAGCTTGATGTCRGTGCCGGCGTATTTGGAATAGAGCACCTTGTCGCCAATGCTCACCTCAGGGGTTTGGCGGGTGCCGTCATCGTTGTGCTTACCGGGGCCCACCTGCACCACTTCACCCACTTGGGGCTTTTCTTGGGCGGTGTCTGGCAACAGGATGCCACCTGCGGTTTTTTCGTCGGAGGCGGAAACTTTGATAAAAATGCGGTCACCGAGGGGTTTCACGGTGGACACGCTGAGGGATACAGCAGCCATGACGTCTGGTTTTTTGTCTCAGGGCGTGGGGTTTGAGCAGAGGCGAAGGGCAATTAGCACTCGCACCGCTTGACTGCCAACTTAGTRGCGATAGCTGGTGGGACGCAATTGGGACAGCGGGACGGATCACCGAACCACTAACCGAACCACTGATCTGCGAGCCAAGCCGAGCTTGCGCCGCCCCGGTGGTAATGTTGCCCCGCCCGAAAGGCCTAGCCTTTCCGCCCTAACGCTTCAAACCATGGCCGCTGCAGCAACCGCCACAACCGGCGCCAAAGGAATCGTCCGCCAGGTAATTGGACCTGTGCTCGATGTTGAATTCCCCGCCGGCAAGTTGCCGCGCATYTTTAACGCCTTAGAAATCAAAGGCACCAATAGTGCTGGGCAAGCCATTGCCCTCACTGCAGAAGTTCAGCAATTGCTCGGCGACCATCGCGTAAGGGCAGTTGCCATGAGCACCACCGATGGCCTTGTGCGCGGCATGGAAGCCCTCGATACGGGCGCTTCGATTTCAGTGCCCGTTGGCGAAGCAACCCTGGGCAGGATTTTCAATGTTCTTGGCGAACCCGTWGACGAGCAAGGTCCTGTTGCCACAGACCTGAGATCTCCCATCCACAGGCAGGCYCCAAAACTCACCGATCTTGAAACCAAGCCCAAGGTTTTTGAAACCGGCATCAAAGTTATCGATCTGTTAGCCCCCTACCGCCAAGGCGGCAAGGTTGGCCTCTTCGGCGGTGCTGGGGTTGGTAAAACMGTGTTGATTCAGGAACTGATCAACAACATCGCKAAAGAGCACGGYGGCGTATCCGTATTTGGTGGTGTTGGCGAACGCACCCGCGAAGGMAACGACCTGTATCAAGAATTCAAAGATTCAGGCGTYATCAACGAAGAAGATCTGAGCAAATCGAAAGTAGCCCTCTGCTACGGCCAAATGAACGAGCCCCCAGGCGCTCGCATGCGGGTGGGCCTYTCAGCTCTCACCATGGCTGAACACTTCCGCGATGTGAACAARCAAGACGTGCTGCTGTTCATCGAYAATATTTTCCGTTTTGTRCAGGCCGGTTCAGAAGTGAGCGCCCTCTTGGGCCGCATGCCATCGGCCGTGGGTTACCAGCCCACCCTGGGCACCGACGTGGGCGAACTGCAGGAGCGCATTACCTCCACCCTCGAGGGTTCAATCACCTCGATTCAGGCGGTTTATGTACCAGCAGACGACCTCACCGATCCAGCCCCTGCCACCACCTTTGCCCACCTTGATGCCACCACGGTATTGAGCCGCGGCCTCGCTTCAAAGGGCATCTATCCAGCCGTGGATCCCCTGGATTCCACCAGCACCATGCTTCAACCAGCCGTGGTTGGAGATGAGCACTACCGCACGGCAAGGGCAGTGCAGTCCACCCTGCAGCGCTACAAAGAACTGCAAGACATCATYGCCATTCTTGGCCTTGATGAGCTTTCCGAGGAGGACCGTCGCACCGTTGATCGGGCCCGCAAGATTGAAAAATTCCTTTCCCAACCCTTCTTTGTGGCTGAGGTATTCACTGGTCAATCCGGTGAATACGTAAAACTTGCCGACACCATCAAGGGTTTCCAGATGATCTTGGCTGGTGAGCTAGATGATCTTCCCGAGCAAGCCTTCTACCTCGTTGGCAACATCGAGCAAGTGCGCGCTAAGGCCGAAAAGCTTCGTGCCCAATCCAAGGGTTGATCCCCGCTCCCATCCCTGAGGCTTAATTTCAATGCCCTTAACCCTGCGTGTGCTCTGCCCCGACCAGAGCGTGTTCGACGGCTCTGCCGATGAGGTAATCCTGCCCAGCACCACTGGTCAACTGGGGGTGCTGCCGGGCCATATTTCCCTGCTAACGGCCCTCGAGGTGGGAGTGCTTAGGCTACGGGAAGGTAGCCGCTGGACCTCCATTGCCTTGATGGGAGGTTTTGCCGAAGTGGAGGCAGATGAAGTAAATGTGCTGGTTAATGGAGCCGAACCAGCCAGTTCTATAAATGCAAGCACAGTTCAACAGGAACTGGAAGCWGCTCAACAGGCAGCAGCCAGCTTTGAAGGAAAAGCCAATAGCCCTGAAAAATTCAAAGCCAATCAGGCTTTCCAGATTGCAAAGGCAAGRCTACAAGCAACAAAGTAAAAAACAATAAATAGTAAACAAYAAAAAAYCCGGGCAGTTAATTTACTAACTGCCCGGGTTTTTTATCAGGCGGTACCGCAGAAAGTAACTTCAGGGAATTTCAGTTTCGCTTCATCCAAGCCCTTGCCTTTACCCTCTTCCTGCCAGTAGTTAATAACTTCAGTGGCCTTATTCAGGATTTCAACCCTTTCGTTTTCTGTTATCCAACTCTTAGATTCAATTACCCCCTTTAGGGTTTCCCATGCATCCTCCCGGGGCCAAAAGAAGTAAGCGGTGAGAGGGCTTGGGCCGCCACCAACTATTTGATCAACCGCCAAAGCAACGTTATCGGGCAACCAAAGGATTTTGAGCAAGAACCTCCCTTCATCGGCCTTTGGCGTATATCCAGAGGGCACCCCATCCGCATCAATTGTTGCCTTRGCCAGCACCGCATTGGCGCTCTTCATGCCGCTGGGCTTTTCAATAACCTCTTCAGCTRCAGCTTCAGGTGATGCCTCAGTTGTTGAAAGCTCAGTTGTTGGAAGAACGGCTGCCG
The DNA here is from genome assembly GCF_003011125.1 of Synechococcus lacustris str. Tous. Taxonomy (GTDB): domain Bacteria; phylum Cyanobacteriota; class Cyanobacteriia; order PCC-6307; family Cyanobiaceae; genus Synechococcus_D; species Synechococcus_D lacustris. Next base: position 41,190 of record NZ_PXVC01000009.1, on the reverse strand, counting down.
GATTGGCTTCAGTGGTGTCGGGATCTGTCACGGTGATGGTTTCTAGGCTCAAAAGTTGAGGGGCAACAAACCTGACGCTGCAGGTAATCAACTATTTTACCAGCCACTCTCCTTGCTCCCATCGCCACCACCGCCCTACTGCTCTTCGACATAGATGGGGTAATCCGCGATGTTGGCGGCAGCTACCGCARGGCCTTAGCTGAAACCGTTCACCACTACAGCGGTTGGCGCCCTGAGCCCGATTGCATWGATGCCTTAAAAAGCGAAGGGGCCTGGAATAACGATTGGGATGCCAGCTTGGAATTGCTGCGTCGCAGCAACAGCCCGCTACCAACGCGACAAGAATTAATAGGCGTCTTTAGTGATTTTTACTTCGGCGGTGATCCCGATGGCCCAGCTCAACAGTGGCATGGCTTCATCGGCAGTGAGCCATTGCTGTTGGATGCTGATTTTTTTAAAGCCCTCAGCGCCGCAGGCCTGGTTTGGGGATTTGTTAGCGGAGCTGAACCCCCATCGGCCCGTTATGTGCTCGAACAACGCCTTGGCCTAATAAATCCACCACTGGTAGCCATGGGGGATGCCCCAGATAAACCCAATCCCCAGGGCTTAATCCAGCTAGCCAGCCAGCTTTTGRCTAGGCATGGCTGTAGCCCCCTAGGGCATGGGGCACCTCCGGTGGCCTACCTGGGCGACACCGTTGCCGATGTACGCACGCTGCTCAATGCCAAAAAGCTAGTTCCAAACCAGCGCTGGCTAAGTTTGGCCGTRGCACCACCCCATCTGCATTCAGCTGAAAACCAACTAGCCCGCAACAGCTATGGGCAARCACTTATGGMKGCAGGRGCTGATCGCCTACTGCTCCATCCCAGGGAAAGCCTCGAGGTGATGCTCGAGCTGAGCTAAACCATTTGARCTGAAAATYAGCCCTGTTTTTCCATATCGGCTGGTGCTTTGAGGGCAGCGGCTGTTAACACTTCACAACCGGTTGCCGTTACGGCAACGTCATCTTCTATRCGGATGCCAATACCTTTCCAGCGGCTTTCAATCTGGGGTTGTCCATCAGGCACCGGCAATCGATCGCTCACATACAAACCCGGCTCAACAGTTAGCACCATCGACTCCTCCAGCTCYACCGGATGTTCCCCCAAKCGATAGGCGCCCACATCGTGCACATCAAGGCCAAGCCAATGGCCAGTGCGGTGCATATAAAGATGGCGATAGGCACCCTGCTCGATCAAGCCATCCACATCACCTTTCAGCAAGCCAAGGCTGCGCAACCCAGYAACAAGGRCGCGCACTGCGGTTTCATGCACATGTTCAGCGCTGTTGCCAGGTTTCACCTGATCCACCGCAGCCWGTTGGGCTGATAAAACAACYTCGTAAAGGGCCCTTTGTTCAGGGCTAAAACGGCCATTGATCGGAAAGGTGCGGGTGATATCACCGTTGTAATGGTCTTGAAGGCTGCAACCGGCATCGATCAAAAGCAAATCACCAGCCTTCAAAACCGCAYTGTTGGCGGTGTAATGAAGGATGCAGGCGTTATCGCCGCCGGCCACGATCGAGGGATAGGCGCAGCCGCGACAGCCATTGGCAACAAAATGCTGCTCTATTAGGGCCCGCACCTGGGTTTCATTCATGCCAGGTTGCACCGCCAAACGTGCCAATTCATGGGCCTCGGCGCTGATGCGMGCAGCTTCCCGCAGCTGAACCAATTCCTCCGCTTCCTTACGCAGGCGCATGGAGTGCAAGATCGGGCAGGGGGCCACCAAGCGATCCGCTCCCTGSCCYCGCCTGGGGGCCCGATCAAGCTGCTGGGCCCAAGATTTCARCACCAAYGMTTCGATGGCCGCATGGCGCCCCACTCGAAAACAAAGRCCCTCTGCCCCCTCCAAATACTGGGGCAATAATTCAGCTAATTGCTCCAATGGATGGGCAAGATCAGCGCCAAAACGCCCTACCGCCCCATCAACGCCCCAACGGAAACCATCCCACACCTCAGCCAAGGGATCCTTAGCTGGCACAAACAAAACAAAAGGATTTTCAGGCCGGTGGGGCAAGAAAAGAGCCACTGCACCGGGCTCGTCAAATCCAGTGAGGTACCAAAAATCGCTGTCTTGTCGAAATGGAAATTCCACATCGGCATGGTGCCGYTGGGCCTCAGCCCCAGGGATTACCGCGGCCAGGCCGCCTAGGGCAGAAATGAACTTTTCACGCCGCTTGGCGTAGTTAATCGGCACAGTGAATCTGTCGCCCCTTGGGGCAGGCGGTTAAATGAGTGTGTCAGGTTGGCTCGCCCTTTGGGTTTCTGTGAGCGATTTCCTAGTTCTGGCTGGTTTGGTAGTGCTGGTGGTGGGTGGTTCTGCCCTTTSTTCYGSYGTGGARGCRGCACTGCTAACGGTGAACCCCCTGAGGGTTCACGACATGGTGGCCAAAGGGGTGCCTGGGGCATTGCTGCTGCAAAAGCTMAAAGGCCGACTGCCAAGAGTGCTGGCAACGGTGGTAATCGCCAATAACCTTTTCAATATTTTTGGCAGCCTCATGCTCGGYGGCTTTGCCGCTGTGGTTTTCAAAAACCAAAAGATGGGTGGAGAAGCCCTCACAATTTTTTCCTTTGCCCTCACCTTGGTGGTGATCCTGCTGGGCGAAATCCTGCCTAAGGCCCTGGGCACACGCATGGCTGTTTCCATCTCCCTAATCAGTGCCCCAGCCCTCGCCCTAATGGTGCGTCTAGGCACGCCATTAATACTTTTGYTGGAAACTTTGATGCCAGCCCTCACCGCCGAAAGTGAACTCACAACCGACGAAGAGGAAATTCGCCTACTGGCCAGGCTCGGTTCCCAAAAGGGTTTGATCGAAGCGGATGAGGCCGCGATGATCGCCAAGGTATTTCAATTAAACGACCTCACAGCAAGGGATTTAATGCTGCCAAGGGTGTCGGCCCCGAGTCTTAACGGCAATTGCCGCATCGAAGAGCTAAGGGACACCCTGTTAAGCCAGGAAGCGCCTTGGTGGGTGGTTTTAGGCGAAGAGGTGGATGAGGTTTTAGGKGTTGCAAGCCGCAATGAACTGCTTACCGCCTTGCTTCAAGGCCGCGGTAATGCCASTGCTGCAAGCCTGTCGCAACCTGTGGAATTTGTGCCKGAAATGATCCGAGCTGATCGACTGCTMACCAGTTTTCGGCGCCGCAGCGATTCTGTTCGCGTRGTGGTGGATGAATTCGGYGCCTTTGTGGGTTTGATTGGTGCCGATGCAGTGCTGGCTGTTTTAGCCGGCTGGTGGCGCCCCCGCCATGAAGCCAGCGGCAGCAGATGACGCACAAAAGATGACTCCCGAAAACCTTGCTGCCATCGCATCACCCCTCCAGCGTTGGCGTGCCCAACTGCAACTGAGTGGCCGTGAACAGGCCGTGCTTGGGCCCGAGCTGAGGAGCTTGGATAAACAATTGCAGCGSTTCAAGCAAGGCACCCTGCGGCTATCGGTGTTTGGCCGGGTTGGAGTGGGAAAAAGCAGCCTGCTCAATGCCCTACKAGGAGAAGCAAAATTTGCCACCGATGTGGCCCACGGCTGCACCCGGGAACAAAAAACAGCCCCCTGGCCCCAGCAAATCCCTGGATTGGGTTCCCTGTTACTTGTAGACACCCCAGGCATTGATGAAATTGCTGGCCCCGCCCGCCAACGGCTCGCCACCAAGGTGGCCAATGGCAGCGATTTGATTTTATTTGTGCTTGATGCCCATCTCACCAGCCCTGAATTAGAAGCGCTCCAGCTATTGCGGCGCAGTGGCAAACCGCTGTTTCTTGTGGCGAACGGGGCCGACCGTTGGAGCCCAGAGCAGCGCCACAGCCTCCAGCTTGCAATCAAACAGCGGGCGGGCAGGGAATTAGAGCTGGTTTGGGTTGCTGCTGCCCCCCGCCAGGCTGAATTGCTTGCCGATGGCAGGGTGCGCAGCAGGGAGCTTGCACCCCAGGTGGAAGCCTTRAAAATTCAGTTGCTTGATTTTCTGCAAAGTTATGGGCCATTGCTGTTAACGGTTAACAGCCTGCATCGGGCCGAGGGCTTTAGCCGTCATCTCYTRGAGCAGCGCCTTAAGCAAAGACAAAAAGCYGCCCAGAATCTGATCGGTCGTTTTGCCACCCTAAAAGCGGCTGGATTAGCGATTAATCCAATGGCAATGCTTGATCTTGCTGGCAGTGCAGCTGCTGATGGGGCCCTAGTGCTGCAGCTTTGCCAGCTCTATGAATTACCGCTCCACAGCCCTCAAACCAAAAAGCTGTTGCAACACATCGGCCAGAACAGTGCCCTAGTGGGGGGGGTGCAGTGGGGTTTACAGGGTTTATTGGGTTTGCTCAAACAGCTGCTTTTGCTGGCCGCCCCAGCCAGTGGTGGGCTCAGCCTTGCCCCTGCGGCACCTGTTGCCCTAGCCCAAGTGGCCCTAGCGGTTCATGGCACCCGTAGAACAGGGCGCGAAACCACTAAACAGTTGCTGCTGGCAGCCCACCGCGGCCGCAGTAGACCAGCMGCCCTGTTGCGGCGCCTTACGCAACTGGAACCAAAGGCAAATAGCTGGCTTATGCAGCATCCCCCCTGGTCCCCCAGTCCGCTGCCATGAGCAAAACGATTGCCCTGTTTGGCACCAGCGCCGATCCACCAACCGTTGGGCATCGAGCCGTGCTCGAAGGCCTAATCGAGCTATACCCGCTTGTTTGCACCTGGGCGAGCGAGAACCCCTTCAAGCAACACGGCGCTCCATTGGAGGTGCGCGCTGCCCTATTGGGGGCTGTAGTGCAGGAATTGTCTGCAAAACATCCGCCCAACAGTTTGCAATTGCGCCAGGATTTCAGCAGTAGCAGGGCYATTAACAGCTTGGAGATAGCCCGCGCCCAATTTCCAAGCCATGAAGCGGTAATGGTGGTGGGCAGCGATCTATTGGCTCAAATCCCCAGTTGGTATGCAGTTGAAAAATGGTTGCCCCAGTGCCAACTGGCGGTGGTTCCACGYTGCGGCTGGCCAGTGTTAGCAAGCCAATTGGCGCCACTTGAAAAACTAGGMGCGAAGCTCAGCCATCTGCCATTGCAGATTCCAGARTCCGCCAGCTCCAGTGTGCGGCGCCATCCCAACCCAGAACTGGTACCCGCCGCCCTCCTACCCCAACTGGTAGAGCAGAATCTGTATGGATTCACCGCTGCCGACCTTCCCTCCCCGTGCGGATCGCCCTGATCCAATGCAATCCCTTGATTGGGGATCTGGCCGGTAACCGCGCTGCATTGGCAACCCATTGCCTTGAGGCGATTGCYKCAGGGGCCAGCCTTGGCCTAGCGCCTGAATTAGTGCTTTGGGGGTATCCCCCCCGCGACYTGTTGCTGCGCTCGGCTTTGGTGGAGGAGCAGCAAAACCAACTCAATATTCTTGCCAGCAGMTTGCCCGCTGGGTTCAGCCTGTTAGCTGGGGTAGTTGAACCCGTTGCTGAGCATCTYTACAACGGAATGGCCCTGATTCAAAAAGATAAATGGCAGGTGGTAGCCCGCAAACAACTACTKCCCAACTACGACGTTTTTGATGAGCAGCGTTACTTTYTATGCGGTAATCAACCCTGCTGGATCAACATAAATGAACCAGAAACAAGTACTTCACTGCGTTTAGGGCTCACCCTCTGCGAAGACCTTTGGGTAGATGAAAAYCAAACCAACTGCAAACCAAATCCAATTACTGCATTAAAAAGTTTTAAGCCTCAGTTACTAATAAACCTTTCCGCTTCCCCCTACGGCCGCGGTAAACAACARCAGCGCCTAAAGCTGGCAGCAGCAGCAGCAGAGCAGCTGCAATGCCCGGTGATTTATGTGAATCAGGTGGGGGGCAACGACGAATTGATCTTTGATGGCAACAGTTTTGTGATGGCAACCTCTGGCGCCCTGGAACTGCAGCTTCCCTGCGCTCAAAGCTCAGTTCAATGCTGGGATAGCAACGCAAGTGCCACAGGTAGTTATTTAGAGATAACGCCAGCGCCAAGCACCAGTTCAGAACTTGAGGAGCTTTGGCAGGTTTTGGTGTTGGGTTTGCGCGACTACGCCCATAAATGTGGCTTTCGCRCTGCTCTTTTGGGCCTTAGCGGCGGGATTGATTCCGCCCTGGTGGCATGTTTAGCGGTGGCCGCCCTGGGGKCTGCCCAGGTGCGCAGCCTGCTGATGCCCTCCCCCTACAGCTCCGAAGGTTCAGTGAGTGATGCTGAGGCYTTRGCAAATCGCCTTGGCATAGCTCACAGCTTGGTGCCCATTGAAACCCTTATGGATGCCTACAACCAGGGCCTAACCCCTGCCCTTGGTGGCGCCCCCCAGGGCATCAGCGCTGAAAATTTGCAATCGCGCATCCGCGGCACGCTTTTGATGGCAATAGCAAATCAAGAGGGTCAATTACTGCTGGCAACAGGCAACAAATCTGAGTTGGCGGTGGGTTATTGCACCCTTTATGGCGACATGAATGGGGGCTTGGCCGTAATTGGTGATCTATTTAAAACGGATGTTTTTGCCTTGGCCGCTTGGTTAGATAGCCCCGCCAGCGCTGGGCAAAGAAAATTATCTGGCTTAACAAGTGAAGGCCCCCTGATCGGTGCAGCAATCCTGGAAAAAGCGCCAAGCGCCGAATTGCGCCCTGATCAAAAAGACAGCGATTCCTTGCCCGATTACCCCTTGCTCGACCCCTTGCTACGGGAGCTGGTGGAACACCATGCAAGCCCTGAACAGCTGATAAATTCAGGCCAAAACAAAGCTCTCGTAAACCATGTGTGGCAACTGTTGCGGCGGGCTGAGTTCAAACGCCGCCAAGCAGCACCGGTTTTAAAAGTGAGTAGCCGCTCCTTTGGCAGTGGTTGGCGCATGCCAATTGCCTCAGGTGGCTGAAATCTTTACTGGCGCATAGGCCAATAAGTAGCCAGGCTAAGGAGAGCAAAACCTCACCATGGCATCCATCAGCAGCATCGGCATTCCGCGGGAAATTAAGCGGGATGAGAAACGGGTTGCCCTTACCCCAGATGGAGTGAGGGAGTTGGTTTCTGTTGGTTTAGAAGTGCGGGTAGAACATGGCGCCGGTGCCGGCGCCGGCATCCACGACGAAGCCTTTACCCAAGCTGGTGCCCAACTGGTGGATTGTGAAACCGCCTGGGCTGCCCATCTGGTTGTGAAGGTAAAGGAACCCCAGGAACAGGAATTTCAATATTTGCGCTCTGATCTAGTGCTGTTTACCTACCTGCACCTAGCTGCCTACCCAGCGGTGGGGAAAGCCCTGCTAAACGCTGGATGCACCTCAATTGCCTATGAAACGGTGCAACTTGAAGATGGCAGCTTGCCCCTKTTAGCGCCAATGAGCGAAATTGCTGGGCGGCTAGCCACCCAGGCCGGGGCCTACCTATTGGAGAAACCCCATGGCGGCAGGGGGGTGCTTTTGGGTGGTTGCACCGGAGTAAAACCAGCGCGGGTGGTGGTTTTAGGGGCAGGCACSGTGGGTTGGAATGCGGCCCGCATAGCCGCGGCCATGGATGCAGAGGTGTTGCTTTTAGATCGCTCCCCCCAACGGCTGCGCAGCCTTGAGGCCCAGCGGCGCGGCAGGCTTGTGAGCTTGGTTAGCAGCCGCGGCCTGATTGAGCGGGTGGTACCCACCGCCGACCTCCTGATCGGCGCTGTTTTAACCCCAGGAGGCAGGGCGCCCACCTTGGTGGATGAACAGTTGGTGAAGCAAATGCGTGCGGGTTCAGTGATCGTGGATGTGGCAATYGATCAAGGCGGCTGCATTGCCACCAGCGAAGAAACCACCCACACCGAACCTGTACTTGAAAAATTTGGCGTTCAGCACTACGCCGTTGGCAATATGCCAGGGGCTGTGCCATTCACYTCAACSGAAGCATTAGTAAGCGTTACCCTCCCTTAYATTGTTACAATTGCAGGMAGAGGATTGAGCGAAGCAGTTACCGAAAGGCCTGAACTTTTGTCTGGGCTTAACACTATTGAAGGTTCTGTTTGCCATCCAGGTGTAGCTAAAGCACTTGGYTTAACTCCCAGGCACCCTATGGCTTGCTTGCGATAGGCAATGGTCTGTATAAACTTCCAGGGTTGAGGCCTTCCCTTAGTGCTACCACTAAACCKGCTGCCTCGCAATAGGTTTCCACTTGCCATAKGGGTGCTTCAAGGGCATCAAAACCCAAGGCTGCCGCAGACACATTCATCAAACTGCTGTTACTTTGCACCGCAATAACGGGAATACAACGTTTAGTTGCCTCTARAAGCGCTTCACCACCCATGGCAGCAGCAGGCACCACCACAGCGCCCACCTGATCGATCGAAAGTTCACCGCTTTGCCATGGATTAATGGCTGGTTGCAAATTGGGGGCGCGGCTCAAACCCACGAGCACACAAGGTAGAAACGTATGGCCTAATTCTTCAGCGGCGGCACGGGGATCTAATTCATTTAGTAGTGGTAGGGCGGCCAAGGCAGGGGCATGGGCGCAGGGAATACCTAGCTGGCGCACTAAAAGATGGCTAATAATTGCCTCTGCCCCTGCYAGGGCGTCTACACCAGCGCCACAGCGATAGGCCTGYAATTCGCTGCTATCGGGTTCATCGGGGAAACGGGCCACCACTGCAATGGCAGTGGCACCRGCCRCTTTTAACTTTTCTCCCGCCTGCAACAAGCGATCTGGATGCTTCAGGCTGCCCCAACTGCTGCCACTTGAACCCTGGGAAAGGCTCACCCCAAGCGGGCCATCRCTGATCAAAACCGGGCCAATATCCAAGCCAAGGGTGGCGCGGGCCGCGTCGAGCACCTGTTGATGGCGCAACAATAAATTTGCTTCGATGGCAGCATCAAACAACACACCGATGCGCTGSCGTCTGCAGGGGCTTAAGCGCCAATCACCTCTGGCAAAACCATCAAGGGCCCAGCCCTCCACGTAATGAATACGTTGATCGCTCCAATACAGGGAAGCGCCATTCAACACATTGGGATGGCTKATCAAACACCCACTGGCTGCAGCTAATAAACGGGCCACCGGCAGGGCATCCCCGGCAAATCCACCCTGCTCACAGGCGATACCGGTGGGAATTATCAACAAAGTTGGCAGGGGATTCATCAAACCAGCAACACCGCCTCCAGCTGCAGCCATTGCAAATCAGCGCGTAATTCAGCTGCGGTAATCGCCCAGCGCAGGGGTTCCCCATGGGCACTGAGCGCATGCCTACACRYACCGGCTGGATCATTTAGCCATTGCTGCCGYGGCAATTCAAAGTCAACTTGGATSGCTATCAATTTCAGCTCAACCAATTTTTTAGATTCATTTTTAGATTCATTWTTAGWTTCGTTCACTTTTGATACTTACCAAACTGAGCTTCATATAGAGCATCTTCTTGGCATGCYAATAACTGCAAATCACTGCGGGGATAGGCCACACACATCAAAGCAAAACCCTGATTTCGCAGTTCCTGTTTCACACCCATTGCATCGGGTTGATCAACGCTGCCCGCTTCAATGCGAGCTGCGCAGGTGGTGCATACCCCCGAACAGCAGGAGCTTGGCAAGGCTAAATCCGCCGCCTCTGCCGCCGAAAGCAGGGTTTGATCAGCGGMGCAATTAAAAYTGTGCAACTGATCATTGATGCGGATAGATACCGCGTATACCTGGGCCATAGCTCGACTTAGGGCATCAGATTGCCATCTTGCCGCAGGGGGTCCCACAGGCTGGGATGGGGGGGCAGATATTCAGCGCTGGTGGGCCCGGGCGGTGCGGTTAGCACAAGGTCGAAACTAATTGAGAACCGAGTGTTATCACTGCAATTCTCAAGTACTGCATGGTCTAGGCGGGCGGGGAACAGGAGCAATAATCCAGCGTGGGCGGCAACGTCATGGTGGGAAATACTGCGGGCTGCAGATGCTTCAAGGGGGCCCTGGCCACCAACTGCCATGCCAGGAATCAATTCATTAAGGGGATTTGGATTAAATAAACGCAGGGCTCCACATTTACCGCTGCCATTACCACTTAAGTAATAAACAGCACTCAAATGGGCATTGGGATGGTGATGGCGGCCAATCAATTGACCAGGCTCACTAATCACCGGCCAACTGCGTTGAATATGCACACAAACGCTGCCAGGCTTAAATCCCAAGCCAAGCAAATAATCAGCCACGTACTTTTCAAGTTGCTCAACCAACCAAGCGGCATCCTGGCAGCGATGTATTTGATGGTGGCCGTGTAAATCACCGGTCCATGCGCAACCCGGCTCTGAGTTGCCTTCGGCGCTGCCCCGCATAGCAAGGAATTGCTGCAGTAAACAGGCAGTATCTATGGGATCGGGCTTAAGTTGAACAGCGGCTAAYGCCACTGAAAACAGGTTATTTATCAGCGGTAATTGCTGTTCACCCACCTCAAGCCATTGCCGATGCTCCGCCCACAACTTCAAGAATTTCTTGGGTAATTGCAGCCTGGCGCGCCTTGTTGTAGTCGAGGGTTAGAGACTTTGCTAAAGCCTTGGCRTTATCACTTGCATTATTCATGGCAGTCATCCGGCTGGCCAATTCACTAGCAGAGGCTTCCTGCAAAGAGCGCAAGATTTGATTCTGCAAATACAATGGCARTAGAGARTCRAGCAACTCGCTGGGGCTTTGCTCAAAAACAATATCGGATTGTAATTTAGGTTGAGTATTAGCTGATGATGAGCGCTCTACCGATAACGAACCTTCCTTGGATGTAAGCCGGAAGATTTCATCATCGGGCTTTGCAATTCCTTGGGGGTCGAGGGGAAGAAGTGTTTGGTAAACAGGGTTAGTGCTCACCAAGTTAATGAACTTGGTGAAAATTAGCTCAACGCGATCGGTGCCACCGCCTATGAATTCAGCAAGTAACACCTGGGCGATTTTATTTGCCTCAGCTGCATTTGGAACCTGGTTTAGGCCAATGAAACTATTCACAATTGGATATTTCCGGTTGCGGAAATAAACATCAACCTTGCGGCCAATAGTAATTAGTGAAAGCTCRTGACCAGCCGCCTTCAATTCAGCAAAACGTTGTTCGGTGCGTTTGATTATGTTTGCGTTGTAGCCACCGCACAAACCACGGTCGCCTGTGATTGCCACCAGGGTGATGTGGCGAGGTTCACGGGTTTGCARTAGGGGGGTATCGGCCACCTCAAAACCCATGCGGGCTTGCAAACTTTCTAAAACCCGAGCCAAGCGATCAGCAAAGGGTCTAGTGCGCAAYACCTGTTCTTGAGCCCTGCGCACTTTCGCCGCAGCCACTAAGCGCATTGCTTCTGTGATCTTGCGGGTGTTTTTAACCGAACTGATGCGGTCGCGTATCTCTTTAAGGTTRGCCATGTTTTAAACCTCAGGCTGCGACCATAAGGCCAGCCACAACTTCCTTGATCGCTGTTTTGAGCGTTGCTTCAGAGGCATCACTCAGCACTTTTTCAGTTTGCACTGCCTTGATGTATTCAGGCTGRCTGCTCTTGAGATACTCGCGAAGTTCACGCACAAATTCAGCAACCTTTTCAACGGGCAGTTCATCCAGGTAACCCTTGGTGCCCGCATACACAATTGCCACCTGCTCAGCAAGAATCAGGGGGCTGAACTGGGGCTGTTTTAGCAATTCCCGCAGGCGYTTACCCCTGCCAAGTTGGGCTTGGGTAGCTGCATCCAAGTCGGAGGCAAACTGGGAGAAGGCCGCCAGTTCATCGAATTGGGCGAGCTCTAATTTCAAGGTGCCGGCAATTTTCTTAATCGCCTTGGTTTGAGCTGCACCACCCACCCGGCTCACCGAGATACCAACGTTGATGGCTGGTCGCAAACCTGAGTTGAAAAGGTCTGAACTCAGGAACACCTGGCCATCGGTAATTGAAATCACGTTTGTTGGRATGTATGCAGACACATCACCCGCCTGGGTTTCAATGATGGGAAGGGCGGTCATGCTGCCCTTGCCCATGGCATCAGACAACTTGGCAGCGCGCTCAAGCAAACGGCTGTGGCAATAGAAAACATCTCCTGGATATGCCTCCCTGCCTGGGGGACGACGCAGCAATAGCGACATTTGGCGATAGGCCTGGGCCTGTTTTGTTAGGTCGTCGTAGATAACCAAGGTTGCTTTGCCCTGATACATGAAGTGCTCAGCAATGGCAGCTCCTGTGTATGGGGCTAGGTATTGCAGTGAAGCGGGTTCAGAAGCACTAGCCGCAACAATCACGGTGTAATCAAGGGCTCCCTTTTCGCGGAGTACATCCACAAGGTTTGCAACGGAGGCAGCCTTTTGACCAATGGCTACATAAACACAAACCACATCTTCACCCTTTTGGTTGATGATGGTGTCGATGGCGATAGCACTCTTACCGGTTTGGCGGTCGCCGATTATCAATTCTCGTTGGCCCCTGCCGATGGGGATCATTGCATCGATGGCGGTAATCCCGGTTTGCATCGGTTCATGCACCGATTTGCGTTGAATGATTCCAGGGGCCATGGATTCAATCAAACGAGAGTCGCTAGTTGCTATCTCGCCCTTGCCATCAAGGGGTAAACCAAGGGGGTTAACAACCCTGCCCAACATCGCTTGGCCAACGGGCACTGAAGCGATTTTTCCCGTGGCCTTAACTGTGCCGCCCTCTTGGATACCAACACCTTCCCCCATCAACACAACRCCAACGTTGTCGTCTTCCAAGTTGAGGGCCAAGCCTTCGGTGCCATCTTCAAAAACCACCAACTCGCCGGCCATCACCTGTTCGAGGCCGTAGATGCGAGCGATGCCATCGCCAACTTGCAACACGGTGCCAACATTGCTCACCGAAATAGATTTGTCGTAGTCCTCAATTTGCTGTTTGAGGATGGCGCTGATCTCGTCGGGACGGATGGAAACCATGGCAGGAAAGCGGTGTTAGGGGAGGAGAGGGAACGGGTAATTGAAAATCAGGCGGCCCGTGCCAGGGACAGGCCAAGACGCTTCACCTGCCCAAGCAGGCTGGCATCTACTACCTGGGAGCCAAGTTGCACAACAAAACCACCAATCAAGGTGGGATCCACACTCAACTCAATATCCACTGAGTTGGTGCCGGCCATGGCCTTTACCTTCTCGGTGAGCTTGAGCTGCTGCTCCTTAGAAAGGGCMGTGGCGGAGATCACCTTGGCAAGGGTGATGCCCCGCAGCTCCCTGTAGAGCTCGAGAAAACGATTAAGCACGGCATCAAGAATGCCGATGCGCTGTCTATCAACCAACACTTTGAGCAGATTCAGCATGGAAGGGCTGATGCTGGCTCCAAACATTGCCACAAGGGCACTTTTCTTAGCATCCAGGGCCAACACGGGGGAGCGCATTGCCCCTTGCAGATCAGCGGAGCTSTGCCAAGCATCAAGCAAGGCCTTTGCTTCAACGGCCAATGCGTCGGCACCACCGGCAGCTTCACCCACTTGAAGCAGGGCGTCGGCATAGGGGGTAGCTAGGGAATTAAGTAGTGGCATGGTTCTATCCGAGTGCCTCGATGGAACGATCTATCAATTGAGCCTGCTTGGCGGCGGTGAGTTTTGCAGGTARGGCCTCAATGGCCTTTTCCATGGCAGACCTGGCGGTTTCAAGCCTCAGAGCTTCCACAACCCTTGCGGCTTCKGCGCTCAAATTAGAAACTGCATCCTGCTTGATGCGGGCCATTTCCTCAATCGTGCGCCTTTCGCTGTCTTCCCTAATGGCCATGGCCCTTTGCTTGCCATCGCTAATGATTTTCAATGCGGTGGCTTGGGCTTGAGAAAGTTCTAAACGGCCTTCTTCAAGGGCTTTAGAAGCAATCASTAGGCGCTCTTCTGCATCCTTTAGGTCGGCCAGGATCGATTCACGCCGGCGTTCCAGRATTCCTCCCAAAAAGCCCTTGAGAAACCACACCAAAACCGCGATCACAATGATCAGGTTGATGATGTTGGTRTCAAAAATATCTGTGTTTAAGCCAAACCCTTCGGTGGCAAGCAAMAGTGGGGAAATAGTTGTCATCAGGCTGCAAGCAAGCGGTCAACTATCAAMGACCCGAGCTTGGTGGCTTGGGTATCGATGCCGGCAAAAGCTTCTGCTTTTTGGGCTTCGATTTGCACTCGAGATTTTTCCCGAGTGGCATTGGCATCTGCTTGGGCCAGGGCTAGGGCATCGCGAAAAAGGCGATCCACCTCCGCTTCAGCCTCTTGAACCAAGGCTTGGGATTGCTTTCTGGCATCAACCAACTGGGCTTTTAATTCCAGTTCTAGGCGTTCTGCTTGAACAAGTTTTTCCTTTGCCTCAGCGCGGCTAGAGCTGATGTAGCCCTCCCGCTCTTCCACCGCCTTACCAACGGGTCGGAAAAACAGGGCGTTGAGAATAAAAGTGAGCAGCACCACTTGCACTGCCATCAAAGGCAGGGTGGCATCTAAATCAAACAGACCGCCCTTGGGGGCAGCTGCTTCGGCCAGCATTAGCCAGCTATGCATGGAACCGGAGGCGCTGGGACAGGGGAATGGTGCTTAGGGGGCGTTCAAACGCCCCCTGGGGCCAATGATCAGCCGGCGAATGGGTTCGCAAACAGAAGCACTAGGGAAACCACCAAGCCGTAGATGGTTAGAGCTTCCATGAAGGCCAGGGAAAGCAGCAGGGTGCCGCGGATTTTGCCTTCGGCTTCGGGCTGGCGGGCAATGCCCTCAACAGCACCACCGGCAGCGGTGCCCTGGCCAATACCAGGACCGATGGCACCAAGGCCGACAGCGAGACCAGCGGCCAATACGGACGCAGCGGAGGTGATGGAATCCATGGTGGAACAGATGGGGTGGTGCGCTAGAAGCGCGGGACTAACTGGGAAGCGATCCCTGCGACTGGGACGTTGGCCGGAGAGCTAACGGGTGCGGAAAAAACCGAACCTGCGCGCAGGAGGTCTAGCAGATCGTGGGTACGATCCTTAGTGATGCTCTTCGTGCACGGCTTCACCGATGTAATAAGCGGCGAGGGTGGCGAAGATCAARGCTTGGATGGCACTGGTAAACAAACCCAGAAACATTGCTGGTAGGGGTACCACCAATGGCACAAGGAAAGCGAGAACAGCTACTACCAATTCGTCGGCAAGAATGTTGCCAAATAAACGGAAAGATAGTGATAAAGGTTTAGTRAAATCCTCAACAATCTTGAACGGAAGCATGATTGGAGTTGGTTCCACGTAGTACTCGAAGTACCGCAAACCCTTCCTGCTTAAACCAGCGTAGAAATATGCAAGGGAAACCAACAAAGCCAAGGCGATGGTGGTGTTGATATCGGCGGTTGGAGCACCCAATTCTCCACTGGGGAGATGAACGAGTTTCCAGGGGATTAAAGCCCCTCCCCAATTGCTTACAAAAATGAATAGGAACAGGGTGCCAAYGAAAGGCAGCCAATCCCGGTAAGCCTTTTCGCCGATTTGATCTCTAGCCAAATCACGCAAGTAATCCCAGAGAAATTCCAGGAGGTTCTGCACACCGCGGGGGTCGCGCTCCATCTTGCGGGTACCCGCTACCACGAGGGCAAGCAGGGCACCAATAACAATCCAGGAACTGAGAAAAACCTGACCATGCAGGTTTAGTTGACCAACTTTCCAATAAAGGTGTTGACCAACCTCGAGTTCGGCAAGGGGGAGGTTAAAAGGCACCGGAACCTAGGCGTTTGAGGAGGGTGAAGGGGAATTAGCAGCTGGCTTAACGATCCAGAGATCAAGGGCCGTACTGATAATCACCGCCGGCTTGTAGATCAGAAAACCGATCAGGGCCGGAAGGAGCTGCAAAAGGGGCCAGCGGGTGGAGAGCAGCACCAAAGTTACGGGTACGAGCAGCTGGACTTTGCCCACCTGCTTATTGGTTCCACCCAGTTTCTGCACCGATCGTGAGAGCAGAAAMAGGTAAACCAAACCACCCATAGACCCGATGGCCACACTCAAGGCTGTGGGACCGTTGAATCGCCATCCAGCCACCAACACCGCTAGGGCAGAAAGCCCCAAAGTGAACAGCAGCAGGCGCCTTTGCAGGCTGCGATATTCAGCCATTGGATCAATTACTGGGCCGGTGACAAGCACCTCGCCAGGGGATGAAACAACGGGTGAGCTCGTAACCAAATCCTGCTCCAAAGGGGCAGGCAGAAGGGGCGATTCATCCCTACCGGAAAGCTGATGAAGAATCGAATCCCGCAGCGATCCTCCCTCGGCCGAGGCAGWTGGAGAGGATGCCGTTGACGACACGATCGTTTCAGCGTCCAAGGCCCGCGGAATCTATCACGTGCCTTCAGTTATCCAAGCCGAGCAAAAGCACTCCAGATCCCCATAGTTGGCGGGCAATTTCAGATGTTTGGCTCGCCTCCCAGCCCAAATTGAGGTTGGAAAGCCTTGTTGGCATTGCTGACGTGGCTGCTAAACACTCCATAAAAGTGAGCTGCAACGGGCTCAAATTCAAAGGACGCAGCTCTTGATCCAAAAGACTTGCTCCAGGCCAACCCCAAAGGCAAGGGTTGCGCTCCAAGGTGGCTTGCCAAAGGAGTTCGTTGTTGTTCCAGCTTTGCCTTGGCAGCTGTTTGTTAGAGAGAAAAAACTCAAAATGGCTGATATCAGGATCGAGGGCTTCCATCAACAGCCATTGCTGCTCCTGGGGCAAGGCCTGGGCCCGCTCCAGCAATTCGCCCTCAAGTAGGCGCTTGGGATCCCATTGATCGGGGTTACTGAAACCAAGGAAGGTGAGCTCAGCCCCCTCCACAAATCGCCAAAGCCCCTGCAGGTTGTAGCTGGTTTCTTGGGGGTGGAGATACATGTCAGCAAAATTTGCATCTGCGCTTGTGTCGATCAACCAACGCTGTTCGTGCCTTTGTTTAAGCCTGTTGTCAGCCGGCAAGTTCTGGAASARTTGCCTTCCCAAGCGCAAACCATCCCCATCGCTTTTTGCCCCCAATAGGGCTAGCGAACGCTGAATTCGATGGATTTCCCAGCGGCCCCCATCCGCATACAAAAACAGGTGCAGCAATCCCCCTGGTGCCAGTAGGGGCGCTAGGGCCTTCAGACCATTTAGGGGATTTTCGAGGTGATGCAGCACCCCAACACTGTTGATGTGTTCAAAGGGTCCCTCCCCCGCCAGATCCAGCAAACTGCGCTGTTCAAAGCGCACCTGAGCCAGGCCACCGGAACGCCGCAATCTTTCACGGGCCACCTCAAGGGCACCACCGCTGATGTCYACGGCAAGGATTTCTGCCCCTGGATTGAGATGGGCGAGGTAGTCGGTGCTAACGCCCGTACCGCAGCCCGCATCAAGAATGCGCAGGGATTTGCCAGCCGCTGGGGTTGTGCCGGTGCAATGGCTATGGGCAGCCCGATGGCACCAACGCCAGTTGTAGCCAGGGGGTGGRCCGTCCTGGAGGGGATCACCTGGGTAGGGGAAGCGGTCGTAGAAAGCACCCACCACAGGGGTGGCCCCATCGGTAGCTGGGGGAACGGGTATGGCCATCAAATCCACGGATCAGCGGAAGATCTGAGCCTCTCATTCACCGGGGTGGGCTGCAAACATTTGTTCATCTGAATGCCGTTGGCTCCGGCCGCAGCCGTAATCTGCACAACAGAGGAGCTCATTCATGTCTGTAACCGCMAGCAGCGGMAGCCCCAGGGTTAGCCCCCAGCTTTACGACACCCTCCCACTCGCCAATGTTCGTCAAGCGGAACAGCAGGACCGCTTTCCGGATAAGGGCGAGCTAGATAGCCTCATAACCTTTTTCCAGAGCGGCCAAAACCGGGTTGAAGCCGCTCGCCGCCTGAGCGCCAATGCCAACGCGATCGTTGCCAAGGCGGCCAATCGCATTTTTGTGGGAGGCACCCCCCTTTCCTACTTAGATAAACCATTGGTTCCCGTTGCAGTGGGCGCTGCTGGGGAGGTGGCACTTGCAGCAGACCAAGCTGCTTTTGCTAGTTCGGTTCAAACCTTTGCCCAAGGCAGTGGCGGCAGCGGGCTGCTGGGGCGGATTCGGGAGGGTTTCCAAGCAGCAGCTGATGTGCAGGTGGTTATTCCATCTGGATTTACGCCAATCAATGTTTCGCGCTACGGCAACTCCAGGATGCGCAAGTCGTTGCGGGATCTGGGTTGGTTTCTGCGCTATGTGGGCTACGCCTTGGTGGCCGGCGATCCCAGCATTCTTGCGGTGAATGCAAGGGGCCTTAGGGATCTGCTTGAGAAGGGCTGCTCCCTGCCAGCCACAAACCTGGCACTGCAGGAGATGCGGGCGGCCTCAGCTGATTTGTTTGTTGATAACCCAACGGCTCGGGAGCTGGTTATCGCTTGCTTCAATGTGCTYATTGATGAGTTGGCGGTTTCCACCCCCTCCACCCGTCAAAGGCTTGGCAGCCCTCAGCAGCAGGGATTGCAGCTTCCTGCGATCTATGCGCTGGCGGCGGAAGGGGCCCAGCGCTTTGTGATGCGTCCAGGTTTATCSGGTAGCGAAAAAGCAGAAATTATCCGCGCTGCCCAACGCCAGGTATTTGAACGGGACATCGCTAAGGCCTATTCCCAAGAACCCTGTTCTGTGGAAGCAAGCCAAGTGCGCCAGGGGCAAATCTCCATGCGGGAATTCATCCGTGCCCTTGGCAAAAGTAAGGAATATCGCACCCAATTCTTCGGCCGCTTTTCAAATAGCCGCGCCGTTGAACTGGCATTTCGCCATTTCCTTGGCAGGGGCCCTAGCTCCCTTGAAGAATTCCGCAAATACTTCGCAATCGTTAGCGCCCAAGGGCTAGGTGGCTTRGTTGATTCCCTGATCAACAGCATGGAATACGCCAKRGTATTTGGCGAAGAAACCGTTCCTTACTTGCGTGATCTTGGTGAAGAGGCCCAAGAGAGTGCTGGCTGGGGCTCAAATCGCAAACTTTTCCAATTCAGCGCACCCTTTGAGGGGGCACCCCAATACGTAACCCTTTATGCCGCCTACCGCCAACCCYTAGCTGATCAACATGTTTACGGTGGCGGCAATGATCCAATTGGCTTGCAATACGGGGCAATCTTCCCTTCCGCCACCGCTTCAGTAGCCACTAGGCCTGCCCCCCATGGCTACCGCACCAGGCGGCTTTTGGTGGGTAATGGCATGGAAAGCCCAGGCCAAATGGATAGCCCTGGATTTAGATCATCCCAACCGCGGCGGGTGGGCCCCAAAGTGGTGCGGTTGCAACAAATCGCCACCGGYGGCAGCTCAAAACCAAAGCGTGGTGGTTCAGCCAATATCCGCAACACAGAATCAAGCACCCAAGCAGTTATCAATGCTGTTTATGTGCAGATCCTTGGCAATAGCGGCTACGCCGGTGATCGAATCAGCTCAGAGGAAAATAAACTTGAAAAYGGCAACATTAGCCTGCGGGAATTCATCCGAATGGTGGCGCGCTCCAAGGCTTTCCGCCGCCGTTATTGGAGTGGTTTATATATCACTAAAGCCATTGAAGTRATGCACCGGCGCTTACTGGGGCGCCCCAGCTTTGGCCGCTGGGAAATCAATAGCTATTTCGACATCGCAGCCCGCAAAGGCTTCTATGGTGTTGTAGATGCACTAATAAATAGCAAGGAATRTATTGAAGCCTTCGGGGAAGACACGGTTCCCTACGAGCGCTTCATCACCGCCAATGATCTAAACGGCCGCAGGGTACCTGCCCTGCGTATGCCTTTAGATTTTTCTKCAATTAAGGAACCACAAAAAAGCTTCAGCCAGCAAAAACGTCCGGATATTTATTCAAGCTCGTTGATGAATACCCCGGGTAGCATCACCCCCCGTAATTTCCCTGGCCAATCAAACGCAAATGCGGGGCTCTGGCGGGCTGATGTTGGCGGGCAAATTGTTGAAGCTCAACCCCGCTGGATCCAAAGCCAAAACAACAGCATTAGGCAACTGCCAARCCCAAATCGTGGCTGGAGTGCACCCCGYTGGCAAAGCGATAGCAGCCAATCAGGCAAAGGGGTACAAGCCAAGGGGCTTAAGCAAGCTTTGGGCCTGCAATCTGAAAATGCAGCTTCCAAAGTATTTAGCCTCAGCAAGGGGGCCAGTGTCGCTGAAAAAGAGGAGTTGATCTGCGCCGTTTATCGCCARCTTTTAAATCGAATTCCCTTCGCTTCAGAGCGCTTRATTGAAGCCGAATCAAAATTTTGCAACGGCCAAATCGACGTTGCCAAATTTGTAGCCCAAGTGGCCGCTAACGATTTATTTCAACAAAGGCTCTGGTTGATGACCCCAATGGCAGCTGCAAGTGCAGCCCACATGGCCCTACTTGGTAGAGCTCCAGAGGCCGCTGAGGCAACTGCATTTCTTAGCGGCCGGGCCCAAATGGGGCAGGTAAAAGCAATTGAAGCAGTGCTCAATTCAGCTAGCTATAAAACAAGTTTTGGTGCAAACACCGTTCCCTATCTCAAGGGYCTCGGCAGCCAGCCAGGAATGGCCCTGAGCAGCCTTGTGCGCACAGCAACCCTCTACGGCGGCAACGGGGGGCTAACCCCTGCAATTAAGCCAAACTAAAAATAATACTAATCTCCCCCCAACTAGATTGGCTTATTTGTTTTCAACAATAATAGGGAAATAGTATCAATAACTTCCTTCAGAGCTCCTGCAAGCAAAGGGATCTGCTTGGCTATTTAGGCACCAAGGGCCGTGAAGAACTGTTACCGCAATCCGGGAAATCTTCAGTAACTGCCGCAGAATGCATTGGTGATCAGGCACACTGATCCAGCAACCGGCTAAGGCTGGAAGCACCCAAACCCACAGGATCCCGGCCTCCGCTTTGGTGGCCGCTTGCTTCGAGGCAGAACTGCATGAGCATCGTCTCCAACTCGATTATCAACGCGGACGCTGAGGCCCGCTATCTCAGCCCTGGCGAACTCGACCAGATCAAGGCTTTCGTGACCGGCGGMCAACGCCGTCTTCGCGTCGCCCAGGTCTTGGCCGAAGGTCGCGAGCGGATTGTGAAGCAGGCCGGCGGCGCGTTGTTCCAACGTCGTCCCGACGTCATTTCCCCAGGCGGAAACGCCTATGGCGAGGAGATGACTGCTACCTGTCTGCGCGACATGGACTACTACCTTCGCCTTGTCACCTATGGAGTGGTGGCAGGTGATGTCACACCGATTGAAGAAATCGGGGTGATTGGCGCCAAAGAAATGTACAAAGCCCTTGGCACTCCCCTTGAGGCCATGGCCCTTGCCGTGCGGGAGATGAAGAGTGCCGCCATGGGTCTGCTCAGCGGAGCTGATGCCGAAGAAGCTGGCTCTTACTTCGACTACGTAATCGGCGCCCTCTCCTGAGGCCCGAACGCTTTCACCACTTCACCCTCAGGGATCCATGCAAGACGCGATCACTAACGTCATCAACCAATCCGATGTTCAGGGCCTTTACCTGGACACCAACGCCATGGGGCGCCTTGAGCAGTACTTCACCAGTGGTGAACTGCGGGTGCGTGCTGCCACCACCATCAGCGCTAATTCCGCCGCCATCATCCGTGATGCGGTAGCAAAGGCCCTGCTTTATTCAGACATCACCCGTCCCGGCGGGAACATGTACACCACCCGTCGCTATGCAGCTTGCATCCGCGACATGGATTACTACCTCCGCTATGCCACCTACGCCATGTTGGCTGGCGACACATCAATCCTTGATGAGCGGGTTCTGAATGGCCTCAAGGAAACCTATAACTCCTTAGGTGTTCCCATTGGCGCAACGGTTCAGGCAATCCAAGCCATGAAGGAAGCCACAGCATCCTTAGTGGGCTCAGATGCTGGCCGTGAAATGGCCGTTTATCTCGATTACATCTGCTCCGGCCTCGGCAACTGAGCAGGAGCTCCCCCTCACCTAGGAGCCCCATGCGCCTCTTTAAAATCACAGCCTGCATCCCCTCTCCCGAGAAGGTGAGAACCCAAAGGGAATTGCAAAACACCTACTTCACCAAGTGGGTGCCCTACGAAAGCTGGTTTGCTGAACAGCAGCGAATCATGAAACAGGGTGGAAAAATACTCAAAGTTGAATTGGTTACCGGTAAGCGGCAAACCAATGTGGGCAACTAAAAAGCTGCTTCACCCCCTATAAAAGCCCGGTTCAGCCGGGCTTTTTTTTGTCCCTAATCCATGGCTAAAAAGCCACAGCGGCGGCTGAATGAATTATCAAGCAATTAACAGGCATGGCCAGGGTTAGCAGCCATTCATCTGCGGGGTTATTGCCTTTACAACTCAATCTTTGGCCAGCTGAAACGCGTTTGTTATTTGGCCTMATAGTGGCCTGGAGCGCTTTTGGCTTAATGGTGCTGGCATCTGCCAGTTGGTGGATTTCTGCCCGAGAGATGGGCGATGCCCTCTACACGATTAAGCGTCAATTGATTTGGTTGGTGGCTGGTTGGGGCTTGTTTTTTGTGATCATCCGTTCGCCCCTAAGGCGTTGGTTGCGTTTAGCGGCCCCTGCCCTGCTGGTGGGAGGGGCCATGATCGCCCTCACTTTGGTAATGGGAACAACCGTTAATGGTGCCAGCCGCTGGTTGGTGATCGGCCCGATTCAGTTGCAACCCACTGAACTRATCAAACCCTTTGTGGTGCTGCAAGGGGCCACTTTATTTGCCCATTGGCGCCGTTTAGGGGTKGAACAGCGGCTGCTTTGGCTTGCCGTATTTGGCGGTTTAATTCTGCTAATTCTCAAACAACCAAATCTCAGCACCGCTGCCCTCACAGGCCTTTTGCTTTGGTTAATCGCCTTGGCATCGGGTTTACCTTTGCCTTGGCTGGTGGGTAGCGCCGGTTTAGGCGGGGTGGTTGGCACCATAAGCATCCTGGCCAATGAATACCAACGYCTCCGGGTTACATCTTTTCTTGAYCCCTGGAAAGATCCCCAGGGCAATGGTTATCAGCTAGTTCAAAGCCTTTTGGCGATTGGCTCCGGTGGCGTAACAGGCACTGGCTATGGCCTTAGCACCCAGAAACTTATGTATTTGCCGATCCAAACYACAGATTTCATCTTTGCTGTGTAYGCGGAGGAATTTGGTTTTGTTGGTTCTYTAGTGCTGTTGTTATTTCTTGCAATATTTGCAGTGGTGGGTTTRCAAGTTGCCATGMGGGCTAGAAGCAACCAAACCCGTTTGGTTGCAATTGGCTGCACCGCCCTATTGGTGGGGCAGTCGCTTATGAACATCGCCGTWGCGAGTGGAGCAATGCCCACCACTGGCTTACCGCTTCCCTTGGTTAGCTACGGCGGCAACTCTCTACTGGCAAGCCTGGCAACGGCAGGTTTATTGATCCGTTGTTCGCTGGAATCAAGCGATCAACATGCCTGATGGCCCAATGGATAGGCTGAAGGGGTGGATTTATCCCTCGCCATTTCTGATCTAGCTCGCGCCAGCGAGCAGCTGTTGAAAGGTGGCTTGCAAAATCCAGGACCTGGAACTTTTGCCTTGGTTTTTGGCGCTGGCCTACTCACCAGCCTTGGCCCCTGCAGTTTGTCTTTATTGCCTGTGAGCCTTGCCTACTTGGCTGGATTTGGCACTGAAGATTCAGRAGCMGCGCCTCGCAGCCCCTGGCAACGCAGTTTTGGCTTTTGCTTTGGGGTGGTKGCAGCCTTGGTTTTGCTTGGCACYGCGAGCGCCCTACTGGGCAGTCTTTATGGCCAAACACCAGAGGGCATATCTGTTTTGGTGGCCCTGCTGGCTGTGTTAATGGGACTCAATCTGCTCGGCWTAGTGCCCTTGCGCTTACCAGCGGGCCCTGATCCGGAACGCTGGCGCAAACGGGTTCCCCCATTACTTGCGCCMGTAGCAGCGGGCCTTGCCTTTGGCTTAGCGGCCTCACCATGCACTACCCCTGTGCTGGCTGTTTTGCTCGCTTGGATTGCAGAAACTGGYAGGCCCCTGCTGGGTATGGCTTTACTAGCTTGTTTTGGCAGCGGCCAGGTGTTGCCCCTACTCCTGGCGGGTACCCTTGCTGCTTCGCTACCAAAACTATTGGCGCTGCGCTCAGTTAGCAGATGGGTTCCGCCCATCAGTGGTGCGGTGCTKGTGGCCCTAGGGGGATTGAGCCTGCTGGCACGCCTTTAATGAAWTTAGGAATGCTTGAACTGCTTAAAAAATGGGCCAACAAGTTGGCGGCAGGGCTTTCAGATCTGCGGGTGGCAATTATTTTGCTGTTGGTGATAGCTAGCAGCAGCGGCCTTGGCACCGCCATACCCCAGGGGGAGCCAAACAGTTTTTATCTGGAGCGCTACAACCCCCACCCTTGGCTTGGKTTTTTGGGTGGTGAGCAACTGCTCAATTTGGAATTAGACCATCTATATACCAGTAATTGGTTTTTATTTTTGCTGGCCTGGCTTGCCGTTGCTCTGCTGCTTTGCAGTTTGCGRCGCCAATGGCCKGCCCTAAAAGCTGGTTTGCGCTGGCTTGATTACAGCCAACCGCGGCARCTGAGCAAATTAGCTGTTGCCRCAAGCATCAACAATTCAAATGGCGATCAAGCCCTGCTTGATCTAGCTAMCCAYCTAAGGCAAAAGGGTTGGGCTGTTAAACCKGGCCCCCAGCGYTTAGCTGCCCGCCGCGGTCTYGTGGGTCGGGTGGGGCCACTGCTGGTGCATGCCGGTTTGATCGTGTTCATGGTGGGGGCCGTGGTGGGGGCCTTCGGCGGCCAAAGGTTGGAGCGCTACCTGGCKCCGGGCCGTTCTTTGGAGCTCCTCAACCGCCAGGGKGAAACCCAATTGGAATTATCGCTGAGCAAATTTGCCATCGATCGCGACCCCGCCGGACGGCCTGAACAGTTCAGCTCCAGTATTGAATTAAATGATAGCGATGCAAATAAACCCCTAGCTACAAAAGTAAGCGTTAATCATCCAATCAGGCATCGGGGTATCACTATTTACCAAGCCGATTGGTCGTTAGCTGCAATCACATTGCAACTGGGCAATAGCCCTTTACTGCAATTGCCATTGCAAACCTTCCCAGAACTGGGCGAGCAGGTTTGGGGGATAGTTCTACCAACAAAACCCGATGGAACCAATCCCGTTTTAATCGCGCTTCAAACCGAGATCGGCCCTGCCCAAGTTTTTGCTGCTGGCAGTGAATTATTGGGCTTATTGCCGGTGGGAGGTGAAGCAGTTGAAATCTATGGCATACCAATTCGYCTGGTGGATGTGTTACCCGCAAGTGGCTTGCTAATTAAACGCGACCCGGGTGTACCTCTGGTTTATACAGGTTTTGCAATTCTGTTACTMGGAGGCGGGCTYAGCCTTATTGCCACTCGCCAGCTSTGGGCCATCGCAGAGGGGGATACGCTACATATAGGTGGCTTATGCAATCGCAATCTCACTGCTTTTGCCGATGAACTACCACTAATTGCTAATGCTGCTCTACACCATGGTGCACCGTAATTACGGTATGTACGTTGCCCCTTGGGTTGAAATCAGCCACTAATTCCATCCAGATTGGTGCAGCAGCTGCCACAAAATCATCCAGGATGCGATTCACAACCTCCTCATGGGAAATAGTGCAATCGCGCCAACTATTAACATAAAGYTTAAGTGCCTTCAACTCCAGAACCCTTGGGCCAGGTTGATAGTTAAGTTGCAGTTTTGCAAAGTCTGGATAACCAGAGAATGGGCATTTACAAGTGAATTCCGGCAATGAAATTGCRATGTTATATGGCCTTTGCTGTTGGGGGTTATCAAAACAGATCAGTTCAGCGGCTGCGATATTGCGTTCGCCATAGGCAGGGCTCTGGGTGCTTGGAACAGTCACGAAATAAAAGTGGATGGGGGGAAATSAATTAACCGTAACTATCGCTACGCAAAAATGGGCAGGCGGTTCCTGAAATGGATCTGCAGCCATAATTCTGGCAAAGCACTCCCCATGGCATAGCCACCAAAACAATGAAAAAAATAGAAGCAGTGATCCGCCCCTTCAAGCTCGACGACGTGAAGATGGCCCTAGTGAATGCCGGCATCGTTGGCATGACCGTTACGGAAGTGCGTGGTTTTGGCCGCCAGAAAGGCCAGGTGGAGCGCTACCGCGGCTCAGAATTCACCGTTGAATTTCTGCAGAAACTAAAACTGGAAATCGTTGTAGACGACGGCCAGGTGGATACGGTTGTGAGCGCTGTGCAGGAAGCAGCCCGCACAGGTGAGATCGGTGATGGCAAGATTTTTGTAACGCCAGTGGAATCGGTAATTCGCATCCGCACTGGCGACCGCGACACCAGCGCCATCTAGCTCAAGGCCCATTGGCCCTATCCACCACCTGGGCCACTAAATCCGCCCATTTATCTGGCTCAAAGTGGGGCTTTGGCCCCAACCAAAGCAGATATTCATGGTTGCCMGCGGGGCCGGTGATGGGGGATGCAACCAATCCCTGGGGCACCCAGCCCAGGSCAGYTGCCGCCACGGCCACWGCCAACACRGCATCCCCTTGCGCCTTGAGATCCCGCACCACCCCGCCTTTTCCCACCCTCTGGCGCCCCACTTCAAATTGGGGTTTCACCAGCAAAATCGCTTCTGCAGCAGCAGCGCCCGCCAGCAATCCCTGCAAAGCTGGCAGCACCAAGCCAAGGGAAATAAAGGAAAGATCCGCCACCGCAAGGGTGGGCAATGGATCATCGGGTTTGTAGAGATCTTCGGCTTTTAGATGCCTCACATTGGTGCGTTCCTTGAGCACAATTCGGGGGTTGGTGCGCAGGCTCCAGGCAATTTGTCCGTAGCCAACRTCGATGCCATAAATTCGCGCCGCACCGTGTTGAAGCAAACAATCGCTAAAACCACCTGTTGAAATTCCGGCATCAAGGCAACAGCGGCCATCCACTTGAATTGGTAACTGGCTTAGGGCTGCCTCTAACTTTTCACCGCCCCTAGAAACAAATCGAGGTGGCAGCTCCACTTGAGGTAAGGCATCAAGATCGATCTCACGGCCTGGTTTATCGAGAATTTCCGCACCTAAACGCACCCGCCCGGCTCGAATCAATTGTTGGGCCTGTTGCCGGCTTGCCACTAAGCCAAGTTCCAGCAAGCGCAGGTCTAGGCGTTGGCGATTGGCCATGGCGCTGGCAATTGCTGTATTGAACTACGTAACAGAAAAGCATCCCAAWTCCGAGGAAATCCGAACGCAGCTCGCGTTTAAGCAAAAACCTGCCTGAGAATCAATAAAAGTTTTTTGGAGGAAAATGGCTCAGGCCATCAGCCAACCTGAGCTCAGGCCCTGCGAGAGCCCTARGGCAAAAGTGTTGATGTTTCCACAACGCTTGCAACCTGGCAGTTTTGTGAAATTGCTCCACCATCCCCACGACCTACCTGCCTTTGAGCTRATCCATTGCAATGGCCGCCGCTGTTGGGTGAGGCAACAGGCTTGGGGGTCTGCCGTTTTTTGGGAAGTGTCGCGGCTAAGTATCACAGCCGACGCTAGTTAGATTGATAGTTGACTGAATAATCGCCTTGATCGAGCGTTATACCYTGCCCGARATGGGCGGGATCTGGACAGAACAGGCCAAGTTCCAAAGCTGGCTGGAWGTGGAAATTGCCGCCTGCGARGCYCAGGCCCAGTTAGGCAAGGTGCCTGCTGAGGCGCTAGCGGAGATCAAAAGCAAAGCCAGCTTTAGCCCCGAGCGCATCCTTGAAATAGAAGCTGAGGTGCGCCACGACGTAATCGCCTTCCTCACCAACGTTAATGAACASGTGGGGGATGCTGGCCGTTATATCCATGTGGGGATGACCAGCTCCGATGTGCTCGACACCGGCCTAGCCCTGCAGCTCAAGGCCTCGGTGGCACTGCTGCGCCAGGAACTAAATAATCTTGCYGCAGCAATCCGCCAGCAGGCYAGGGCCCACAAGCACACGGTGATGATTGGCCGCTCCCATGCCATCCATGGKGAGCCGATCACCTTTGGTTTCAAATTGGCCGGCTGGCTGGCGGAAACCGAACGCAACCAGGAGCGGCTCGAAAGGCTTGAGCAGGTGGTGGCCGTAGGCCAGATCAGTGGCGCCATGGGCACCTACGCCAACACCAATCCTGAGGTGGAGGCAATTGCCTGCGCCCATTTAGGCCTCACCCCAGACATCGCCAGCACCCAGGTGATCGGCCGCGACCGCCACGCCGAATACGTGCAAACCCTGGCCCTGGTGGGCACCTCCCTGGAACGGTTCTCCACGGAAATCCGCAACCTGCAGCGCAGTGATGTGCTGGAGGTGGAGGAGGAATTTGCCAAGGGTCAAAAGGGCAGTTCCGCCATGCCCCATAAGCGCAATCCAATCCGCAGTGAACGGATCAGCGGCCTAGCCCGGGTGCTGCGCAGCTACACGGTGGCGGCCCTTGAAAATGTGGCCCTTTGGCATGAGCGCGACATCAGCCATAGTTCCGTGGARCGAATGATGCTGCCGGATGTGAGCGTTACGCTCCATTTCATCCTGCGGGAGATGACCAAAGTTATTGCTGGCCTGCAGGTTTATCCAGCCAACATGGGCCGCAACCTCAACATCTATGGCGGCGTAGTTTTTAGCCAACGGGTGCTGCTGGCCCTGGTTGATAGCGGCCTAGCTCGCGAGGAGGCCTACCGGCTGGTGCAGGGCCATGCCCACAGCGCTTGGAACGTGGAAGGGGGCGATTTCCGCGCCAAGCTCGAGGCCGATCCGGCCATCACCAGCCACCTAAATGCCGCCCAKCTGGCTGAATGTTTCAGCACTGAATTGCACCAGGCCCAGCTGGATACRATTTATAAAAGACTCGATATCTAGGCGTTACGCATCCAGAAGTGATGCCCTAAGTGTGGCTGGATTAAGGGAATCGTCGATAACCCCAGGCAGCTCTTCTTTAACCGGGAAACGGTTGATCATCTGCAGGGCGCGGCGGCCATTGCGGCGCAGCTCTTCACTTACGGCCGGGCAATAGGGCAATTGGGCGAGGAGATCCACCGTGCGGCGCATCAGGCGCACCACATCGCCTTCATCCAAGGAGGTGTTGGCAATCAGATCACTCCAGCTTTCGCCCTCGGCCCAGGCCTTCACCAAACCCATCAGATCCGGTTCCCACCAGAGCGGGAACAACACCCCATGGCGTTCCTGCAGKCGCGCCAATTCCCGCCGCAGGCCGCGCAGGTCGTGGAGTGCCTCCTCTGCTTTKGGGGGAGGTGGGTAAGCGCACCAAAGATCGGGACGGCTCACCTCCGTAGATATTGCCTCAAGGGCAGCAGCTARATCAGCTGGTGGTAATTCATCAAAATGACCACTCATTAAAGATAAACCAAGCCAGAGCTCGTTATCACCCCTAAGGGCCGCCACTGTTAAACCAACTTCCGTGGGTTCAAGTTCATCAAGGCAGCCAAAGTGTTGGAGTATTTCAATTAAATCAAGAAATGTTTCCCAATGGCGATTAGCGCGGTGATGCAATAAACGCTGACGTTCAGCAATCTCTTCTTCTAATTCCTCCATGCGCCGCCGCTGCTTCTTTAATTGCTTGCGATCACCCCAACGGTGGGCTGGGTGTAATTCCAAATCGTGTTCTAAATTATTTACTAATTCCGCTTGATCGCGCACCTCACCAGCCAGGTCGTAYTGGGGGGTGTGCATGTCGTGGCGGCGGGCCATAGCAACCACAGCAAGRGCTAAACCACCACTGTGCTGATCGCCATGGCGCAATTCCCCAACCCGATCTAATTCCGGTACGGGAATATTTTGCACCTGTAAACAACTCAATTCAGCATGGATACAAACCACGGCATGGCATGGCACCACAATCCAAATGTTTTCATCCGTAAGGCAAAGCAACAGGGGAAATTGAGCGGCCCCTTGTAATTTCTCCACAATAACTGCTGGCGACACACCACCACGCAATTGAGGTGCCTTAATACTCACCAATGTGCCGGGGCTTGCAAATTGCAAAGCAAGGGTTAGTTCGTGGGCTAATGTTTCCTCTGCCTGCTGCTGAAGAATGCGCAGCAATCTTCTTTCYTCCCTCAAGCGACTACGTTGCTTTTCGTAGTCTTCGAAATCTTCCCATGGCACATCGGTGGAGGTTTCTCCWAGTTGTTCCAACTGCTGCCGCAGGGAAGTTATRCGCGCTTGATCATCAGCTAAATCCAAAGTAGCCAAGTAGCGACCAAAACTGCGTTCCACCAATTCCTTAGCTTTTGGTAATGCATAACGCTGCAATAGGTTGAGCACCATGCCRTAGCTAGGGGTGAATTGACTCACCAATGGATCAGCTGGGCTTGTGGCAAGTTGGCCAGCTTCCTTAACACCTTCAAACCTACTTTGCATTGCCACCACATATCCCTGCACATCCAGGCCGCGRCGGCCAGCCCTACCAGACATCTGTAGAAATTCACTGGCCATTAAAGGCCTGTGGCCATTTTCAGTGCGCTTTGAAAGGGATGAAATAACAGTGGTGCGGGCAGGCATATTGATACCAGCAGCTAAGGTTTCTGTGGCAAAAACCACTTTCACCAAACCCTGCTGGAATAATTCTTCTATCAATTCCTTCCAGGCCGGTAAAACACCAGCATGGTGAGATGCCACACCACGAAGWAGGGCCTCTGCGTGATAACCATCGCGCACAGCCTCAGGACACTTCAAAGCAAAGGCTTCTAATTGCCGTTGTATGGAARCAGCCTCTTCTTTATTTAGCAAAGATGCCTTAACAAGATCGCGCACTGCTTTATCACAACCCCTACGGCTAAACACAAAAATAATTGCGGGCAACATTTCCCGTTCTGCCAATTGTGCAACCACAAAACCCATGCTGGGCGCCTCCGGTTGGGGTGGCTTAGCCGATTTCCCCTTGCGTTGATGGCCCTTAGGAGCGCGCCAAACCTTGCAGTTGGGATGAAGGCCGGTGCCGGCCTCGTTTAGCAATGGATGCAAACCTTTTGCACTACAAAAATTGAATTGCAGTGGCACTGGCCTGAAATCGCTAAGGATTAAATCGGTGGGGCCGTGCACCTGCTCAATCCAATCCGTTAATTGACCTGCATTGGCAACCGTTGCAGATAAAGCAACCAACTGAATTGCAGAAGGGCAGTGGATGATTGATTCTTCCCAAACGGTGCCCCGCTGGGAATCATTCATGTAGTGGCATTCATCGAGCACCACCGCCTCAACGCCATCTAGGGGGTCTTCGCTGTTATCGATCTCCGCATAGAGCATGTTGCGAAAAATCTCAGTGGTCATCACCACAATTGGGGCCTCCCTGTTTGCGGTGAGGTCACCGGTCATCAAGCCAACATTGTTGGCGCCAAACTGCTCCCTAAAATCACGCAATTTCTGATTGGAGAGAGCCTTGAGCGGGGTGGTGTAGAACACTCTCTGGCCATGGGCCAAAGCGCGATGGATGGCGTATTCACCAATCAACGTTTTACCGGAACCTGTGGGGGCACTCACCACCACCGAATGGCCCTGGTTCAAAGCGCCGATGGCTTCCAACTGGAATTCATCCAGGGGGAACGGGAAAAGTTGCCCTGGATCCAGGGGGGCARCACCGTTGGCAGGGGAGCTAGCGGTGGCATTCATCGTTGAATCTTATGGCTGAATTGAAACCAGAAAGGCGCCGGCAGCTGCGCACTTTCATTAGTAAAGCTGCTGGACACCTAGAAACCCCTAGTGGTAACAGTCTGCTAGACCTCGCCAGTAATGACACCCTTGGCTTGGGTAGAAATCCCAAAATCAGCAGAGCTGCCATTGCAAGCATTGAAAAGGGAGGTGTTGGAGCTGGTGCTTCAAGGYTGGTGAGCGGCAGCCGCCCTGAACATGAACAGCTGGAAATAGCATTAGCCAAATGGTTAAAGCGGGGACGGGTATTGCTTTTCCCCAGTGGCTTTCAGGCAAATATTGCAGCTGTTGCAGCCCTTGCTGGTAGGCATAGCCTGGTGCTAGCCGATCAACTAATCCACCAYTCATTACTGGTGGGCATCAAAGCAACRGGAGCAAAACTGMAAAGGTTTAAACACAACAACCTTGAAGATCTACAGCAAAAATTAGAGSAGATCCGAGCTGATGATGTTGAAAGAGAATTGCTGGTAATTAGTGAAAGCCTATTCAGTATGGAAGGCTCTAGCCCAGATGTAAAAGCGCTAGCAATGCTATGTACAAAATACAATGCAARCCTATTACTTGATGAAGCCCATGCCCTTGGAATCATGGGCATGGGRGGCAAAGGGCTAGGYCATGGCATTGATGGAATAACTTTGATCAGTGGCACCTTTGGCAAGGCCTTTGCCAGCGGTGGCGCCTTCTTGGCAGCGRATGGGGRAGTAGCAGAGAAATTGCTTCAAACCAGTGGCGCCTTTCGCTACAGCACCGCCTTAGCACCACCATTGGCAGCAGCGGCGCTRGAGGCCCTGGAATTKATAGGTTCAGCGGATGCGGAGSAAATGAGGCAACAGTTAAGTGCAARCGCAAATGAATGGCGCAACACGCTCGAGCAACATGGCTGGCCTCGCCCCCCMGGCAATGGTCCGATCCTTGCCATAAAGCTGGGGGGTGATAAARAGGCGCTTGAAATGCAGAAACAACTTGAACAGGCGGGGCTGCTGGTGATAGCAATCAGGCCGCCAACGGTGCCAGAGGGCCAGGCGCAACTAAGGGTGAGCTTGCGGCCAAACCTGCCAAAAGAAWGCCTTAAAAAATTCATGGCCATCCTTGGAAAAGGAGGCAGCAAAGAATGAAAAGGACATGGCAATTAATAGCCGTTCATGGCTGGGGYAGTGATCAACGCTGCTGGCAATCATGGCGCGAACCATGCAAGAAAAGAGGCTGGCWTCTTGAGTGCTTTGAGAGAGGTTATGGCGAATTCAAAGAAAACTCACCYGAATGGCAAMACAGCTACAAGCATGCATTAATTGTTAACTCCTTRGGGCTACATCTCACACCAAGCAAAATTCTAGMAAATTCAGATGCSGTGATTCTGTTAGCTAGTTTTGGCAAATTTGTGCCAGAAGGAAGYGATGGCAGGAACATGCAAATTGCCCTCAAAGCAATGGCGCAAAAAATAGAAATAGGCAAAATAAGGGAATTATTTGAAGAGTTCAGGGAAAAAGTAGCGGCACCGCAGCCGGTGGAKTATCTACCTGCAGGRGTGGAAGATCAGGAGATATCAGAAAAAGGTAAAAAAAAATTASTAGATGATTTAGTTTTACTTTCTAGCTGCAAGGGGATACCAGAAGCCTTCCCACAGAAAGCAGCAGTTTTGATAGTGGAAGCTGGCGATGATCAAATTGTGAGCGAGGCCAGCAAAACAAAACTGCGTTTAGAGCTAAAAAATGCAGAAACCATCAAACTTGATGGGATAGGCCATGGATTATTGCTGCCAACATTGGCTGAAACAATGCTCACCTGGCTGGCGAAACAATAAGCCATGGAAATAAAACCTTGCCAAGCTTTTAAAAAAGCAGCAAAAAATTATGCAAAAAAAGCCAAACTGCAACAAGCGGTGGCTTGGAGATTAGCAAAACATTGCCAAAACCTAGAGGTGCCCGATGGAACAATCTGGGATTTTGGCGCAGGAAGTGGACATCTAGCYAGRGCTTTGGAAAATCAAAAAAAGAARTTTTGCGCMCTATTAGTAGATGAATGCAAAGAACTACTAGCAGAATCAAAATTCACAARCATGAGGAAAATGGAATGGGATTTAAATCAAGGAGTGCCAGCTRTGGCAAAGGGTGCTGCATTAATAGCAAGCAGTTTTGCATTGCATTGGTTAGATAATCCAGTAGAAAAAATAAAAGAATGGGGAGATGCAATAGCCCCAGGAGGCTGGCTAGCAATAACAGTGCCCGTAGAGGGAAGTTTTACAAGTTGGCAGATCGCAGCCGAAAAAGCTGGAGTGAAATGCACAGCTATCAAGCTACCAAATTGGCATGAATTAACAAAAAGCCTCAGCGAAGTAGCAGAAATAAAGAAGCACAAAATAATTAGATATAGCAAACAATATAGTTCAGGCATRGAATTCCTAAAAGAAATKAAATCAATGGGAGCRAATGGAGGTGCTATTCACACACTAAATCAGAAAGAATTRAAAAAACTAAACAATTGCTGGCCACAAGAAATAAACAAAGAAATGCAACAAAAAAGGCAGAGCCGTGGGGAAGACAAGATAACRATAAACTGGAATATTATGCTAGTAATAGCACAAAAGCCAATGGCAAAGAATTAAGCAAATGGACACACATAGCCGCATAATTGTTGCAGGAACAGACACAAATGTAGGTAAAACAATAGTAAGCAGCTTGCTTGTAAATAAATTAAATGCCCACTACTGGAAACCGGTGCAATGCGGCGATCTAGATACAGGTGGCGATAGCGCAACTGTAAAAAAACTAAGCGGTATAAAAGCAAACCKGATTATCCCAGAAGCCTATAGATTAAAAATGCCAGCATCGCCAAACCAAGCGGCAGCTGCGGAAGGAATAACAATAGATAAAGAAAATTTAAAGCTACCTAACCATGAAGGTGCCTTAGTGGTTGAACTRGCGGGAGGTTTAATGGTACCGCTAAGAGATGACTGGCTTCAAATTGATCAAGTTAAAATGTGGAATTTACCAGTAGTGCTTGTTGCGCGATCTGGGCTTGGCACCTTAAACCACACACTATTATCAATAGAGGCGCTCGAAAATAGAAATATAAAAGTGGCAACACTAATACTTAATGGGGAGAAGCACAAAGAGAACTACAACACATTACGAAGGATATTAGAATCRARAATARTGGTAGAAGAACTAAGTGAGAGAATAAAAGYTAAAAACAACTAAATAACAACTTAGAGACCGGGACTTGATTGCATAATTCCACCGTCAGCAAAAATAGATGTGGCAGTTATGTAGCTTGCGGCATCACTGGCCAAGAAAGCAACAACTGCAGCGATTTCACTGGGCTCAGCCATCCGACCCATAGGTATGGCAGAATTTAATTTAGCTAAAAGCTCGGGATTATTAATTGTTGGAGCATTGATAGGTGTATTAACGGCGCCAGGGCCCACATTAACAACCGTAACGCCATGGGGCGCTAGCTCAACACCTGCGGTGCGGGCGAGCATCCGAACACCACCCTTAGCCAAACAATAGGCTGTGTTATTTGGCATGGGCCAATCTTCATGAACAGAAGAAATATTTATCACCCTGCCACCACCTCCCTGGGMAATCATCTGCTTGGCAGCAAATTGTGTACCAAAGAAGGCGCTTTTCAARTTAACATCTAAAACCTTGTCGTAGTCTTCAGGGGTAGTATCTAGAATAGAGGTGCGCGTTTCAAGACCTGCATTATTAACCATAACATCAAGGCGGCCGTARGTTGCAACAGCGAGATCCACAACTCCCTGAAGCGAATCTAGRTKAGTAACATCAGCCTGAGCGCCRATAGCAATTCCACCTGAGGCAGMAATCTCAGACARAATGACTTCAGTAAGTTCAGGGTGAGATCTATAATTAATAACWACACTAGCCCCACGAGCAGCAAGTTCKATTGCAACCGATTTACCAATACCACTGTTAGCACCRGTAAYAATTGCAACTTTKCCCTTCAAAAATTGTTCAGMCATGGGGTAAACAYRCTAATTGCARAATTTACTATWTAATAYTAGCACAACTAGYCAAGAATAATTTAAAAAAATTTGTCTGTCAGCAAATGRGCATACATCACAAGAAAAACCAAGAAATGCAGCAATCAGGGTATTRTAWATAGAAATTTTTTCTGATGACACMGCATGCCAAACAAGATAGYAAGCATCGCGCAAACAACAAAAAACYTAGATGACCAAGTTAAATGGTACTGCGAAAATCTTGGTTTTMAGGCTGGCAAACGAGAAATACTRRAAGGCAATTGGTTTGACGAACTTTTGGGTATGCAGAACGCAGTTGTTGATAAAGCCAAATTGCACCTTGGGGAGGAAGAACTTGAACTTTGGGAATTCCAAAATATAGAGAGTTTAAAACAAAATAATTATCAAGGTGAAATGATACCAGCAGACTCAAAGAGTAATGATCTCTGGTTTCAACACATTTGCATAGTTGTAAGTGATATTGAAGAAGCATTTACCAAAGGAGCAAATAAAGCAGTCCAAATTTCAAGCAGACCACAAACACTACCAGAATGGAATACTGGTGCGGCAAATATTAAAGCCGTAAAATTTAAAGGTATTCATGGACATCCGTTGGAACTTCTGAATTTCCCAAAAGACAAAGGAGATGATAGATGGCATAATRATAACGGTGATTTATATTTGGGTATAGACCACACCGCCATTGGCGTATCAGATACAAAGAGAAGTTTGCAATTTTACAACGGAATCCTTGGACTTGATATTCTTGGGCAAGGCACTAACTATGGAACAGAACAGGATGAAATGGATGGCTTAAAGAATACAAAGGTTTTAATAAGTACTCTTAGGCCAAACCCTCATGGGATSGGGATTGAACTRCTTGACTATCAATTACCAAACCAAGAACGAAGACCCAGAAWTAACCCGAAACCAACTGATTTAAATGAGTGGAGGATAATATTATCAGTAAATAACCTAAGCGAACTATATGGGAAAATAGCAACAAGCAATTTGCCACAATCATTTGGCTCTATARTATCAATACCTGMTAGTAYTTGGGGAGCAAGAAAAGCTTGCAGACTAAGAGATCCAGACGGACATGCATTGATACTAATTGAAGAATAAAGAAAACCTTCAATCTCCGTATGCCGGATCWGAACCAGTTAAACGAATRATACGTGTTCCATTATTGCCAACAGGTCCAGCATAGGAACCAAGTATTTGAGGATTTATGGGAGATCCYAAACTAGGCGCTACAGGTACATTAGGMCGCCAAAATAACTCTAATGCACCTCCTGAGCCTGATAAATTATCATAACTCGTAGATAACGAAAGTTTTAAACGAGGATTAAAGTGATAATTTAGTTGCAATTGACCGCCGGGGGCAGAAGCACCATCGTAATCAKATATATAATAAAACCTAGGCAAAAAAACCAAGGMATTGATACCCGTAGGCACTGAAACTTGWATGTTAAAAGGTGATAGAATAGATTTTCCAGGGGAAGGGTAAGCT
Organism: Synechococcus lacustris str. Tous; assembly: GCF_003011125.1. Taxonomy (GTDB): domain Bacteria; phylum Cyanobacteriota; class Cyanobacteriia; order PCC-6307; family Cyanobiaceae; genus Synechococcus_D; species Synechococcus_D lacustris. The sequence continues at coordinate 4,171 of NZ_PXVC01000009.1, read as the reverse complement.
CGATTGCCAATTGGGGCCGCAAAAGTACTAACTAATTGGAAATTAGGTGACGTAACCTCGAATCCAACACCAAGTTGTTGGTARTAAAGCCCAGCCTGCAGAGCATTATCATAACCAAAATTGACTCCCCAAAAACTATCAGCTCCAGTTAATAGCTTCCGATAGCCTATTCGCACGCTATCACCGATAGAATCAATATATGAACTATTGATATTGTCAGTTTCGATTGGGCGCTGCTTAACRTAARTTGTATTGTCAATAAATAYTTGAGAATTTGTATTAATYAACAAAGGAAGATAATGATTATATTCGATCCGATTGGAAGACTGTAAAGGCGCCAAAAGGAATTTAAAAGTATCATTAGGAATAACAAGCGAGGAGATTTCTACAACATCTTGTTTGGAGTCATGCTGAGGTTGAGCTAATGCTCCARGCGAAAAGAAAGCGGATAGRGGTAATGAGAGRAAAARGGTAAGTAGKAAAMAGTGATTATTCATAAATRTAAAAGAATTTTAATTAACAWGCARATTAAAATYAAGGGAGATTAATWGTTYTTAAACTCCATGAGCTCAAAATAATTACCAAAYGGATCKGGAATGAAGAAACGATTACGGTCTGGCAATAAAACCTGATCTTCAACAATATGACCACTGGTTTCCAACTTACTCCTCAAAGCAAGAACATCTTCAACCTCTAAACAAATATGCCTACCAACAGGCGAAGCAACAAAATCATTRGTAAAACTCAAATGTATCATCATATCTAARAATCTGAACCACATCAAATCGAAATCCTTGAGAAGCTCGGGTGGAAGAACAACCTCTTGCATCTCAAGGATATCAACATAAAAYGCCCTAGCTAGATCGTGACCACCAGGCTTAGCCATCAAAGCGATGTGGTTRAGGCGGKTTATACGCCTGTGCATTCTTAAGGCTTCAGACATGGAAAWAGTTAAAAGCATTTTATTTTAGCAGTTCTCAAAAAATAGGCCATAACTSGWGATGGCCTTGCCTARGGGTTGGCWTTTGTGCTGCCTCTGATAGAGTAAGAAAAAAMTTTTATGGCACCAACTCAATTTAGAACCAAATTTCTGGCTGACCTCATAGACAARGATAAATACAAATGGTATGCGCTGCTAGTTGTTCAGATGAGTATCCTGCTAGTTGGGGTTGATTCAACAATATCAAACCTAGCTCTCCCAAATATAACTAAGGATTTAATTACAACTGCAAGCACATCGGCATGGGTAATATCTGCATTCTTCATATCTGTAGCWGTTTCCTTACCAGCTGCAGGACGACTCTCAGATTTATATGGAATGAGAACTATATTTATAACAGGATTCTTTATCTACACCTTAGCCACTGCATTCTGCGGCCTGGCGCCATCAATAGAAATTTTGATACTAATGCGCATTTTTCAAGGAATGGGKGGGGCTGCACTATTGGCGAACAGTAATGTAATATCATTAACRGTATTTCCACTAAAACAACATGGGCTTGCACTGGGAATAAATGGAACGGTATTTTCTATTGGCTATGCCCTTGGTTTCACATTAGGTGGTCAATTAATCGGTAGTTTTGGATGGAGATCTATTTATTATGTAAACGTGCCTATTGGTATAATAGCAATCCTAATAGGACTATTTATACTTAAGGATCAATATCTTCAAAATGTTATTGCAGACAAATCAGACAAGAGCTTTGATTTTGCTGGTTTTGCSCTATCTGCATTTGGGATAGGGGCTACAATGCTATCAGTTGTAAAAATATCATCYGGGAAAACGATTACACAGCAAAGTATAATATTGTTTATTCTTGGAATAATATCAATTGTTATGTTTGTTAAAACTGAACTACGCATGAAAAAACCACTTCTKGACATACATTTATTTTCGATCGGAGAATTTGCCAGAGGAACATTCACCCGTCTATTAAATAACTCAATAGTAGCTGCATGCACATTTGCCATACCTTTTTTCACGCAACAAGTTTTAAAATTTAGCCCTTTGCAGAGYGGCCTTGTTATGATGCCTTATGCTTTTGGCTTGGCAATCGTTGGCCCAATTGCAGGAAAATTAAGTGATAAGTACGGAGCCAGATGGCTAACAACATCAGGTTTTGTATGCGGTGGTATTGCGTTAATAGGACTTGAGAGCATTAGTGAAGCTCCTAGTAATGCTACAGGAATAGAAGAAATAGTTGTTAAGCTAAGTATTGCTATGTTCTTGGTTGGAAGCGCAGCAGGRTTGTTTGTATCTCCCAACAATAGTTCAGCACTGGATTCAGTTCCTTTAAAAAGTACTGGCTCAGCCTCTGGRGTGATATGGGCTGTGAGCTTCATAGGCTCAGCTTTTGGTACTGCATATGCAGCATCAATGCTCCGTGAGGTTCTGAAGGTTGGTACAGCATCAATCGCTTATTTAAAYGCTCAATCATTGCTCTTCAAYACTTTAACTGTATTTAGTTTTGTTGGCGGMTATCTATGCTTTACGCGAAGAARAACAAAAATAGTACATCACGAGTRATTCAACTAAATTACTAAAAAAATTTACACACAGCYTAAGCAATTGGGTCAACCAATTTCTCTATGAGTTGCTGAATTTCAATAGAAGACAAACATACATCAGATGGAAACCGCTTTACTAAAGAGCCCTGCCKATCAATTAAAAACTTCTCGAAATTCCAAGTCACTGGTGYGGAATCATYGGTGAGCACCTTGAAAAGGGGATGAATATTAGGTGCAACACAACTAATCTTTGAAAAGAGCGGAATATTCAATCTAAATGTAGAAGCAAGAAATAGCATAACTTCATCAACACTCTTGGGCTCCTGAGCACCAAAATCATTACAAGGAAATGCAAGAATYTTTARCCCCCTRGGYCCATAGAGCATATCAAGTAAACGCAATGATTCATACTGAMCAGTGTAACGACACTCACTTGCAACATTAATTATRAGAAGAGGTGAGCCCAAAAAACTGCTCATTGGAAGCAATGAACCATCAACAGCAGRAACAGAAACGGATGAGATGTTCATGRTAGAAACACTAGAATRAAGTGAATGGRMATAAATAATAGAYAGTTAATCACCACTAAATCCCCAGCGATGYAATAGCATTCTCCTTACCATAGCYGTCCATCCGGTTTGATGGCTAGCACCAACACCGGTRCCATCATCACCRTTRAAATATTCATGGAAGTTGTATAAATTCTCGGCATTRGTTAAAATATCTAGGTATGAATTTGGCTTAATGAAAGGAGCTTTTTTATCTTCATTAGATTGAAAYARCGAGATCAATCTAGCCTCCAAATCATTCGCWATATGGCCAAGATGTAGATTACAGCCAGAAAAAGTGGGGTATTCAATAAGAAAGTCGTCACCTAAAACTCGATGATATTCCCTTAGTGCTTCAATTAATAAGTAGTTGATGGGCATCCAAACAGGGCCRCGCCAATTTGAATTGCCTCCAAACATRGCAACAGGGCTATCAGCAGGTGAATACTTAAGTGATGCRGTAATCCCCGAAACAKTCATTGAGAAAGGATTTGATTCATGAAACTTAGAAAGGCTACGTATGCCATAATCAGATAGAAATTCAGATTCATCAAACAACCATCTGCACACTCTTCTCAGCCGATAGGGGGAAACCATCGCAAAAAGGTATCTACCAGTTGAGTAGCAACCAAGATGGGCAATAGATAGGCTGTAATCATCAATACCATGAACTTGCACATAGGACAAGATTGCATTATCCATATTTAAATTCTTATCAACATCCAGATCACTACTGCTAAAAGATTGCACAGCTAGTAGGGGAATAATTCCAGTTAGTGACCTAACTCTTATATATTCAGCCGTTCCATCAGGCCTTCTTAAAAGATCATAGTAAAAACCATCTTGGCAATCCCAGTTCAAATAGCCACGCTCCTCCTTACTATTRAGSGAGGATACAGAATGCATAAAGCTAATAACAAACCGCYGAACCAATTCACCACTATAATCAACACTACTGTTATGTTGCACATTTATAGCCCGTTGTTTYAARGCAACTACTATCTTCAACATATAAAKCGTAAGCAACCCCATCCAAGCTGTACCATCAGCCTGCTCAATACGGCTGCCATCACTAAGTGGATATCTACGGTCGAAAGGGGAGATATTATCTAAAC
>NZ_PXVC01000089.1 GCF_003011125.1 Synechococcus lacustris str. Tous | reverse complement strand
GTGCCCTTAACTAAGAATTCGAAAATTCTCGATTGGGGAAAATATAATGTTGCCAATACTCTCGCGAATAAGTTTAATATTGTTAAAACTGAACTGTCTAAGCCTATAACATCATTGCAAGATTTAATAGAGGGGAAAGTAGTAGATGCAGATTTTTCTTCTCTGCAAGTTGATAAAGATACCACTTTTACAGCAAGTAAAGATGGTGGAACTGAAACTTATTTTTCAGGTCTTTGGACAAGTACAGAAAATTTAAAAATAAAAATGAATGTTCAAGGAAATTCCGCYAATAGTGCTTCATTTGCCTTCTATAGAGTAGATTCTCTTACAGGTGAAATACTTACTGCCAAGGGTTTAATTAATCCCAAAGATCATCAAGATTACTTCCAAGCCGCTAAGAGTAATCTTGTTTCTTCATTGGTTGATTTTGAAGATTTTAATAAAAATGGTGATATTTTAGTTAATGTAGAAAAAGGTCAATCTTACGCTGCACTTTTGATAACTCATTCGCCAGACGGTACTCAAATTCCGCTTTATTCTATTGTAGATGCTAATATCAACTCCTCTATTCAATGCATTTCTTTTGGTTCTGGACTATATGGGTTTGAGGATTTAATTAATAGCCCAGAGTTCAGTTCTGACAGGGATTTTAATGATCTTATTTTCTATACAGAGAGATGAATTAATGTTGTTTGATCTTAAGTGTAATTTAGAATTTAGGCATTAGTAGTGGTTTCCCACCTTGCGGTGATGGGTGGCGGTRAGGGCCTGTTGGTTAGCWACGTTGCCGTTGCGAACATGGGAGTAGATGAGCCAATGGTCGTTGCATTCAAGGCGCTGCTTCACTTCACAATCAAGGAAGGCMAGGGCTTCACTCAAAACCGGACCACCATCCGCTGCATTCTCTAGGGTGGCAACACCAGCAAAGCGATCGGCGCCGGGGGGGAAGCGCTTGAGGAAATGCCGCAATAGATTTTGGTGATTATCGGCAACTAACACATTTAAAACAAACCTATCTCCCACCTGCATTAGCGCCTCGATGGCGCGATCTTTAGCTACTGCAACGGTGATACCAGGAGGATTAAAACTGGCCTGGCTAACCCAACTGGCCACCATGGCACCACTGCGTTCGGCTTGTTTCGCAGTTACCACATACAAGCCACCACTGAGGCGTCCGAGCGCTTTATCYAGGTCGGCATCAAGGGCCTTCATGGCGGCGATTGCCTTATCACGCAGCAGCAATTGGCCCAAATCTGTGCCTGCTTCTTCGCAGAGTTGATAGGCGGCCGCATCRGGCACCGTGCGAATCCTTAGGGGTGCAAAGGCTYGRGCATGACCCAACTCCCGCAKTTGGCCGGCAATGGCATCTATGGGGTCGTCGTTGCCGCCATAGGCGTCGTATAAACCCACGGGTTGCTTGGCATTAAGGGCAGCTAACACGGTGCCCCAATTGTTTTGTAATTCACTATCCCTGTTGCTGGGGGGTGTGGGCAGCACTACTGCAGCCGCYTCCCCGATTAAGGCTGATAGYTCTTGGGCATCGGTGCCGCGYAGATCAACCAGTTGCACAGGCAATTCGGTTTTATTAAKGCCGCGGGATATGGCTTGGCTGAGGCGATCACARAAGCCATATGAACTCACGTAAACAACAGCGGCGTAGCGGTCGCCTTTACTGCGTTCACGGCTCCAATCGCCGTAGTCGGTTAGCCATAGCTTGAGATGATCGCGCAAYAAAGGGCCATGSCCKGTGGCGATTAGCTTCAGCGGTGGCAGYGCCTCAATTCGTTTAAGGGCCTGCAAYACACTGCGGGCATTRGGGCCCATYAGGCAGTCGTAGTAGAAGCGAAAGTCTGGAGCGATKGCACCAGGATCCAGATCAAAAATTTCATTGCTGCAGTAGTGCAAGCCAAAGGCATCACAGGTGTAGAGCACGGCGGTGCCGTGATCAAAACTGAAAATAGTGTCTGGCCAATGCAGATTCGGYGCACTRAGAAATTCAAGTTTGTGGTTGATACCACTGCTGCTATTWGTGCCAAGATCCAAGAAATCACCGCTTTTTACGGCGCGGCTGCGAAAGGGGCGATGCACCATGCTTTCGAGGTAATTGATCGCCACCTTGGAGGCAACAACTTCTAGTTCGGGGTTGAGATCTARTAGGTCTGCAACCAAACCGGAATGGTCTGGTTCTGTGTGGGAAATAACTAAGGTATSRATTTCAGTGGGATTAATTAAATCCGTTAAGGCCGGTAGCCATTGGTTACGAAATTTTGCGTGGCTTGAATCAATTAAGGCGGTGCGTTCACCCCTCAGCAAAAAAGCGTTGTAGGTGGTGCCATTGCGGAGGCCAAATTCAATGTCAAAACGGCTGCGATCCCAATCAAGCGACCGCARGGTGRTGGTATCGGCGGCTATTTCAGCCTGCTGCAGGGTGAGCCGGGGCTCCATGGCAATTAATCACTAAAYCMAGCCTAAGGCTGGGTTGATGCTGTTGTTGCGCAAGCTCAGCCCTGGGRTAGATGCCACCAGGGCRCACACCTGATCGCGAAATTGCTGCAGGGTTTCATCGGTGCCMGGTTCCCCGTGCCATTGCAGGCGGGTTAAAAGTTCAAGGCCCCCTTGTTCTCGATCCGGCTGCAGGGTGGCATCAAGGCAAAGCAAACCTTCAATATCTGGGTGGCTGGCCCGCAGTGCTCCGTGCACTGCCCCGTTGTCGATAATCTCMACCCGGTGGCCCAAACGCATGAGGTCTTTACGCAGGGCGTTTAGCCAAATGCGTAAGCCTGGGGCGGTGGCTGTGCAAACGCGAACCAATTCCATCCCATACCGTGCATTGATTCTTAATGAGTCTTACCTGTTGCAGGCTTAAACAACTGTGCCCTAGGYCACCTTGACCCATGTGTAGAAGCAGGCTATAATGTGTGTATGTTTTCGCGCGGCGTCAAAATTGCGAACAAACATTGTTATTGATGATCAGTTGATGGAGGAGGCCATGCTGGCGAGTGGTGCTAGCACAAAAAGAGAGGTTGTGGAGAAGGGTTTGCGTGCTCTTGTGCTGCTAAATCAGCAGCGTTTGATAAAAAATTTTCGCGGCCAATTGCCTTGGGATGCTGATCTGGAGCTAATGAGAATGGATCGATCAGATTAATAAATGATCGTTGTTGATTCCTCCGTGTGGATTGATTTTTTTAATGGAAAAAATACCCTTGAGGTGGAGCGTTTGGAATCTTGTTTGGGTGTTACGCCCATTGCCATTGGCGATTTAATCCTAGTGGAGGTTTTGCAAGGTTTTCGCAATAGCAAGGATATGGAGGTTGCCAGTGAAATATTTAGTTCCCTAGGCAGCATAGAAATGCTTGCTGATAATTGTAAATATAAAGCTGTGGAAAACTATCGATATTTGCGAAGCAAAGGAATCACCGTGCGTAAAACAATCGATGGAATTATTGCTACAGCATGTATTGAAACAAAACTGCCGTTGCTTTTTTCTGATCGTGATTTTTTGCCCTATGTGGAGCATCTCGGTTTGCTGGTGGCCTAAACCTAAATGCTCCACATGGGCCCTTTGGGTTTAGCCCTCAACCACAACACTTACGGCAGCATTTGATTCTGCTTTTGGTGCATTTATTTGCAACAAGCCATCTTTGTAGTTGGCTTTTAAGCTGTTGTGATTGATGCCGCGGGGGAAGCGGAAGCTGCGGCTCCAATTGCCGTAGCGAAACTCTCTCACCAGGGCTTGGGCTTCGGTTTCGTTTGCTGATTCGGGCGCCTTGCGTTCAGCGYTAATAACCAAGCTGCGCTCGGTTGCTTTCACATCGATTGATTCCCGATCAATACCGGGCAATTCCAGGGCGATTTGGTAGCTGTYGTTGGTTTCAATAACTTCAGCTGCGGGCACCCTTTCGGCTTGGGCTAATTGCTGCTCAAGTTTTTCGAAAAGATCAAAGGGAGTGGTGTGGCGGGTGAGCATGATTCGAATATCAATGAACGAATCAATCTTCGGCAATGGAAATGYTTCTGCGTAGTGGGGCAACCGWACTTTTTGGTTCGGCACTCCATACCAGATTCGGTTCTCCACACCACCACCAATCGCTAAAGCAAGCGGCCTGACCCCGGTAGTGCTGTTCGGCATCAAACAAATTCCATAGCCTTGCACCTCTTATYTGAAAKCGTTTGCCTTGGCTATTAATACGCTCACCTGCATAACCATCAATGCAATTCTTTTCCCTTACTTGAGCGAGAAACTTTTCACGATCTAAGCGTTGCTGTTGGCTGGCGCTAAGCCKAGATGGCATACCCACCATCTCCTGCCAGCTGCGCTGAAAAAGACATAGGGCGGCACGATTGGCATAAATAAAACTTGGATCTTCAGCGCCGTTGTGGCATAGCACCACCTGGTCGAGCACAAATAACTCCTGGGCGGCAAGGCGGCTGCCTTGGGCCTTAATCAGGGGCCGGCCGAATAGTKTTTGATGGGATTGCAGGATCAAGCTCACCAGCCCCAGGGCTTGGGGGCTAAGCCATGGCGGATCCGCMGGCATTGTTWGCTTCATGGGCTGCCAGMGGCGGCTGCGGCCATCGCTTCAACCATGGCCAGTTGGGCTTTTTGGTTGCCGTGTTCTCGTAAACGCTCCAAAAACAATTGATTTGCCTGGGGGTGCAGTGGCTCCTCCGCTAARGGCAGTTCACCTGCCTCSGCTAAGCCCGTACCCCCTTCGATTGCAGGGGTGATCACCACCAAATCAGGGTCTAATGGGGAGTTGTAGCTCCACCAGTTCGCTGGATCGGGGCCATTGTTAGAGCCAGCAGTTTGTTTTGCAGGGGCACTGYTGTTTTGCAATAGTAACCGCCGCCTTTCGGCTAGCTCCTGCAGTAATTGATTGCGACTGCGGCCGCGCAATTGAAATAACACAAAGGGATCTTCAGTGAAACGATCACCCATTAAATAATAAACAGCGCTTATATGTTTGCAGGGGTTTGCCTTGTCGGGGCAGCTGCATTCGCTGCCAACTTCGTCTAATTTRAATGGAAATAACCTGCGGCCACTGGCGGCAAATGCCCGCTCAATATCCTGGGGCATGATCCCCGCCAGTAGTTGRCAAGCCCAGCGCGCTTTTTGGCTGAGGGCCTCTAGAACAAATTCCCAATCCTCATCAGTTAACACATCAAGCCATAATTTCACCCTGTAGGGTTCTGCTTCGGTGCCTTGCACTTGGGCCTGCACCTTGCGACCCTCAAAACGTATGGAGAGCACATTCCCCTCCCGCGCATATATCCAAGCCCTTTCCAAACGCTTTTTATAGCGATAGGAATTAATTAATTCCATCCATTCCAAAACCCACCAGGGCTGCTGGCCTAAGCCATCGCTACCCAATTGGGTGGTGATCGAATTGTTTGWGCTATTGGCTGSCATTGTTTAATTATCCTCCAGGGCTACCAGATCTGCCAATTGGCTGAATTCAAGCCCCCCTAACCATTCCTCCCCGCTGCCAATAATATCAGCAGCAAGCTTTGCTTTTTCACGAATCATGCGATCTATTTTCTMTTCAATTGACCCGCTGGTAATAAATTTATGTACCAGCACCCTATTGATTTGWCCAATTCGATAGGCGCGGTCGGTGGCCTGGTTTTCTACGGCCGGATTCCACCAGCGATCGATATGAAAAACATGGCTGGCACGGGTGAGATTTAAGCCCACCCCACCGGCTTTTAGCGATAGTAAAAATAGTTGCGGTCCGCGGGGATCCAGCTGGAAGCGATCCACCATTGCCTGGCGATCATTTTTACTGCTGCCCCCATGTAAAAAGGGCACTTCYTGGTGCCAGCGYTGCTGTAGATGGGCCTGTAAAAGGTGGCCCCATTCAGCAAATTGGGTAAATAGTARGGCGCGATCACCTGCTTCTAATAACTCCTCAAGTAGTTCATCTAAACGTTGTAATTTGGCCGACCTGGCAGCAAATCCATCGCTAATTGATTCCTCCTTAAGGGCGAGGGCTGGGTGATTACAAATCTGCTTTAGGCGRGTTAGCAGGGCAAGCACCTGGCCATGTTTTTTGCCGAGTGGTGCCCTTTGAATTGCTTCTAAACTGGCGGCAACGGTTTTTGTATATAGCTGTTTTTGCTCTTGGCTAAGGCCAACCCATTCATTTAGCTCAAGTTTTTCTGGTAGGTCGCTAATTATTGATTTATCTGTTTTTAGSCGCCTYAAAATWAAGGGACCCACCCTMGCTTTGAGATCTTTTAACGACGAGCTATCGCCATAGCGCTCAATTGGTAATTTATAGCGYTGCCTAAAGAAATCCTCCTCCCCTAATACGAGCGGATTTAGATAATCCAGCAATGGCCACAATTCACTGGCCCGGTTTTCCACTGGKGTGCCGGTTAGGGCAATGCGAAAGCGACCCTGCCGCAGGGGCCGAGCWATTTGGCGGGCGGCTTGGCTTTGTTTTGAGGCGGAATTTTTAATCGCTTGGGCTTCATCGATCACCACCCCCTGCCAATCAACAYTTTCCAGCAGRTTGCCGTCCCTTTGCAGCAAGCCATAGCTGGTGAGCATCAGATCTACCCCCTTAAGGCTTTTGGCTAGGGCAGCTTCGCTAGCAGCTCGTTTTGGCCCGTAGTGCTCCAGCACTTTTAGTTTTGGTGTGAATTGGGCCGCTTCCCGCAGCCAGTTKGTGAGCACTGAGGTGGGTGCCACCAACAACACCGGCCGGCGCAATTCTTTTTCTGTTTTTAGGTGTTGCAAAAAGGCCAGCAGTTGGATTGTTTTGCCAAGCCCCATGTCGTCTGCCAGGCAGGCGCCTTGGTTAAAGCGATGCAGAAAGGCAAGCCAGCCAAGGCCCCGTTCCTGATAGGGGCGCAGCTGGCCGTTAAAG
>NZ_PXVC01000088.1 GCF_003011125.1 Synechococcus lacustris str. Tous | reverse complement strand
GTTACTTAATTTCAAGGGCTTCAAAACGGTAGAGCTGATCGCCGGGGGCATCTGGGGCTAGGCCAAATTCACTAGCGGTGGCGGCGGCTGAGCCTGGCAGCAGTGAGCGGATTAGGTCTGGGGCGCTCTGGAAAACCCGGTAGTACCAGCGGTCGGTGTTCACTCGGGCTGGGGCGCCTGCGGGCTCAGGGGGAAGCTCAATTTTAAAACCGCACAACCTGCAAACCCATGCTCAAGGCTGCATCAGCCATCACCCCATCGGCTGTGGCAACAATCGACACCGCCAGATCAGCCGCCACCGTGAGATGCAGGGCATCCAGCGTGCGGAGGGGGTGTTCCGGATAACGCGCGATCAGATTCGTTGCTTCCGCAAAACGTGCATCATCCAGCGGATACCGCTGCAGCCAGCCACGATCGATATCGTTGAGAAGGGCTGCAAACAGYASAKACTCGAGTTCAACCGAAAGATCGCCCATGCGCCGGCGGCGACTCAGCAAGGAACGCATCTCAGTGACGCTGAGGCTGCTGATCACAGCCGAATCCAGCCCCTGTAGAAATTCAACAAAGGCCTCAGAACCGGCCTCGTTGARRTACCACTTCGCCAGCGCACTGGTATCGAGAYAGGCACGTTTTTYAGCGCTCATCCGGCTCAGCACTCATCGCGCTCGCCGCGGATCAGATCAGCTGAGCYGGTCTTCAATAACGGCATGCGCCGGCGAAGATCGGCATGGTCGGGGGGGCGCCGTTGCTGCGTCATRGGCAAAACCCGCGCGATCGGCTCRCCTCGCCGACGGATCACCAGCTCTCCTTCAGTGGCAACCAACTCGGCCAGTTGGCCGAGACTGGCACGCATCTCACGGATATTGAGCTCTTTCACCAGCGCCTCACGTTGTGCTGCAATTTTAGCCGATGCAGCACATGCGGTGGCATCAAAGCGCCAACCGCTCCAAGCCTTCAAATCGCGCGAAATCGCGATCGAAACTAACCAGGCGCCAGCCATTGGCTATCGCCAGGGCTGCCAGATAGGCATCGGTGCACAGACGGGGCGGCAGCTCACCGCTGTTCAGCAGCTGGTGAAACACCTCCCAGCCGGCATGCTCRGCTGAGGCCATGCTCACACCCGGCTGCTGGCAAAACGCGTCCAGCAGAGCGGATGCTTCTGCTGCCGTTTTAACCGCCGCACCCATCAGCTTTGGCTGGCACACGAGCCGAACCAACCCAAGCGCGGTGACCGTGCAGAACAGCACCTGTTCAGCCGCCTGCTGCTCCCAGTAGTRCAAGGCCTGGTGGTGATGGCTGTGGTCGGGSCAGGCCAGGGCCAGCCACACGTTSAGATCCGGCAGRTCAACGGTGGTGCTCACGCGTCGAGCAGATCAAACASTGCCGCGTTGCTGAGGTGTTCGCTCTCCATGGCCAAGGGCCCCTCCAGTCGCGGCAGGGTGTGTGCCGAACGTTTCGAGCCGGAGCMGCTGGGCGTGGCGCTTAGGCCCTGCTCCACATAACTGCGCAACAACTGCTTCARAGTGAGGCGCTCGCTGGACGCCCGGGCCTTCAGGCGMGCAAACAGAGGATCCGGCAGCTCCAGGGTGGTGCGCATCACAACCAGCCAAAGATGTGCGCATCATAGTGCGCACATCTTTRGCTGGCATCKGGTACCAGATCCACACGGATACGYTGCCAGARGAGGATCAGCTYGCGATGTCGTTTGTGACCTGGAGCAACAGCTTGAGCGACTGGCCGTGCAGGTTCCGGTGCTGTTTCCCCAAGGCCCAGARATCAGCTAGCCAGCCCAGATCTTGGCMAGCTGCAGCTGCAAACCCGAAAGCTCGCCACTGGCATCAAGCAGCTGGATCTGCTCTAGGCGCTGCGATTCAGTATTWGCCGCCCAMACCTCAACGGTTTGTTSGTGGGGCAGCAGCAGCCAGGCCAAAGATGCACCATTTGCCTGATAGGCRGCCATCTTTTTACGCAGAGCCATTAGTGCAAGGGGGCTCTCGTCGCTGGGGCTGGCTAATTCCACTACTAGATCCGGGCAGAGCGGTGCAAAACCACGGCGCTCTTCGGGGCTGAGGGCCTGCCAACGATCAATTCGCACCAATGACGCATCTGGGCTGAGAACAGAGCCATCGGGCAGCAGGAAGCCGGTGGAACTATCAAAGGCTTTCCATAGCCCTTGCTGCTGCGCAAAAAGTTTGAGCTGGAAAAACAACTCACCATTGCGGGAACCCGTTTCGCTACCGGTTGGCGTCATCACYAGCACCCGGCCGCTTGCATTGAGCTCTAAAACTGATTCACGGTTTTCGGCRCACACCAACTCAAACTGTTTAGGTGTGAGCTTCAGATCRGCAGGAAGCCTTAGGGGCGTTGCGTTGGGTATTGCTGGGCTGGTTGTRAGGGTCATMGCCGCAAACAAACAGTAATTTGAGTGTAGCTAAACAGCACAACACAGCTATCCAGATAACCGGCGCATTACGTGCCCGCGATCTATCAAGGCCTAGGCAGCCTTGGCCAACCCATAAAACTCTCGATACCARGCCACAAATCGGGCCACCCCCTCGCSTACGGGGGTGTTTGGTTTGAAACCCGTCCAGGCTTCTAGGGCTGAGGTRTCAGCCGCAGTRGCGKGCACATCRCCRGGYTGCATCGGCAGGAAGGTCTTCGTGGCCGTGATSCCCAGGGCCGATTCGATCGCGCCGATGTAATCCAGCAGGGGTGTGGGGTTGGAATTGCCGATGTTGAACACCCGATGGGGCGCCCAGCTGCTGGCTGGATTGGGCTGGCTGGGATTAAAGGCCGGATCWGGGGYSGCYGGCTTATCAAGCACCCGCAGGAGGCTTTCAAYAATGTCGTCTACATAGGTGAAATCCCGCACCATTTGGCCGTTGTTAAACACYTGAATTGGCTCRCCMGCCAGGATCGCYTTGGTAAACAGAAACAGGGCCATATCTGGCCTACCCCAGGGGCCATACACCGTGAAAAAGCGCAGGCCSGTGGCCGGCAGCCCATATAAATGGCTRTARGTGTGRGCCATCARYTCRTTKGCYTTYTTGCTGGCCGCATAGAGGCTCACCGGGTGATCAACSCCTTGGTGYTCTGAAAACGGCAGGTTTGTRTTRCCGCCATACACCGAGCTACTGCTGGCATACACCAAATGTTCGATGYYGTGGTGGCGGCAACCCTCCAGCACATGGCCAAAGCCCACCAGGTTGCTTTGGATATATGCCGCTGGGTTTTCGATTGAGTAGCGCACCCCCGCYTGGGCCGCCAGGTTCACCACTTTTTCCGGCTTGTGCGCGGTGAAGGCTGCCTCCACTGCAKCGCGRTYTTCCAGATCAGCCTCRATCARCTGRAAGYTKGTGCCCGTGCGYTCWGCTGTRGCCTGCAGCTGCTTRAGGCGGGCCCGCTTTAGGGCTGGGTCGTAGTAAGGATTCATATTGTCGAACCCCAGCACCGCAGTGCCTCGCTCCAGCAGCCTGCTGCTCAGGTGAAAGCCAATAAAGCCGGCGGCGCCGGTAACTAAAACTGTCATTTAAGATTTTGACTAAATATATCTGTAAATTATTRGATTAAATATTTAATAAACTTAAGCCACACTAATCCTGCYAAAAGTTGAGGGTGGGTGGGAGCAGTGCTCAACCACCTCAACCTTCAACAGCAGAACATTGGCACATATTTGGGCAAATTCGCTAGGGGGGGGGGAGTGCCCAAATTAATGCGGATATTGCATATTTTTTGCCTTTATTTAGCCAAAGGCCAAACTGATTCCAGCTTCACCTGCCCCTGCCATGGCCAATCTGCTCTTAACCGGCGGGGCTGGTTTTATCGGTAGCCACACGGCCCTAGTGCTTYTAGAAGCCGGCCATCAACTGGTGGTGCTYGATGATTTCCGCAACAGCAGCCCRGAATCCCTGCGCCGGGTGGAGCAGCTCAGCGGCAAAAAAATCAGCCTGGTGGCTGGTGATATCTGCCATCCCGCCWGCCTGCAACGGGCCTTCAGCAGCATCCCCATCGATGCTGTGATTCACTTTGCCGGCCTCAAGGCCGTGGCTGAATCGGTAGCCAAGCCCTTGCTTTATTGGCAGGTGAACCTAGARGGCACWCGCCTCTTGCTGCAGGCGATGGCAAGCGCCGGCTGCCGCAGCTTGGTTTTTAGCAGCAGTGCCACCATCTATGGCATCCCWGATCAGGTGCCGATCCCAGAAAGCGCAGCGATAAAACCGATCAACCCCTATGGCCACAGCAAAGCAGCTGTGGAACAACTGCTTGCTGACCTAGCCGCCAGTGAAGCCGGTTGGCGCATCGCCCGCCTGCGTTATTTCAACCCCGTTGGCGCCCACCCCAGCGGCAGGATTGGCGAAGATCCCCTTGGCACCCCYAATAATCTGTTTCCYTTTGTGAGCCAAGTTGCCGTTGGCCGCCGCGCCGAATTGCAGATTTTTGGCAGTGATTGGCCCACCCCAGATGGCACTGGCATTCGCGACTACATCCACGTGATGGATCTAGCCGCCGGCCACCAGGCCGCCCTTGATRTGTTGCTGGCGGAAGCACCCCAATTGCTMAGCCTCAACCTGGGCAGCGGCCAGGGTTGTTCGGTATTGGAGGTGGTGAATGCCTTTGCTRATGCCAGTGGTGTTGCCATCCCCCATCGCCTGGTGGATCGCAGGCCTGGTGATGCTGCCATCACCGTGGCTGATCCTTCCCTGGCCCTAGCGCGTTTGGGCTGGCGCACCAAATTGGATCTAGCTGCCATGTGCCGTGATGGTTGGGCCTGGCAGCAGGCCAACCCCAATGGCTATCGCTAAMAMTCAACCCCAAGGYGCCCTKGTGCTAGCTGGTGGTGGCCACAGCCATGCCCTCYTGCTGCAGCGCTGGGCCATGGCACCCAGCAGCCGGCCAGCCCTTGGCGCCATCACCCTKGTGAGCCGCAGCGGCAGCAGCCTTTATTCCGGCCTAGTGCCAAGCCTTTTTGCCGGCACCATTGGCCTCGAGGCTTGCCGGATCGATCTACGCCGCCTTTGCAATGCAGCCCAGGTGGCCTTTGTGGAAGCCGAAATCATTGGCCTTGATAGCAGCAARCGSYWACTGCAGCTACGCCATAGCGATGGCAGCCCCCGGCCGCCCCTCAGCTGCCCCTTGCTCAGCCTTGATCTCGGCGCCAGCACCGCTGCGGGCCCAGCCCAAGCAATGGCCATCAAACCGCTTGAACCGGYGCTCGCTGCCCTAGGTGCCCTCACGCCTGGCGCCTTGGTGCAACTGATTGGTAGTGGTGCAGCAGCAGTGGAGCTCAGCTTTGCCCTGCGCCRCCGCGGCCTGCAGGTGCAGTTGCTGCTGCAATCAAAAAGCCGCCCCTATTGGRATCGTTTTAGCRATGGCTTACGGGCCGCTGGTGTGGAACTGCATGTGGATTGCGAACCCRCCAGCGCTAGCCCGGCCCTGAGGCTGCTCTGCAGCGGCAGCCGCGGCCCCGCCTGGCTTGCAKCCACTGGTTTACCCCTTAATCAGCAGGGGCGCCTCTGCACGGATGCCAGCCTGCAGGTGCTTGGWTTYCCSGGCTTTTTTGCCAGTGGTGATTGCGCCGTAATCCAGCAGCAACCAAGGCCCGCCAGTGGTGTGTGGGCGGTGCGGGCAGCGCCGATCCTGGCCGCAAATCTGCAGCGGCTAAGCCTTGGGAAAAAACTGCGCCTTTGGCAGCCGCAAACCCATGCCCTACAGCTGCTTGGTGATGGCAAAGGCCGTGCCTATGGCCAATGGGGGCCCCTGCGCTGGGGTGCCTCGCGGCTGAGCTGGCKATGGAAGCAAAAACTTGATCAGCGCTTCATGGCGATGTTGCAGCAGCCCAGTTCTGTGATGGCTGSTTCAGAGGAAATGGCCTGCAGTGGTTGCGCCGCCAAGCTGCCAGCCCAAGTGCTCAWTCAAGCCCTAAATCAACTCGGCTTAGATCAAACAGGCCCCCAGGATGCCGCCATTGTTAGCAATAGYTTGAGCAATAGCTCCAGCCRGCAGTGGCTGCAAAGTTGTGATGGTTTCCCTGCCCTAGTGGCAGATCCCTGGCTTAATGCACGGCTCACCACCCTGCATGCCTGCTCTGATCTATGGGCCAGTGGCGCCCAAATCCAGGGCGCCCAACTCTTGATCCMGCTGCCCCGCTGCTCGGTTGCACTGCAAAGCGAATTACTAAGCCAAAGCCTKGCCGGTGTTCAAAGTGTGCTTGCTCAACATGGCGCCCAATTGCTCGGCGGCCACAGCCTCCAGGCCATGGCTCAAGAGGCAAACAAACCACTGAGCCAGCAACTGCTGCTGGCCCTCACCGTGAATGGTTTTGCCGCTGATCCTTGGCTAAAGGGGCCCCTGCAACCGGGTGATGTGTTGTTGATCAGCCGCTCCATTGGCACGGGAGTGCTGTTTGCCGCAGCCCAACTTGGCAAAGCAAARTCCAGCTGGATTAGTGAAGCCCTGGAGTTKATGCAACAAAGCCAAGCGGSCCTGSTGCCTTTGCTGGCRGCCCATGGCTGCCAGGTATGCACCGATGTAACCGGTTTTGGCCTGCTKGGTCATYTAWCSGAAATGYTGGCTGCCTCCCCGGGGGTGCAATTGCAATTGGAGCTRGATGCAGCACCAGCCCTAAAAGGTGCCCTAACACTGTTGCAACAGGGCATAGCCAGCAGCCTGGCMCCTAGCAACAAGGCCATCCTGGAAAAATGGCCGCAATTRATYAATCATCAATCTGAAGCGATCTTGCAGCTATGGCTTGATCCACAAACCTGCGGGCCGCTWTTAGCAGCAATTCCAGCCGCCCAAGYWGAAGCCTGCCTTACTGCAATGCAAACCAATGGTTTTCCCCATGCCCGCCAAATTGCAAGGGTGATGGGTTAGTTAGTTCATGGGTTAGTTAGTTAGTTCATTTAAAAGTGATCCATCGCCTGCAACAGTTCAATTACTGCYGTGGCAGTGGCAATAGCACCATTGGCATCGGCGGGTTCAAATAGATCAGCGGGCGGGGTGGCATCCATCGGATACCTACTG
>NZ_PXVC01000087.1 GCF_003011125.1 Synechococcus lacustris str. Tous | reverse complement strand
CAGCAGCTATTGCACCTTCTCCGCCCAGCTCCTTCTCCATTGCTTCCGCTAATTGGGCACTGATCAGATGCCCTAATGCGTAGCTAGGAAAATAACCAAATAGGCCTTCAGCCCAATGAATATCTTGCAAGCAACCTTCGGAATCATTTGCTGGCTTAATGCCTAACAGCTCATTTAGGCGTTGATTCCAGTGCTGCGGTAAGTCTTCCACCGGCAGCTCCTGCTCAATCAAGGCAAGTTCCAGCTCAAAGCGCAACACGATGTGTAAGCAATAGCTGAGTTCATCTGCTTCAACTCGAATCAGGCCAGGCTGGAGTGGATTAAGGCTGCGCCAAAAACCTGTGCTGCCATTCCAGGGATCGCTGCCAAGTTCAGCACAAAAATGAGGGTGCCAGCGCCCAGCAAATTCCTTACTGCGCGCCACACGGCATTCCCAAAATAACGACTGCGATTCATGCACTCCCATCGAGGTGGCATCACCAAGGGGCCAGGGGAAATAGTGATCACCAGAGCGCGCTAGGCCCTGCTCATATAGCGAGTGGCCCCATTCGTGGGCTGTGGCTAGAAAAGCCGAGAGCGGTTGCCCTGGAACCACTCTGGTGGTAATTCGGAAATCCTGGGGCCCCAATGTGCAGGAAAAGGGGTGGGCAGAGCGGGAGTGTTGGCAACAGCTTTCGTTGTAACCCCAGCTTTGCAAAAGTTTGGCGCAAAGCTTGTTTTGTGAATTCTCAGACAGCTGGGCAGAGGGGGGGCTTGGCGGCTTTGCTGCTGCCTTCTCCAGCAGAACTGGCAGCTCGCGTTTTAAGGGTGTGAAAAGTTGATTCAGCCTTGCTTTGCTCACATCTGGTTCAAAGGGTTGGGCCAGGATTTCCCAGGGGCTGCGGGCTATTGATTCAGCACTAGCTAACTGGCTTGCTTGCTGTTGGCGCAACTCAATAAGTTCCTTTAGTGCCGGTGCAAAGGCTGAAAAATCGTTGCGGGCGCGGGCCGCTTGCCAAATCGCATTGCCCCGCGATTGAGCTTGCGTGATCGCACTAACCAGTTGCGGATCTAGGCAGCGCTGGCGTTTTAATTCAAGTTGTAGCAGTTGCAAATTGCGCCGTTGTTCCTGGGTTGCCTCGGCGCCGAGTTCGGCTTCAGCTGCATCCAGCAGTTCTGCATATTCACTGCTGGTTTGGCGTGTGTGCAGTTGCCCCGCAAGCAAAGCCAGTTGTTCACCGCGCCAGGGGGCACCAGCCGCTGGCATGGAGGTGTTTTGGTCGTAGTAGATGGTGCTACTGATCGATCCAAGCAGGCGGGTTTGGTGAAGATGTTGCTGTAGCCGTTGTAGATGTGTTGCCATTGCTCAGTAATTTCAATTGAGCAAATTATGAATCCGCTCTAACATCAGGAATTTGCATGAAGTTCGGCGGCAGCTCTTAGGCCAGAGAGGTAGGCGCCATGGACAGTACCAAACATTGGATGGCTGGCTTCACCAGCAAAGAACAAGCGTTTGGCTAGGGGTTTTGCTAGCTCCTCACGATCCGTTGGCGTACTGCCAAGCGCGTTGAAGGAATAGGCGCCGCCGCTGAAGGGATCTGAGTGCCAGCGAGTTATCTGGGCTCCGATCGGCTCGGGAATATTTTTACCAAAAAGGCCCCTAAGGCTTTCCATAGCACTTGCAATTAAGTGTGCGTTGTTCATGGTTTCCATGGCTACTGCCGCTGCACCAGCCTGGAATCCCACTAAAACTGGCTGGCCTGAACCTGAGGGGATTTGTCCAAGCCAGTCGACGGTTGTTGGCCAAAAGGGACGGCTAAAGCGCAGGCAGCATTTATTTAAGGTACCCATCCCAAGGCGGCTGATTGCTGTTTGTTTATTGGCCGGTAGGGGCGGATTGAATTGAATTGTGCCGGCTTTAAGAACTCCCAGTGGCACCGTAAGAACTAACTTTTTGGCTTCAAAACTTCGCTCTTCTTTCCCTGCCCCTGCCCGGCAAACAACCCTCACTCCATCCCCTGGTCCTGGGCTGTCCCAGTTCAGCTGCTGAACTTGTTGGCCAGTGAAAATTTTTAAGCCCTTTGCCATGCCATTCACAATCGCAGCAAAGCCAGGCACCAGTAGGGCTTCAGCACCGCCGTAGGCCTCGTCTATGTCTAGCCATTGGGCCGACAGTGAAGAGGCGCTTGCGCCGTACTCTTGTTCATATCTACTGTTGATGAGGTATTGGAGTCGCTGACGCTCTTCAATACTTATTTTCTCCCAGTTGAACTCACGAATCACCATTTCCTGCAGGGAAATATCAGAACCTTTCTGCTTTTGGGCCTGGGCAATGGCTGCCGAAAGGCGATTTTCGAGGCTTTCTAATTGCTGCTCCTGGCTTGTGCTGAGGGTGGTGCCATCAGGGCCATAGATTTCGGCACTATCAAGGCTGGTTTGCACCAAACGGGCGCCGTTGCTTATGGCAAGGGCTGTGATTGGGTTGCCGTTAGTTCCATGGATCCAGCCGGCTCCAAGATCAATAGGCAGGTCTGGCCAGGCTCGGCTGGTCCAGGTGCGTCCGCCGAGGCGATCGCGCCCCTCCAGCACAGTTACCTGATGGCCCTGTTTCTGTAAAAAACGGGCAGCCGCAAGGCCCGCTAAGCCAGCACCAACCACGATCACCCGCAGCGCTCGGTTGCTGGAGCTGGCAGGTGTGGATGGCTTTAGCAAAGCAGCGCCTAACCCAGCCAGGCCTAGACCCAGGAGCTGGCGACGTTTAAACACGAAGTTAATGTTGCCCATGGAAGTTTGGAATCTTTGGTGATTTCAACGACCCACGCGTTGATATTGATTTGAAAAATTATGTACCTGTCTAAATACCTCGTTCCAATACATTTTTTACAGGTTTCTGCATACTCAGGCGATATTAAATGAATCGCAGGCCCGTTAATTAGACCCCCTTGCTGCTGTTGAGGAAGTGATGGCAAACGTAGCTAACTATGTTTGCCTTTTGGTGTAAGCGATTTTTGCCGGCAAAATGCGCGTAAATTCAGCTTGTTGGCCCGGTATCTACCGCTTCTCGCTTGATCCAGCTCGGATTTATGGGCAATCTGGAGGTGCAGTGATCTACAACGTGATAAGAAAACAATCACGGGGCAGGTCGCCCGGAGCGATCCTCGATGACCGGTCAGCCTGAACATTTGGGGGATGACGCCCCCTATTCCCCACCGCTAACGCTCAATCCAGCGTTGCTCAGCCAGGTGGCCGCCATCGCAGAAGTTCTCGGCCGCTGGAGTGCCCGTCAGGACGTTTTGCCATCCCCCCTCCTGCGCCGGGAGAATCGCATCCACACGATCCAGGCCTCCTTGGCCATTGAGCAGAACAGCCTAAGCCTGGAGCAGGTAACTGCATTGTTCGATGGTGAGCGGGTGATCGGTCCCGCCCGCGACATTCAGGAGGTTCGCAATGCCATCAACGCCTACGACGCTATGCCCAGCTGGGATCCCGCCAATCCACAGCATCTACTGGAAGCCCACGGGCTGTTGATGGCTGGCTTAATCGACGGCCCTGGCTGCTTTCGTAGCGGCGGGGTGGGTATCTACCGCGGCGATCAGCTCGTGCATATGGCGCCGCCCGCTGCCCGTGTACCGGTCTTGGTGGCTGATCTGCTGGCCTGGCTAGCCGCCAGCACATGGCATCCCCTGCTCGTGAGCTGCGTGGCCCACTACGAGCTGGAATTCATTCACCCCTTTGCTGATGGCAATGGCCGCCTCGGGCGCCTCTGGCAAACCCTGATTCTCAGCCGCTG
Organism: Synechococcus lacustris str. Tous; assembly: GCF_003011125.1. Lineage (GTDB taxonomy): Bacteria > Cyanobacteriota > Cyanobacteriia > PCC-6307 > Cyanobiaceae > Synechococcus_D > Synechococcus_D lacustris. The sequence goes on along the minus strand of NZ_PXVC01000087.1, from coordinate 3,255 downwards.
GAATCCGCTGCTCGCCTGGCTGCCGATCGAGGAGGTGATCCGCTCCCGCCAGCAGGGCTACTACGAATCACTCGGGCAGGCCGATCAGCAGGGTGATCTGCAGCCCTTCGTGGCATACCAGCTGGAGGCCATCCACGATTCACTGCGTTCGGAGATCAGTTCGGAGATAGGTTCGGAGATCGGTGTTAAGGCGGGAGCCGCGATCGATGCGCTGATCCTGCGGGATCTCGCCATCGAGCCCACCCTTTCAGCCCGTAGCCTGGCTAAACGCCAGCAGCTCAGTCAGCGGGCGGTGGAGAAGCATCTGGCGGCGCTCCAGCAAAAGGGACGCCTGATCCGCCATGGCTCACCCCGTGCCGGGTACTGGCAGGTTCTCTAGCCAATGCGTGGGGGGATAGTTGAAGAAAGTAAATCCATTAGGAATCAATTTCAGGTGAATCTTTCTGTATTCGTCGCTCCACCTGCAGAAATACAATCCATGCCACACCAGCGCTTATTCCACTAGTCCAATGATTGCGAAATAGTTCCACAAAGGTGATTGTGCTAGCACCAATCCTCAGCCCACGCAGTAAAAACCGGCCGAGCTTTTCTGTATTGAGTTGCGAGGTATTGAACATAAGCCACTTTTTTGATGGTAATTAATAGAATTCTGCATCAAATAACGCAATAAATCCAATAATTTTGATATTCTTATTTTTTTATTGCAATTCCAGGTCACCGGCCCCCTAGGCCACACCGTTTTTTCTACTGGCGCCTAAAATCGGCTTGGATATATTGCTCAACCGTTGCTATCTATAATATGTTATGCGATTGGCTCGATTGCCAAGATTTTAATTCTAAATTAATTGATACTTTCTTGCGAGGAGATGCAAAACTAAAAAATGATTTCTGCGTATGTTAGAAAATAAAAAAGCATTCGAAGTTGTGGCTGGTATGAAATCACTCAATTTCCCTGGTTAAACCAAATTGCACTTTAGAAATACTTCAGCGGTAAATACCCCTATCAGGCTGCCGATGGCCGGCGTTGCTTTGTGGCATACAGCGCCGACCCACCAGCAACAATCACCAGCCCACTGCCGATTGCAAGGAATACCAAAGTTTGCAATAACAAGAAAGCGATGCCAATTGCAGATCCAGCTGCTATCTGCAACCTGGCTTTGATCAGCAGGGTGAGTAGCACTACAACGGAGGATTTAAGGGCCAGCACCTTGGCAGCAGTTAGTGCGCAGAAAGGATTTAGAAGCATGGGGTGATTGATTGGGTATCCATACTGGCTAATTGTTGGGCTCACTGCGCTGCCAATTAGTGGCAATGGCAATCAACAAGCTTGATACGGATTCAGCAGCCGCACTCCGCAGCTGGCGAAGTTATCGCCATCAAGGTGGAGCAACCGATCGTTGAAAATCGGCGTCCACCCCAACATCCGGCATATCAGCCAGTAATTCCGCCAGGTTGCTCCGCGGTGGGCTCAGTAGAACAGAGGCAAGAATTACCAACAGATCAGCCATAGCACCCTCCATTTATTGATAGCAATGCTGTCGGTATTATTTGATGTGGCCGACTCTGCCGGTACCTTTCCTGACAGTTATCGCAGACGGAATGAACTCGGCCAAGCAGAATGAACTTATGGCCATAACAGCAGCAGCACCAATCAACCAGCGGCTTGCCTTGATGGCAGCTCAGATCAAACAGCTTGTTCCGTCAGCAGAGGTGCGCTTATTTGGCTCGCGCGCCCGCGGGCAAGCCCACCAGGATTCGGATATTGATTTACTGATTACTGCGCCGGATTTATGGCTGGCCCAGCAAGACCGTTTTGCTTTGCTGGGTGAGCTGTGGGGTGCCGTAGCCCAGCCGGATCTATCGGTCGATTTGGTGCTCCACTCAACGAGTGAAGCAAACCGTCGTGCGCAAGATTTCGGTTCGGTTGTGCATGAGGCCTATAGCTACGGCGTGTTGCTCGATGGCAAATCCTGAAGCAACACGCCTGCTGAGAATTGCGCGACGCGACCTAAAGATGGCGCGCAGGCTCCTTGATCCCGATGTGGAGGAACCGAGTTGGGGGTGGGCAGCCCAGCAATGCCTTGAGAAAACCCTAAAAGCCTGGCTGCACAGCAGGGGGGTACAACCGCCAGCAACCCACGACATCGCTCGATTGCTCCTGTTGTTGCAAAAAGCCGGCGTAGACATAACTGAGCTGAAACCGCTAAGGGCTTTCAGCACTTTCGCTGTGCAGTGCCGCTATGACGACGACCCCGGCGAACTGGGTTTGGATCGTGCTGCATGGTGCAATCGAGCAGAAGCACTAATTGAGCAAGTGGAAATCCAGATCGTTTAGTAATGGCGAACATCTGTTACTAGGTGCTAGGACTGCTTAAGGTTCGGTAGCTGTCAGGAGAGATGACGTCTCTGCCACTGATTAGGCAGCCATTGCCAACGTATCCGTTTGAGCGATGAAATCATCAGCTGGCAGGTTTATCCAAATCAAATAAAGTTGTTTCTAGTAACACAATTAAGAGTTAGTTTTTCAAATAGCTATTGCAACCGCGTTATTGCGCTTTTGCAGCGTAACGAATTTAAATTTCATGCCAAACTTTTCAAAATCCACCCCTTCTGTAATCCCAGGCCCACCGCTTACCCCAGCACGATCACCGTGGCGCCATAGCTCCGCAGCTGGTTGTCCACGGTCAGCAGCAGCATCGGTTCAACCAAGCTCTGGCACACCAGCAAGCGATCAAAGGGATCCCTGTGGACGCCATCCGTCTCCAGATCCCCCACCGCCAGCAAATGGGCGTTGCTGATCGGCAGCCAACGGAAGCCCTGCAGTGGCACTTGACGCTCTAATTCAGGCAAATCCACCTGCAGGCGGCCGATCGACACCTTGATCGCCATCTCCCACAGCGAGGCCTGGCTAACGAACACCTCCGCCTCCGGCACTTGCACCCGTTCGACCACTGCCTGCGGCAGCCGTGTCACTGCAGCGCCTCAAATAACCCATCCAGGGGCGCATTGAATTCATCGGCCAGCGCGATCTGGCCGCGCATCGCCCCAGGTGCTGCAACCGGCCGGGCCGGAGCCTGCCAGGCCACCAGCCGCGCAATCGGCACGCCCGAGCGGGCGATCACCACCTCTTGCCCCTGCTCCACCTCCTGCAGTAGCTGGGAGAGATGGGTCTTGGCTTGGTGCACGTTCACCAGATGCTGTTCGACCATGGGACAGCGCATTGAACTAAGTCTTAGTTTGGTCTGCAGAGTCGCC
>NZ_PXVC01000086.1 GCF_003011125.1 Synechococcus lacustris str. Tous | reverse complement strand
GCTGGATAACCCAGCTGCTTGAGAATGGTCAGGGCCTCGTTCCTGCCCGGCTGGGGCCAGAGACCGCCGGGATTGCTAGGCAGCGGTGGTGCAGTCAGCAGGGCCTTGTTGTAGAGCGCAAACTGATCAATCACCCCACCGGCATTGCTGGGCAGCAACAGGGCTGTGTCGTTGATGTTGGTGGCCAGGTACGCGTTGGAGACGTTCTCCTGCGATGCCACCAGTTGGTTGTCGACATAGAGCTTGGCAGTGCCGCCGTTGGTCGGCAGCTGGGTGGCGACACCATTGATGGTGTAGCTCCGATAGGTGGGCAGGTAGGTGGCTACCACGTAATGCCACTTGTCATCGCGTAGATCAGSTGGTAACGCTGTTTGTCGTTTGTTCTCTGGGGAGGTGGCGTCTGAGGTGATCGCTACGCCATCAGCCACATCGAACACCAGTTGTCCTTCCTGATTCACCGAGATGGCAGGCCCCGGTGAAACCGAGAAGGTGAGCTCTAGGCCGCCATATTGTTCAAAACCTGATGTTGTACTCGTACCAGTAACTGCAGGATCCAGGCTGAAGGCAACCTTGGCCGAGGCGTAGTTTTCCTGATAGTCCCAGAGGGCCTGGAACATGTCTTTGAGACTTTGATTTTTGCCCGGATCGCTGGAGAGCTGCCCATCTCGGGCAAACACCAGGCCGCTGTTCAGCAGCGAGCTGGCGGTATCGATGCCGACGGCATTGAGATTCGAGACCGGCAGGCCGGTATCGGCATCAAGGGATATGTTGAAATCAAGCGAGGTGCCAGGCACAAGATCGATCGTGCTGGCATCCAGACCATCACCACCCGGTAGATCACCAGGTTGGAGACCGTAACTGTTCAGAAACTGGGTGACGCCATCGATGGTCTGGCCGCTGTAGAGKTTCGTGAGGCTGAGGGCATTGCTGTAGACATTGCTACCGCCATTGCCATTCAAGGCGGTTGTGTTGGCGCCGGTGGCATCCAGGCTCCAGCCCCAGGCATACAGATCGTTGGCTTTGGCGCTGTTGCTGCTGAGCGTGTCGTAGGCGTCCTGGAAGCCCTGGGCTGCGGCCTGTTGCACGGTGATCCGCTGCACCGTGAAGGTGGACGTCATCAGCCAGCCGCTGGGSGCGACGGCCGGGCCCACCGCCTCCTGGCTGGGTTGCCCGAAGGCCACCAGGCCTGCACCCTGGGGGTTGGAGCCCGAGGGCAACTTGGTCCAGAATTCGATCGTGTAAGGAACCGAGCTGCTGGGGGTGGCGATCAGTGCGGATGGGGCCAGAACGGTGCCCTGCTGCAGCGGATCGGCGCTGAGCTGGTAATCCCCCAAGCCGGTGGCGGGATCAACATTGATCAGTGCGCTGATGCTGGTGCCGAATTTGATGCCTTCGCCGATGATCAGATCACCCACGACCAGGCTGCCGTTCAGCTGGCTGACCGTGAGTGTGGTGCCATTGATGCTGCCGCTGAAGCTTGCGTAGGGCAACCCCAGATCCTTGCTYGARSTSGGTKYMGGATCSGGYACAGCCTCAAATGCGGTGCTGCTGGTGATGTTCTCCAGGGGAGCCGTGTTGATGCTGTACTGGCCTGTGCCCTTGGCTGCATCAAAGGCGCTCAGCACTGCCGTGATCTGGGTGTCCACAGCCAGGCCCGGCCCGGTGAGCAGGTCACCCACGGTCAGCTCTCCGCTGAGTGCCGTGAGCGTGAGGGTGCTGCCCGTGATCGTGCCGGTGAGCTGGCTGAGGGGACTGCTGGGCCGCTGGTTGATGGGGGTGCTGTTGAAGAGGCTGTTGTAAAGGCTGTTCTGGCTACCGGTGCCGGTGGCGATCACGCCGGTGCCATCGATGTTCTGCACTGCGCTGCCGCTGGATTTGCTCAGGGCGCTGGCGATCGTGAAGTTGAGCCCGGTGCTGGAGGCACTGGTACCGGTGGTGGTTTCAGATGCTGTGCTGCCGATGTTGATGTCGTTAAATCCGGGCTGGAGATCGGCGAACTGCAGGTAGATCAGGGGTTGATCATTGAGCACCGATTCCACATAGGGCGTGCGCACGTTCTCGCTCCAGCTGAGCACCGCGGTGTCGCGCACCTGGCCACTGGCATCCACCACCTGCTTGGAGGCCACCGACAGCGATTCGATGCCGACGCCGATGTCGTTGGTCTGATCCCAGGGGATCGTGGTGATGGTGGAGCTGCCCCCCTCACTGAACAGATCGCTCCACTGGATGGAATTGGCAGCTGGATTGAGGAAACCCGCCTTGAGCACCGTGGGCGGCAGCAGCGGTGTGGCGTTAAGGGCCACAGGCTGGAAACTGCTGCCGAGGCTCTGGTTGGTACTGAGCCTGTAAACGGCCTTTTGGGTGAGTGGGTCRTACGGGGTGATGATCCCGGTGACSAGGGTGCCTTGCTTGACGCCATCACCACTGATCAGATCGCCGATGCGCAGACCGCTGCTGGCATCCGTGAGGGTCAGCCTGTTGTCATCGATCCAGCCGGTGATCGCGATCGGATCAGGAGGCGTGCCCTTGATTGTGGAGATTGAGGTTTCATCCCACACCAGCAGGGTGCGGGCAGCACCATCCATCTCCACAGCAAAGGCTTTGAGATGGCGGATCACCGCATCTACCGGAGCATACAATTCAAWTGGCGACTGCCAGGTACCATTCGGCTTTTTGATTCGATAGTTGATCTGTTGACTGCCATAAAGCTGACTTAAATAATTCTGATAACTTGTGCTTCCATCTCCCTTCGCTGCCACCGGGATGACCGGTTTGCTGGCCTCCACCCAGAAGACAGCCGTGGAATTGGCAAACCGTTCACCTGTCTGACCTGCCAGCGTGATCACGGTGGGTGTGCTGGCGGCGCTGAAGGTGGTCACAGGGCCTTTACCATCTGAACCAAGAGTGTTGTAGAGGTATTTCAGCGTGACGTTCGCTGGCTCGAGCTCGGGCACAGACGTCTTGCGGCCGGCGCTGTCGATCTGGCTGCCATTCAGGTAATTGACTGTCCACTGTTTGCTGGMACTGTCGAARCTGCCAAACACCACCCGGTTGAACACAGGCCAGCCACCCTGCGTTGGCGTCTGCTGCCACTGATCGTTGATGCCATCGGCCAACCAGACTTGCTGCGAAGAACCTGTTGACTGATCTGAATTCGCGGGCGCGCCMGGGTTGGCGCTGTAGKACTGATCCTCAACCACATTGCYGTAACCCAGCACCTGGTCAGTCACGCTGAAGACTGGATTGCTACTTTCAGCTGTTGGCTTGTAGTCAGCTATAAAGTTTAAATCCGACAGCAGATCAACAGTGAGAGTAAGGCTTGTGCTTGGGGTAGAGCTCAGATAAAGAGGATCATCCAGGACGACCTTCACGATCGAGCCATTGCTGAGGCTGACGCTGGCGGTGGTGGTGTTCAGAGCACCGACGTTGAGGCTGACCGGCACATCCTTGTAGGTTCTTAGGCTATTGTCTGAAGGAATCGGATTGGTGAAGCTTGTTGTTCCGGTGGCTGTGTTGGTGTTGACCAGCACCACCTGGGGAACCGCCACGATGTCGCTGATGGTGAGAACCTGAGGAGTCGGCGTGGATGTCGTGCTGGCGCGGGCCGTGATGACTGGTAGCTGTGTCCGCAGGTCGCGGATGTCCTGCAGGTTGCTGCTGTCAGCAGGGGGTTGCAGAATCCCGGTGCTGAACACATCARGGATCAGCGCGTAAATTCCACTATCTCTACTTGTTTCAGGCAGGAACAGATATTGTCCATTAAGAACACTGGGTATGCTGGATGGCGGGACCTTGATCTGAATCGATGWTGGGTCAAGTGTCCCATCACCGAGAACGTTGAAGCTGAAGGTGGCGCCAGCCGAACCTGGTAGCGATTCAGCAAGGATCGGTACCCCTTCGTAAGTGCCGGGGATCAGGCCTGATCCTCGGTTTACCAGTTGCAAAGGGGAGCTCGTGCTGCTTCCAGCGCCGCCTGTGTAGTTACTTAGAGTGAAAAGCTGTAGATTGGATGAGTTAGCGACTAGCGGAACTCCCCCATCGCTATCGCCTATGGCTGGCAGCAGAGTGGAGCCACTGGCTGGGAGATAGAGGTAATTCTCAATTGTGCTGTTGGTTGTGGCTCCTGATCCAGCGAGGTTTTTTAGAGGGGGAAGAGCTGTGGTGTATGGCTTTGGAAGTGTAATTTGAAAAGCCAGCAATGGTATGCTGACACCAAATGGAAATGCCGCGCCGCCATCTACCTGAACTTTTAATTGCCAGTCRGAGTAKGATCCATCAGCTTTCTTAAAAGCGTCTTGATTGAAGTAGTCATACCAGCCAGCTCTGAGATTTCCGTAGAATCCACCAATGCTCTTATAGAGATACCGCAGACCAATCTGACCTCTCACCACCAAGCCATTTTGATAACCTGTACGCTTTGTCGAATCGCCGATAGCACTTGAGATGGGCGGTGCGATTGCATAGGTAACTCCAGCCAAAGCCTGCAGGAGCTGGAATTGCTGGTAGTACTGGTAGGGATCTTCCTTGGCATCTTTCGCATTCCACAAAATCCCCCCTTTGTTGAACTTATTGTAGAAGCTAGTATCGTTTTTATCCCGATTACTATTTAGTTGATTTGCGTTTTCGAAGCCGTTGCTGGCACTCTGTCCCTGAGCCAACAATCCGAGAAATGGCCCTAAAACTGCTGCAGAGTAGCCTAACCATTTCAAGTCCTCAGGAAGGAAACCATCAGCATTAATGGCCTTCTGTGTGTATTGGCCGGCGTACCCAAATGAAAACCCGTATGAGTACTGTAAGTACCCTCCTGTCTCCAACCTTTCTCTTACCTGGCGATCCCAGCCAACAGTCGCAGAGAAGGTGTTTTTAACCTTTTCGAGATTAAAGCCCTGCGGGCTGAATACATTTAAGCTGTCAAAGTAGTACTTTGTTTGCAGGCTTGCTAGAAACGTATAGTAGTTTCGCGTTTGCTTAAGGATCGCGCCAGCAAGACCTTCCCGCGCAARACYTAGAGCTTYACCGACWTTTCCCCTCTCTTTCTTGCCTTCAATGATATAGGTGATGCCAATGTCATTCCTTGTGACCTGAGTGCCAAATCCATACGTCCCAAAGGCGCCCACGAACCCAACGCTACGCTTATATTCCCGATCACCTAGCTGCACCCCTTGATTGTAATCTTCTACGGCACTAGAGAGTTGTTCAAATTGTTGTCTGATACTATTTCCTGGAAGCCAATCGCTCTGCGGCGACGAATTCGGGATAACAAGCTGCCAGCGCGCTCTTGTCTGCCCTAGTGCGAGCCCAAACACCCCTGTGTACTGTCCTTGCGGATTCCCCGCCCTTATACCGAACCCACCACTCCATCCAATTCCCAATGGCGATCCCAAGCCATTGGCTGATGCGCGGAGACCACTGCTTGCGGCTTCCAGCGGTGATGGTGCCCTCAACAGCGCTATTGCTGGCGATGGTGATACCAGCAGATCAGCCCTGCTGAACTCGGTGCTTCCAGCCGTGGCTGAAGCCGGTGCCACAGGGGCTGGCTCCTTGGTCGGTGTGACGTCCTGCGGCGGCTTGCTGGCTGTCTCGTTCGTGAGTTGATATCCAGTCGCATCACTGCCGCTGAGGCTGAAGCTCTGCTTAATCAGTTCGCTGTCGGAGCGGGCTCCTGTGAGAGTCTGCAGCGTGTTGCCGGGATCTACTGCTACCGGTTCACGCCGCTGGCTCACCAGTTCAAAGCCGCCATCGCCGCTTGCCCGCAGCCCAATTGCTTCGGTGACCGTGCCGCTGTCGCTGAGCAGCAGCGGATCGTTCCAGCTCAGCTGCCCGTCGCTGCCCCAGCTCCCGAGCGTGGCGTAAACCTTGGCGGCTTCGCCCGAGCCGATCCGGTAGGCCAGCACAATTCCCGGAGTGTTACCGGCCTGGTTGCCAACTTTTCCGCTCGTGGGCCAGAGATCCTCCACCAGCAGCACCTGGAGCTTCTCGCCGCCATAGGCCCCCGGCACCACCTGGGCCTGATCCCAACGCTGGGCCTGGGCATTCCACTTGCACTGCCACAGCAGCCCGTCTACCTCGAGGAACCCGTAGGCGGTGCCGTTGGCATCGTTCAGGGTCTGGATGTTGCTTGCGTAGGGCACGGTAACTGTCAGGTAAAGATGACGCCTTTGCCGCCGATTAGGCGGCTTCAGCTTAGCTGTTTGAGCGATGAAATCATCAGCGGGCTGGTTTATCCACACCACTTCTGGTTGCCGCCAACAGCGTGTGGTTGTTGTCCACCGCCGGGGATGGCGTTGACGGGCCTGTTCATAAAGATCAGCACGCTTTTTGCAAATTGCTATCGCCACGCCGCTATGCCTTTGCTGAGGCGTAACGAATTTGATGCCGCTATGGCGGTGTTGGTGGTTATACCAATCCACAAAATAAGAAACCCATTGGTAGGCTTCTTCTTTGCTATTGAACGGCCGGTTTGGATAGTTAGGCCGGTATTTAACGGTGCGGAATAACGATTCGGAATAGGGATTGTCGTTGCTTACCCGTGGCCTAGAAAAGGATCTGAGTACCCCAAGCTCTTCTAAGCGCACCTCAAGGGTTGCAGCACGCAATCGCTGCGCGGAAGCCTGCGGCTAGTGAGTGCCGTTATCGGCATGCAAGATCAGCGGCTGTTTGCGGCGTCGGCTGAYSCGTTCCTTTAGGCATGCCCTACTCACCAGCTGAGCTGCTAATTCAGCTGATTCACTTTGCTACTCGTCTCAGGTCACCACTTTTCTGCTCCAGATATCAACCACTAGATAGAGGTAAAGCCAAATCCCTTTTACGTTGGTTGGSAGATAGGAAATATCCCAACTCCAAACCTGATTTGGGCCATTTGCGCTAAGCCGMGGCACCGGCCTTGCTTCTTGTGGTARTYGCGCTCTACCGCGGCGGTGYAGCTGCCCGTGGGCATGTAAAACCCGATAGAAACTGCGTTCAGAACCTATATAAATGCCTTGATCAGCTAGATCAGGCACGATTTGACCTGGCGGCAGATCAGCGTATTTAGGTTCGTTGCAAGTAAGCAAGATCCTTTGGCCTTCCTYAACGCTTAAGCGATGAGCCACTTTGCGAGTACTGCCTTTACGGCGATCAACGCCATTGCCATCAGCTTTAAATTCACGCCGCCAGCGTTTAAGGGTGCGCAGGCAGATACAGGTCACGTCGCATGCCCGCACGAGGCCGGCGCCTGCAGCATTGGCCTCAGCAATCAGCTCAATCACCTTCTGCCGGCAGGCGGCGCTGGTTAGCTTTCCGCGACCTCCGAGCAGTAGGCCTCCCACTTTTTTTGCAGCACCAGCAAGGCCGCCATCTCCGCCAGGGCCTTCTCCTTGCGTTGCAGTTCCTTTTTTAGTGCTTTTATTTCCCGCTGGTCCTGGGCGCGGAGCTTTTCAAGCTCCTTTTGCTCCGCCATGGTTAGCAGGGCCTTCTCCTTGCGTTGCAGTTCCTTTTTTAGTGCTTTTATTTCCCGCTGGTCCTGGGCGCGGAGCTTTTCAAGCTCCTTTTGCTCCGCCATGGTTAG
>NZ_PXVC01000085.1 GCF_003011125.1 Synechococcus lacustris str. Tous | reverse complement strand
ACCCGGGGATCGCCCTCTGCTGCAACAGGCAAACCCCAAAGAGCAATTAATTAATTTGCTGCAGGASCGCGAACACCTCTATGCCCAGGCCGACCTGCAAATCGCAGCGGGCAACTGCGATCCCAAKGCCCTAGCCAGCAAAATATTGGCTGCCTTACCAGGGGTGCTCAAGCCTCCAGGCGCACCGCAAACCACTGCACCGTGAATCCCGGCTCCAACTCCAAGGCGCAGGCGGTATCCAGCAACCGTTCCGCCTGGGCGGTGCCMTTRGGAAGCGCCGCTAAATCCTCGGGCAATTGCTCCAAACGGCTTAATTGCAATTCAAGCCACGCCAGGGTTTCGGCGGCCGTAAGGATCTGCTCACCCTCGATTGGATCAAGCACCACGTAATGATCTAAGGCCCGAATCAAGGGATCAGACATGTTTAKCGGCCCRTTGGCATTCATCTTGGCCCTATTGCTACCGCTGGGGGGCGCTTTRGAGCAAAGGCTGCTGGCCTGGCCCGATTGGTCGCTGCCGGCTCCCCTAACAAGGCCAGSTCAAACGGATCTGGAATACCCCCAGTGGCTTGAAGGTAATTGGYTACTCACAAGCACCGATGGCAGCCAAKCAACSGTTGGCTTTAAACGCCGCAGCGATGGCTTGGTGGTGGGCAATMGGGCTGCCAATGCCACAGCAGTTGCCAAATTAAGCCTGGGGGATGARTTGCTTTCAGTTGAAAACGACCCCAACAATCCCAACCGGCAACTAACGCGCTTGCGCGATGGTTTATCGCTTGAAACCAGCGTCCAAGGGCGTGGCAGCGAGAGCATTAGCCCAATCGTTTTTTTGGCTGATGAATTGAGTTTGCAAACCCTGCGGCGGCCTGAGCTACCGCCACGCCTCAGCCGAATCGAAATTCTGAGCAAATTCAGCCGCCGCGATCAAAACCACATMACCGTGGAGCAGTGGCAAGCCCGTTATCCACCACCGGAAGYAGGGCTKCGKCCAGGGGCCGTKGCCACCAGTTCTTCCACCTTGCTGCTGGAGCGGCAAACTGGAAATGATTTCATTGCATTACCGAGCGCGCCGTGAGGGATTTTTTCGTAAATGTGACCCGCTACCCCAGGTATTTRATTGCCCTGGGGCTTGGCGTTGCTGATTCAGTATTCGCCCCTCTGCTTGCCCGCACCAGTAACCCSGTAACAGCGATTGCTTTGGTGGGGGCCGTGGTGAGCGGTGGCATCAGCCTTGCMTTAGTGCTGCATGCGATGGTTACCCCAGTACCAGGGGCATAGAGATGGCCCAGGGACGGCGGGTGGAACGGGTTGCTTCCCTAATCCGTAGGGAAATGAGTGAACTGCTGCGCACTGGYGTGCGCGATGAACGGGTTTYCCARGGCATGGTGAGTATCACCACGGTGGTGGTGGCCGGAGATTTGCAGCATTGCAAGGTTTCGGTGAGCATCTACGGCAGCAAAAATGAGCAGGAGGARGCCATGGAGGGTTTGCGCTCTGCCGCTCCYTAYCTGCGCGGTGAATTAAGCCGCAGGTTGAATATGCGCCGCACCCCTGAACTGGTGTTCCACCACGACAAAGGCCTRGCCGAGGGGGTGGAGGTTTTGGGTTTATTAAATCGTTTAGCTGAGGCCCGCCAAGAACAAGAGGAGCCATGAACCTGCGCCGCAARCTGGCCCAGCTATTGGTGTTAAGGGCGAGTGGTTTTAGCAGCGATAGYCAAAGGCGCTAYCCCCGCTGGGAACTTGCTAATGCCGAATTGCAATATTGGCTCARCCAAGGGGTTGGTGGGGTGATCTTGCTCGGCGGCAGCAGCGCCGATTTAGCCCTGCGCTGCCGCGAGTTACAGCAATGGGCTGGATCAGCGGCGCAAAACCGTTTATTGCTTTGCGCCGATGTGGAAGAGGGGGTTGGCCAACGCTTTGAAGGCGCCACTTGGCTKGTGCCACCTCTGGCCCTAGCGCCCCTATGGCAGGCGGAACCCCAAMGGGCCGAAGCCCTAGCCCGRGCCTACGGACGCTGCACCGGCCGCGAGGCKCAAATCATCGGGCTCAATTGGGTGCTGGCGCCCGTTTGTGATGTGAATAACAACCCAGCYAATCCTGTTATYAATGTGCGTGCCTGGGGGGAAACAGYTGCCGCAGCAGCAGCCCTTAGCTGTGCTTTTTTGCAGGGGCTAGAGGGGGAAGGGGTGCTCGGTTGCGCCAAACATTTCCCTGGCCATGGGGATACCAACCAGGATTCCCACCTGCAGCTGCCGCAATTACTCCACAGCCGCGAACGCCTGGATCAATTGGAATTTGTGCCATTTCGAGCTGCCATCGGCGCCGATGTTGCCAGCGTGATGACGGCMCACCTGCAATTGCCAGCCCTCGATCGCGAGCGCCCCGCCACCCTCTCAGGGGCRGTGTTAAGCCAATTRTTGCGGCAGGAATTGGCTTTTAACGGTTTGATCGTTACCGATGCATTGGTGATGGAAGCGATCACCAACCACTACGGCCCGGGTGAAGCGGCGGCCCTGGCCTTTGAAGCAGGCGCTGATTTGATCTTGATGCCAGCTGATGCTGCTGCTGCCCTTGATGCCCTAGAGCAGGGCTGCATAACAGGCCGTTGGAGCGAAGAACGGCTTGAGCAAAGCATTCAAAGGCGCCAATCTGCCCTAGGGCGCTGCCGCCCAACAGGCATCGATGCAGCGGCGGCTTTGGCAWGCCTGGCTCASTTACAGGCACCCCACGGGGCCCTAGCCCAAGAACTACTGCAATTAAGCCTGCAGCAGCAGGGCAGCAAGGKGCTTCAAGGGCCTGGCGTAAATCTRATTCGGGTAGACAGCAGCCTCGCCTGTGCYCCCTTACCCCTGGCAGCACCTGCCCTGCTGAGGCCTGAGGCGGCTGGCTTTAAAACCACCTTGATCGATGGCCGYAGCCAASCCTTAAACCTTGATGCCCTAGCGCCAGGCCCCGTGCTGCTGCAGCTGTTTGTGCGGGGCAACCCATTTCGCGGCAGCGCTGGCGCTGATGGCTACTGGGCTGAAGTGGTGCAAACCCTTCTGAAGCAACAAAAACTGGCGGGGCTAGTGGTGTATGGCAGCCCCTACCTATGGCAAGAACTGCAGCAACTGCTACCCAAAAACCTGCCCGCTGCCTATAGCCCGGGTCAAATGCCAGGGGCGCAAGCTTTGGCCCTGGAAGCCCTTGGCCTTGGGGCCGCCCGCCATGAGGGGGGCTTCACGAATTAGGGGGTATTAAGGTTTGCGGGCACCCATTGGGCAACTGCGGCCATGCTCAGCCTCTCGATGATCGCCCGCAACGAAGAGGCGCAAATCGGCCGCTGCTTAGCCAGCGTGGCGGGCTTTTGCGATGAACTGCTGGTGTTGGATACAGGCTCCACCGACAACACCAAATCGATTGCCAGTGAAGCTGGCGCCAGGGTGGAAACAATCGAATGGCCAGGGGATTTTGCCCCTGCCCGCAACCGGGCCCTGGAATTAGTGCAGGGCGATTGGGTGTTGGTGTTGGATGCCGATGAATTTCTACTGAGCGATGCCAAAGCACCTTTGCAGGCGCTGATGGCCCAACCGGATGTGTTGGTGATAAATCTGCTGCGCTTTGAGGCAGGGGCAGCCCAATCCCCCTATTCCTCAGTGAGCCGCCTGTTTAAACGCCATCCAGCTCTCAACTGGAATCGCGCTTATCACGCCTCCATCGACGACAGCGTTGAAAAGCTGCTGCAAACAGAACCCCAATGGCGGGTRGTGGATTGCCCTGAACCAGCGCTTGTGCACAGCGGTTACCAATTGGAAAACCTGGTGGCAGGCCATAAGGCAGAACGGCTACGGCAGGCCATGGAAGCRGAACTGGCCGCCCACCCTGGCGATCCCTATGCCTGCGCCAAATTGGGCGGATTAGAAATTGAAAGCGGCGCCATCGAGCGGGGCATTGCCCTGCTGCAGCAGGGCTTAGCGCACTGCAGCGAGGGGCAGAGTTCAGAGCGTTATGAGCTGCAACTGCACCTGGGTATTGCCTACTCCCAAAGCGATTTACCTAGGGCGGAACAGCATTACCGCGCCGCCCTAAACGAACCTTTGAATCCCCGGCTCAGCATTGGTGCCCGCCTCAATTTGGGGGCGTTAATGCTGCGTCAAAACAAATTAGAAGAGGCTGCCAGCCACACCGAGGCCGCCACCCGCCAGGCACCGGAGGTGGCACTTGGTTGGTACAACCTCGGCTTAATTCGCCGCAAAGCAAACAACATCGCCGGCGCCCTAGAGGCCTACGAAACTGCCCTTGAGTTGGCGCCAAACAACCCAGAAATCCATCAAAACCTTGGGGCTGCCCAGCTACTAGGCGGCAATTTTGAAACTGCYCGCCAAAGCTTTCTAACGGCGATCGGCCTATTGCTTAGCCAAGGCAGGCAAGAGGAAGCAAGGGAACTGGCTGCCAAAGCTGGTGAACTGGTGAAATTGGATGCGGCCTGAGTTGAAGGCCACGGTGGTGCTAACCCGGGCTGAACAACAGCTGGGTGGATCCCGCGCCCTATTTGAAGCAGCTGGCGCCCAAGTGTTGGATCTACCGGCCCTAGTTATTGGCCCGCCARACGAATTAGGCCCATTGGATGATGCCTTAACGGAACTGGATAGTTTCCATTGGTGTGTATTTTCCAGCGCCAATGGTGTGGAAGCACTGGAGGCCAGGTTGCAGCATCAGGGCAAATCCCTTGCCAGCCGSCCCCCTGGGGTAMGGCTGGCGGCCGTGGGCCGTAAAACGGCCGCTGTTTTGGAACAGATCGGTGCAGCAGCTGATTTTGTGCCCCCMGATTTTGTGGCAGACAGCTTGCTGGAAAATTTTCCTGTGGGTGTTTGGGGCCAAAGGATCCTGCTGCCGCGGGTGCAAAGCGGTGGCCGCAGCATCTTGGCGGAAGCCTTTGGYGAAGCTGGCGCCAGGGTGGTGGAGGTGGCCGCCTATGAATCCCGCTGCCCCAGCTCCATGCCAGCGGCCACCAGCGCTGCCCTATTGGAGGGCAAGGCCCAAGCGATTTGCTTTAGCAGTGCTAAAACCGTGCGCCATAGCGTGAGCTTGTTGCAACAGGCTTTAGGCAGCAGTTGGCTGGCTTTACTTGAACCCTTAGCGGTGATATCAATTGGCCCCCAAACCAGTAATGCCTGCAGRGAATTATTGGGCCGGGTGGATAGTGAGGCCGATCCCCACGACCTTGAAGGTTTAGTGGAAGCCTGCCGGAGCGCCCTATCAAAGTTGGAAGGGAAAGCGTTGGGGCCCATTACCTAAAACCAATTGGCCCTGCTGCACRTTGATGCTGATTACRCGCCACCCWGGCGGTAACCAAGGAATGGCAGCGCCGCCTTGATCACCGGGGCTAACAGCACCACTTTCACTATTAAAGGCAACAAAAGCCTGGGGGCCGCCCCGATTGGTTAAGGCAACACCAGTGAATTGCAAACTGGGGGGCTTATGCGGAGCTTTGCCGTTTTTACTTTTATCTATTGCTAATGCCGGTGGCGCAAATGGATCAATCCGGCCACTCGGCARYGCAGCTAAAACTTCGGCGGTTTTTGGTAGTGCAGTAAAACGTGGATCTGGCACCGGTGCTTGGGGCAAAGGAGGCAGAGGATCTTTATASGAAGTATTTGATCTATCAGTGCGGGGATTATTAATGCAGCCAGCTATGGCAGCTACGCAAAACAATGCAGCAAACGGCAGTGAGCGTTTCAGCTTTAGTTTTGCAACTGCCGGCACCTTATCTAGCGCCAGCCCTTTCTTCCACTAAATCACGAAAGCGATCCAAATTTGCCTGTAATTCCTTACTAACTAAACCTCCCAACATGGCTGAATCCATCAAGGGCGCCAGCACCCCTGGCAATTCATAGCTAACGGTTAATTTCACGGCCGTAAGTGCGGGGCCCTCGGGATAAAAACGCACAGCACCCTTTGTTGGTAATCCCTTCACCGATTCCCAATTCAATTGCTGGGCTTCMACCCGATTGGTGATGCGTGCCTTCCATTGAAAACGAAAACCYTGGGCCGCCAGGGTCCATTCGGTGAGGTTTGGATCATCGAGGGTTTGCACCGATTCAATCCAACGCATCCAGAGGGGCATTGCCTCCAGGTCGCTCCATAAAACCCACACCTGATCTACGGGGGCCCTAATGCTGGTGGTAACACTGTGCTCGAGCCAACGGCCCATGGGATCTCCGTGAAGGGATAGGTGGTTTGCTTGTGGTTGGCCTAGTGGCCAAGAATTTTTGCTGCTGCCAATCTGCCACTCATGGTGGCCCCYTCCATGGAATCGATGTAATCCTGCTTGGTGTAGCTGCCGGCTAAAAAGAAGTTAGCCACTGGCGTTTGCTGATCTGGCCGGTAGGGATCCATCCCAGGCGCTTCCCGATAAAGGGATTGGGCTAGCTTCACCACATTGCTCCAMACCARTTGCAAAGGTGCGGCCGAGGGAAACAATTGGCGCACTTGGTTATCGGTGTGGGCAACGATCTCTTCTATTTTTTTTGGGATCCAAGGATCGCCGGGGGTTAATACACATTGRAGCAACGAACCCAAACCAGGCTTGCGATARTCCTCCGGGCTAGCAAGGGCTAAATCAGCAAAGCAACTGAAATCAGCATCAGCCGTATAGAGCAAATTATTCAGCCCCGATGGCTTGGCAAGATCGCTGCGTTTTGCAGCGGCTTCAGCTCCATCACCCAATTCRGTTATCCAACCGTTGTAGCGCAATTGCACCGTGGCAACTGGCACCGCCTCCAACTTATAGATACGCTCAAACATGGGCCATCTACGCCAAGCCGGCGGTATTAATTTTTGAATGCCCGGCACATCACARGCGGCTAGGTARGCATCGGCCTGCACGCTGATGTCACCGCTGGGTGTATTGAGTTGTAAGCCGCTTACAGCTGTTATTGGTTCGGGGTTTTGCGGGGAGCTTGTTTGATCAAATTGCACTTCAATTACCCGATGGCGTAGATGCAATYTGCCGCCGCGGGCGGTGATGTARTCGAGGATTGGCCCCGTTAACCAGCGATGGGGTGAGCCCTTGAGCAAATTCAATTTTGATGCTTCTGTTTTAGTGGCAAACATCAAAAARATAGTGAGCATGCAGCGGGCTGATATCGMCTGGCAATCGATGAAACCGAGGGCATAGGCAATTGGATTCCACATTCTTTTGATGCTTTCTTCACTGCCGCCATGGCCCACAAACCACTGCTTAAAACTAACGCGATCCAACTCGCGGATCGTTCGCATTGCCCCCTCATAGTCWACTAAACCTTGCACAATTGGGCTKGTGCCTAAAGCRAGGGCATTGCGTAGTTTATCGAGCCAAYTTAATTGAGGCGTTGTGAAAAATGCCTTGAGCCCATTAAATGGTGCCCCCAAAGCAAAACGAAAATCCAACTCCCTTAAATCTGCGCCGCGATTAACAAATAAATGGGTATGGTCYTTTGGTAATAGATTATCGAAAGCATCAACTTTRCGTAGCAAGGCAAAAAGATTGGYGTAATTAAAAAAGAACACRTGCAGGCCCATCTCAATGTGGTTGCCATCTGGATCAACCCAGCTGCCCACCTTGCCGCCCATGAATGGCCGAGCCTCATAAATATCMACCTGATGGCCGGCATCCACCAGATCAACGGCCGCTGAAAGCCCCGCCAACCCCGACCCCACGATGGCAACCCGCACCAATAACTCCTGCAGTTGCCTAACTCTATGGAGCAAAGCTGCCC
>NZ_PXVC01000084.1 GCF_003011125.1 Synechococcus lacustris str. Tous | reverse complement strand
TTATACACCTTTTTCTTATACTCTTAAATCAGATCTTTTTAGTGATCCTGATTCCAGTATTACACTCTCTGCAACAACCAATACAGGTGATACTCTGCCATCTTGGTTAACCTTTAATCCAACTACAAGAACACTTTCGGGCACACCAACAACAGGTGGCACCATTAATTTAAACCTCAGTGCTACTGATGAACTTGGCAGTATTTCAGCACCACTTAGTTTAAAGATCAAAGAAGTTCAATCACTTTCGTCTTCTACAACACCGATCCGTTATCAACGCAATAAGGAATTAACTGTTCCGATTAATTACAGCACCAGTGACAGTTCAACCACCACTGGATTAAGTTTTAAGGTGCACTTTAATTCTTCTCTATTATCTTTTGATTCAACTACTGGTATTACCAATAAAACACAGGCAGATCTGTTCCAAATTGGTGCCATTCAACAAGACACGGCAAATACCGATAATGATGCCACAACAGATTCATTTATACCAATTAATATCGCATCTTTTACAGGGCAATTTCCAACCGCTGGAGTTCCAGTAAAACTAGCAGATTTAATATTTAAATCACTTGATAAACCAATTGATCCAATTACAGGTCTTAAAGATACCTCTATCAATTTCACCGAAACAGAAGCAGCATCCGGTTATGGATTTGCTGCAACCTCAGCATCCCTGAAACCACTTTCTTTCTCACTTGATGTTGATCGTGATGGTAAAGTAACAGCATTAGGTGATGGTTTGATGATTATCAGAAAACTATTTGGTGCTGCTTTTGCTGGTGATGCTTTAATTAACAAGGCAATATCCCCTGATTCACCTTATTTAAATGGCATTGCATATAACACCTTAACTACTCAACAGAAGGCAGATGTTGCAGCGCAAGTACATGCAAATATTCAAGAGGGTATCGATAGTAAAATGTTAGATGTTGATAAAGACAGTAAAACCACTGCCCTTGGTGATGGTTTGATGGTAATACGCCATCTATTTGGTGCTGCGTTTGCAGGTGCCGCACTCACAAATAAAGCAATCAGTCCTGATTCACCATACTTTGGTACTCCCGCAAACTTTGCTGCCGTTGCCGCTAATATTGATGTGATGCGTCCTGTTTAGATAGATCCAAACTACATTTGTGAACATACAAACCCGCTTGGATTAGTTGGTGCTGCTGTTGTAGTAACAGGGCGTTTGACGATCCCAACTGCTGATGGTGATCTGCTCCACTACTCAGCAGTGGCATCAGAACCACTGGAATCAACATCAAAGGCACCTGCTGGCAGGTCCTGGGTTGGAGTTATGGGGGTAAATGCCAGCAAGGATTAAGAAAAATACCTAGTGCGCTGCAATAAAACGCTGAAAACCTTTGCCTTTACTTGTTTATGCGATATCTGCAAGAACCTGACGAAATGCCTAAAAACGAATACAATATAAAGAGATACAGATACCAAAGGCGTTCTGCCTCCTGGTACGCGCCGCTTCTCTGCCGTTTCTTGAGGATTTGGGTTTTATGGCAACAGGAGTAGCGCCACAGTCAATCCTGAATGGTAACTCGCTGTACTACAGAATTTATCTTTCCAATGAGGACTGGCACACTGCCTCAGAAAAAGCAAAGAAGGAAGGAGGATACCTACTTTCAGTAGACAATCAACAAGAACAAGATTTCATATCGCAAAATATAGGGGTATTTTTTAGCGAAGTAGTAACAGGTCTGAGCGATCTAAATGTAGACGGCACTTACATAAAACCAGACGGATCAGCATTAACCTATTCAAACTTTTTACCTGGATATCCTTTCCCTTGGGGTGTTGATCAACCTAACGCATACGCACTCCTGATTACCCGTACATATTTCAACTCCTGGGAAAGCGACTGGAAAACCAATCAGTGGTACTCGCAGCAAGTAGGAAAAATGAACACATCAACGGTTGATGAGAGGTCTGGAGAAATAAGCACAGGTGTCTATGCAGAAATCCCCCTAACCCTCTCCATAACACGCCAGGGTGAAGTGAAAGAAGGTGCAGGAGTATTTACAACATCCATTAACTTATCGGCAGGTAGCAGTACTAATCTTGCAAATGGTATTACTGCCTACTGGGAAGTAAGTGGTATTACTGCTGATGATTTGGCAACTGGTGCTCTTACTGGTTCAGGTGTCATCACTGGAGGCAAATTAGATATTCAGCATTCCTTAGTTCAAGATGCCGACATTGGTGAAAAGTTTAAGGTCTCTGTATTCTCTGATGCTGAGAGGACACAGCAAATTCTTTATGGACC
This sequence comes from Synechococcus lacustris str. Tous, assembly GCF_003011125.1. GTDB lineage: Bacteria > Cyanobacteriota > Cyanobacteriia > PCC-6307 > Cyanobiaceae > Synechococcus_D > Synechococcus_D lacustris. The sequence goes on along the minus strand of NZ_PXVC01000084.1, from coordinate 5,607 downwards.
AACTAAGGGCGCATTCATCTCTGCGGTGGCGGAAGCGAGTGGATATACAGGTCCTGCAGGTATCCGTGGCAATAGTGTTTACTTAACCGTAGCAGGACCTACATGGACAGAAGCGGAGTCTCAGTCGAACTTGCTGGGTGGTCATCTTACTGCTATTACATCAGAGGCGGAAAACGCATGGATAACCAGTAAGTTTAATCGTAGTGGAGATCTTAATATTCAGAATTGGTATAAAGGATGGATCGGTCTAAAGAACTTTGACGGTGGAACGAGACACGAATGGACGACTGGAGAATCTTACTCATTTTCATCTTGGCACCCTGGCACACCTGCACAAGGATCATTTACGTTTATCAATGCACCGCAAACAGACGTCAACTTCTCCCCTACAATTAATAGCGGGGTCTGGGTTGATTTTGATAATATGCACCCGTCTCAGACCGACACAGAACTATTTGGAATTGCTGAAATCCCCCTCAACCTCTCAATAACCCGCTTAGCAACTCCAAAAGAAGGTGCAGGAGTATTCACAACATCGATTAACTTATCGGCAGGTAGCACTACTAATCTTACAAATGGTGTTACTGCTTACTGGAAAGTTAGTGGTATTTCTGTTGATGACTTAGCAACTGGTGCTCTTACCGGTTCAGGTGTAATCACGAATGGCAAACTAGATATTCAGCATTCACTAAAAGTTGATTCAGATACTGGGGAGTTGTTTGAGGTATCTGTTTATTCTGATTCTGCGCATACTCAACTCATCGGCAGCAAGAGTTCTATTGCGATAGTTGAGGCAGCGGCATCAACAACGCCATCACCTGTAATCCGCGGCAACTCCTTATACACAATCGTCGATGGTCCTTCCTGGACGCAGGCAGAAGCGAACTCGGTGAAACTGGGTGGAAACCTGGTAACCATTAATGATGTACAGGAAACACTTTTTCTCCAAGAGTCTGATTTTCTTCGGTCTATACACGAGAGTTATGAATGGCAGAATGGTTGGGATGTCCATGGTGGTGCATGGATAGGTCTAACAAGAAGAGGCGGTAATGATTGGCAATGGAGCAGTCAACAAAACTATCTATACAACAATTGGAACCCCGGTGAACCTAGTGGAGATGGTGGAGGCAATGAAGATGCACACATTTATACTTCTAGTGCAACACAGGGGAAGTGGAATGATATTCCAGCAGGATGGAGTCCATTACCTGGAATCGCAGAAACCCCCTTCATCCGTCGTGGTGATTCCGCCTATGTTATCGTTTCAGGTCCTACCTGGGAAGAAGCAGAAGCAAATGCCGTGAAACTCGGCGGGCACTTGGTGACGATTAATGATGCGGAGGAAAATCAGTGGTTGTATGATTTTATTCTTCCCCAGAAACCTGACAATATGATGTTTATTGGCATGAATGATGCCAATGACGATGGTTCATATATTTGGTCATCTGGTGAAACTTCAACTTACTTAAATTGGGCGTCTGGAGAACCTTCAAGGAGGAGTTCTGCTGGAGAGGAAAACTATGGGTTTATTCTTGCATCAAAATCAAATGATGCGCAAAAATACAAATGGTTTGATACAACACTGAATGGAAACAGCGGTAATGTATCAATTGGAATCGCCGAAATAAAACTCGCACCCAATAACACCCCMACTGGAACTCCAACAGTTACAGGAACATTTAAAGTTGGATCTACACTCACAATAGATGCAACAGCAATCAAAGATAGCGATAACTTCACAGGTTATACACCAACCTTAAAGTATAACTGGGAAACATCAACTGATGGCACCACCTGGTCTAAACTTACMWCAACAGACGGGGCAGATAATAACAATACTTATATYCTYACAGCAGCAGARRCWAGYAAGAAGATAAGAGGKGTTGTYAGTTAYTTGGATGGTTATGGCACTCAKGAATCTATTGCCTCAGGTGGGTCTTCTGTGAACTCAGCGACGGTGATACGCGGGAMAAGTATTTATTCGCTTGTTTATCTTGACCATCCCCGCTACGAAAATCCTGCRATCAGCGAACTTGGTTATCCAACCAACCCTAATCTTGCTTGGTGGTCATGGGATCAAAACAGCAAAGACRGTTATCGCTCTGCCCTTTTTGCGCTGACCAACAAAGTCGGTGGTTTGCTTGCGCAAGTAGACGATTTGAATACATATCAGTTACTTGCCGATAGCATTGGCGCCGAAGTTTCGTTTGGGGCATACGTGAGTCTCGGTAGCGATAGACTAGGAGTAGCAAATTTCAAAAAAGACCTCTATCCAGATTACAGAGGTTCAGATCCATTGGGTGAATGGTCTGGTGATCAAGCATCAGGATATGGACCGGAGTTTGCAATCGCAGAAACCCCCTTCATCCGTCGTGGAGATTCTGCCTATGTAATCGTTTCAGGTCCCACCTGGGAAGAAGCAGAAGCAAATGCCGTAAAACTTGGCGGGCACTTGGTGACGATTAACGATGAGGGGGAGAATGAGTGGTTACATGAATTTGCCAATATTCAGGCAAATCCACAAATAGACAATCAAAGTACAAAATTTTACTGGACTGGTTTAAATGATGCCCAGATAGAAGGAGATTGGAGATGGTCTAGCGGTGAACCTTTCTCATATGCAAATTGGGCACAAGGAGAACCAAGTGAAGGTGGCAATTCCCCACAGGGCGAAGACTTTGTTCACCTTGGTTGGACACCCAATAAACAATGGAATGACTTTCCGAGTCAACAAATCATTGCAGCGTACTCGAATCACCTGTCAAGGCATCTTGGAATCGCAGAAATAAAACTCAAACCCAATAACACCCCAACAGGAACTCCAACAGTTACAGGAACTCTTAAAGTTGGATCTACACTCACAATAGATGCAACAACAATCCAAGATAGCGATAACTTCACAGGTTATACACCAACATTTAATTACAACTGGGAAACATCAACTGATAGCACCACCTGGTCTAAACTCACCACAACAGATGGGGCAGATAATAACAATACTTATATTCTTACAGCAGCAGAGACTAGCAAGAAGRTAAGAGGTGTTGTCAGTTATTTGGATGGTTATGGCACTAATGAAGTAGTGAATAGTGTTGTGTCAACAATAGAAGCAGATACCAAGAAACCAATCATCCGTGGCAACTCCTTATACACAATCGTCGATGGTCCTTCTTGGACACAGGCAGAAGCGAACTCGGTGAAACTGGGTGGGCATTTGGTTTCAATACAGTCGGAAAGCGAAAATCAGTTCTTAAACAAGACTTTTGTTGAAACTCAAGGTGAATACAATGCCAATCAAGGCAATCATCTTTGGATAGGATCGACAGATGACAAGACTGAGGGCAATTGGAAGTGGATCGATGGTTCTCCGTGGAACTACACAAACTGGGCACCTACGCAACCAGATAATGCGCTAGGCGGAGAGAACTTCGGATCATTTTTACATAAGGGAGGCGGTACATGGAATGACGCAAGAGACAACTATTATCTTGAGCAAATACCTGGATCAAAGATTTACGGAATAACTGAAACCCCCTTCATCAGACGCGGAGATTCCGCCTATGTAATCGTTTCAGGTCCAACCTGGGAAGAAGCAGAGGCAAATGCCGTAAAACTTGGCGGGCACTTGGTAACTATTAATGATGGGGCGGAGAATGAGTGGTTGTATGATTTTATTCTTCCCCAGAAACCTGACAATATGATGTTTATTGGCATGAATGATGCCAATGACGATGGTTCATATATTTGGTCATCTGGTGAAACTTCAACTTACTTAAATTGGGCGTCTGGAGAACCTTCAAGGAGTAGTTCTGCTGGAGAGGAAAACTATGGGTTTATTCTTGCATCAAAATCTAATGATGCGCAAAAATACAAATGGTTTGATACAACACTGAATGGAAACAGCGGTAATGTATCAATTGGAATCGCAGAAATAAAACTCGCGCCCAATAACATCCCCACAGGAACCCCAACAATCTCTGGCGACCCCAAAGTAGGTTCAACTATCACCATTAATGCATCTGGCATTCAGGACGCCGATAATTTCACAGGTTATACACCAACCTTTAAATACAATTGGGAAATATCAAATGATGGCACGACCTGGTCTCAACTAACCACAACAGACGCAGTAGATAATAACAATACTTATATTCTTACAGCAGCAGAAGCAAACAAGAAGATAAGAGGTGTTGTCAGTTATTTGGATGGTTATGGCACTAATGAGGTGGTTAATAGTGTTGCRTCAGAATCAACCATTACCCCTGCTGGATTGCCAACTCAATCACTCAGTCTGAGTGCTCCAAGCAAAACTGCTATTCGTTCTGGGGTCAATACCACCTCCGCTATTTCTTACACCGTCTCAACAGGCGAAATAAATCTCACTGGCGTTGGAGCATCTCTTTACTTTGATTCCACACAACTAAGCGTTTCTATTGCTGGTGATCCATTCAAAACTGGTCTGCTGGGTAATGCAATCACTGCTGATACCTCAAATGCCGATGGTGACCCCAAGACCGATAAGGTTCTATCTCTTTCCTATGCAGATTTTAATGGCAACTTCCCTGGTAGTGGCACCACCCTGCCTTTAGTGCTTGCCAATCTAAATCTGGTACCCACCTCTACCTTCTTGGGAACCACATTACATCTCAAAGGTGATCCAGCAATAGGTKTCATCGCAACTGGTGCTGATTTATCCATTGCCCATAATGCCGCACCTGTAGTAAATGGTTCAATACCAGCACTTAGCACTAATCGTTATACACCTTTTTCTTATACGCTTAAATCAGATCTTTTTAGTGATCCTGATTCCAGTATTACACTCTCTGCAACAACCAATACAGGTGATACTCTGCCATCTTGGTTAACCTTTAATCCAACTACAAGAACACTTTCGGGCACACCAACAACAGGCGGTTCCATTAACTTAAACCTCAGTGCCGCTGATGAACTTGGCAGTATCTCAACACCACTTAGTTTAAAGATCAAAGAAGTTCAATCACTTTCTTCTGCCACAACACCAATCCGTTATCAACGCAATAAGGAATTAACTGTTCCGATTAATTACAGCACCAGTGACGGTTCATCCACCACTGGATTAAGTTTTAAGGTGCATTTTAATTCTTCTTTATTATCTTTTGATTCAACTACTGGTGTTACCAATAAAACACAGGCAGATCTTTTCCAAATTGGTGCCATTCAACAAGATACTGCAAATAGCGATAATGATGCCACAACAGATTTATTTATTCCAATTAATATCGCATCATTTACAGGGCAATTTCCAACCGCCGGAGTACCAGTTAAACTCGCAGATTTAATATTTAAATCACTTGATAAACCAATTGATCCAATTACAGGTCTTAAAGATACCTTCATCAATTTCAGCGAAACAGAAGCAGCATCCGGTTATGGATTTACGGCAACCTCAGCATCATTGAAACCACTTTCTTTCTCACTTGATGTTGATCGTGATGGCAAGGTAACAGCATTAGGTGATGGATTAATGATTATACGCAAACTATTTGGTGCTGCTTTTGCAGGTGATGCTTTAATTAACAAGGCAATATCCCCTGATTCACCTTATTTAAATGGCATTGCATATAACAC
>NZ_PXVC01000083.1 GCF_003011125.1 Synechococcus lacustris str. Tous | reverse complement strand
CTGCAGGGGGAATCGGTGCTGGCAAGGGTGGGGGTGATCACCACTGGCAGATTGAGCTCATCGGCTACGGCCCTTGCCGTATCAGAAACCTTGCCGCCGCCGGCGCCAATAACAGCGTTGCAGTTGAGTTGCTTGGCCAGTTGAACCAAACGTTCAATTTCGGCATTGCTGCATTCGCCAGCAAATGCTTCAACTATTGGTTCAATGCCCACAGGGGGCAGCACCGCTTGCCAGATCGAAGCCAATTCCCGCCTAGCGGTGCCAGCGGCGATGATCAACACGCGCCCCTGCAGGCCCAACCGTTGCATTTCCCTACCCAGTTCATGGGTGGCACCGGGCCCTTGCACATACCTGCCGGGGCTAGCAAAAACGATCAGGGGCCGCTGGTGAATACAAACCACGCTTTTGGAATGGGCCATTGAAAAACAGATGCGGTTTGCTTACTAGGATCTTGATATGACAGACGCCCCTGTTTCACGGATCCGCAATTTCTGCATCATTGCCCATATCGACCATGGCAAATCAACCCTGGCCGATCGGTTGCTGCAAGAAACCGGCACGGTGGCGGCCCGCGATATGCAGGCCCAATTCCTCGACAACATGGAACTGGAGCGRGAGCGGGGCATCACGATCAAGCTGCAGGCTGCGCGCATGGAATACACCGCAGCTGATGGTGATAACTACATCCTSAATCTGATTGATACCCCCGGCCATGTGGATTTCTCCTATGARGTGAGCCGCAGCCTCCAAGCCTGTGAGGGYGCACTGCTGGTGGTGGATGCCAGCCAAGGGGTGGAGGCTCAAACCCTGGCAAATGTWTATCTAGCCCTTGAAAATGATCTAGAAATAATTCCAGTGCTAAATAAGATTGATCTGCCGGGAGCCGATCCGGAAAGAATAGGTAGAGAGATTGAAGAGATCATTGGTTTAGATATTTCCAATGCCATCCACTGCTCAGCAAAAACTGGYATGGGTGTGCCGCAGATTTTGCAATCTATTGTTGACCGTGTGCCKGCCCCAGCGGATCGCGTGGAAGAGCCTTTGCGCGCATTGATATTCGACTCTTACTATGATCCRTATAGGGGGGTTATTGTTTACTTTCGCGTTATCAGTGGGCGCCTAGCAAAAAAAGATAAAGTTTTACTTATGGCAAGTAAAAAAACCTATGAATTAGATGAAGTTGGGATAATGGCTCCCGATCAACGGCAGGTTCAAGARCTACATGCCGGTGAAGTGGGTTATTTTTCTGCCTCGATTAAAGCCGTTGCTGATGCCCGCGTTGGCGATACTATCACCCTTGCTGCAAATCCCGCCTCCGAACCGCTTCCGGGTTACACAGAAGCAAAACCGATGGTTTTTTGCGGTTTATTTCCCACCGATGCCGATCAATATCCCGAYCTTAGGGAAGCATTAGACAAACTAAAACTATCGGATGCTGCTTTGAAATTCGAACCGGAAACCAGCAGCGCCATGGGTTTTGGTTTCCGTTGTGGTTTCCTTGGCTTGTTGCATATGGAAATTGTGCAGGAGCGGCTKGAACGGGAGTATGACCTTGATCTAATTGTTACGGCGCCKTCGGTTATCTATCAAGTAAATATGATTGATGGCTCAATCATGATGGTAGATAAYCCCGCAACRCTGCCGGAGCCGCAGGCTAGGGCGTCTATTGCAGAGCCCTACGTAAAACTAGAAATCTATGCGCCAAATAGTTAYAACGGTGCCCTSATGGAGCTATGCCAAGAACGCCGGGGTGCATTCATTGATATGAAATACATAACAACTGACCGTGTTGCGCTGCACTATGAAATGCCCTTGGCAGAAGTGGTAACTGATTTCTTTGATCAGATGAAAAGCAGAACAAAGGGTTATGCCTCAATGGAATATAGCTTGATTGGATACCGAGAGAATTTTTTGGTGCGGCTTGATGTGTTGATAAATGGTGAAAAGGCCGATCCCTTAACTACTATTATTCACCGCGATAAAGCCTATAATGTTGGCAAGGCGTTGGTGGAAAAGCTCAAGGAATTAATCCCACGCCAGCAGTTTAAGATCCCCCTTCAGGCATCAATTGGTAGTCGTATTGTTGCGAGTGAAAGTATTAGCGCAATTCGCAAAGATGTGCTTGCTAAATGTTATGGCGGTGATATTTCCCGCAAGAAAAARCTATTGCAAAAGCAGGCTAAGGGTAAAAAACGGATGAAGGCGATGGGCAAGGTAGATGTTCCGCAGGAAGCATTTATGGCAGTGCTAAAGCTSAATCAGTAAACAWCGAGTTCYMATAGCAAGTAKTGAGCAGTTTGTAGTGCAAGCTTTGCTCCTTCGGTGGAATGCTGGYCCTATCAKTTGGGGTTTCACATGTGGCGGGCAGGGGTGCACAACAGGCGCTGCAACGTTGCCARCGCTGGATTTGCTCTGCCTTTGGTGTTKATGTTGGGGCTGTTGTTATTGGGCAGTGGCCTGTCTTTGCAGGCGATGGCGCTGCAATCCAGGGCACGGGGCGCAAGGCTTTGGCAAGAGGGGCAATTAAACGACTGCTTCCTTACGGCAGCCATGCTTTTTGYCGCATTAGCCCGCCAAGGCGCCACACCWGCCGATCAAAAGCTGGCGGCCGGCATTTTCCATTTGCAGCAATGGCAGGGCTCCCCCAATGGCCCCGCTCAAATCAGCCTKCAACGGCTTGCAGCAACGGGCAAACCTATGCGCAGCAAAGTGTTTCAGCTAAACAGCAGCGGCGAGCTGAGGCCGGTTTCGCCTTAACTGAGCTGCTGATAAGCAGTGTTTTATTGGCGCTCTTTTGTGGCGCCGGCCTACAGGTGTTWGCTGCCGCCAACGGCCTTGCCCTGGAAGGGCGGAAGCAAATGGCGCTGCTGGCTTGGATGGATCGCCAATTGCAGCGGGATGAAGGGGTATTGAGGCGCCTTGCCCCTGCCAGCTCAATCGATTGCAGCGATGGCAGCCAGCTGGTGCAACTAAGAACYGAGCTGCTAGATCAATTGCAGCGGGCCGGCACGTTACCCCTCATTGATTCCTTATTGAGCACTCAGCCGAGGCAGCGGTTGGTGGAGGTGCAGGGTGATCGCTTGCTGGTGGCCCTAGAGGCTGCAGCGCCATTGCGTCAGCGGCGAGAGCGGCTTTACAGCCTGGAAGGCCTTGGGGTTTGCAAGTRATGAACCTCACTGAAATCCTGGTRTCAGTTGCGATCAGCGYAGGTTTTGTGAGCCTTTGTTTGGTGGGAGCCCAAGGGCCATTAGCGCGCCAAGAACTAGAAAGTGCTAGCCGGGAACTATGGCTTGGCCTTGAACGGGCCCGCAACCAGGCGGAACAGCAAGGCAAACCCTGTGCATTGCAATTGGGGGGGCGGGGGTGGCAAGCACCAGCTCTGGGCGATTTAGCTAGTTGCGATCAGGCAGAGGTTGAATTATTTGATGTAAGCAAAAGCGCGCGCTTTCAGCTAAGTAATAATTTCAGCAGTCCCTTGGTTTTTACAGCTAATGGTTTGGTATTAGGMGGGGGCACTGTAATTTTGAAGCATTCTTCCAGTGGTTTGAGCCGTTGTTTAGTGATTAGTTTGCCATTGGGTATTACCCGTGTTGGTAATTACGCCAAGGGTAGCTGCCTACCAGATGCGTAGTTTGATATGATTAGTTTGGGCTTAATTAATAAGCGCCATTGCAGCAGCCCCAGGGCTGGTTTTTCTTTGTTGGAATTGTTATTAGCTAGTGGCCTTGGTTTGGTTGTAGTTGTAATTGTGATGAATTCATTATTTGGTGAGGGTGCCTTAGGTGTTCGTTTAAGCCGTGGCATGCGGGAACGCCAGGCCCTTGGCCGCGCCAATGCATTGATTCGCGCTGATCTGGAGCGGGGTAACGCGGTTGCCATTGATCCTGAAGCTAGCGGTATGAATTTGTCTTGTGGATTGGCAGGCCGCAAAGCGGTTTTGCAGATCAGCAACCCCGATGGAAAGCTCACCACCTACAGCGTTGGTAAATCAAGTGAGCCGATTTGGCGGGGTTGGGTGTTGATGCGTTGCGGCCGCGCCTTTCGCAGTGATGGCTCAATTAATGGTGCGGCAGCTTTTCAAAATCGTGTGGTAATTGATGGTTTAGATCCTGCCCCTGGTAGCTGGAGTGGCTGCGATTTACCCCAAGCAGTGGCAATTGGTGCAACGGCTTCCTTGCCTTTGGCTGCATGCATGGAGCCCATAAGTGGCACCGTGCAATGGCAATTAAGGCAACGGTTTGATACTCAAASGCTWAAAGCTGATGCCAGTGCAGTGCTATCTGAGTAGCTTGCCCTCCCCATTAGAAAAAATATCCATAAAAAACCACCAGGGATAAGTTTCCCTRGTGGTGAATTAGTTGAATTAAGCAGTATTTAGTAAAGRGCTTKTTGATTAGATTTCTGAATAGGAAATAGCGCCACTGCTAGATGCAACAGTTGCTTGGCATTTCTTGCCAGACGTAATTGATAGGGARCCGCATTTCGCACCGCTAATGCTGGCGCTGCTTGTGGTGTAATTCACATCTGCASTTGGTGCGCTTGCCCCATCGCCGCCATTGCAATTGCCGGAAATTGTGAGCCCGGTGTTAGTGGTGCCAGAGTTGGCCGATGGGTAGGGGCCTTCAGCAATAATTGCAGAGGAACACTCCCTGGCTAAACCAGCTAATTCAGCTATTTGGGTATTTAGCTTTGCCTTGTCTTTAACTCCCATGAACTGGGGCAGGGCTACGGCACTTAGTACACCTACAATCACAATTACYACCATTAATTCCACCAGGGTGAAACCCCCTTGCTGCCTATTAATAGCCGCTTTTTTGCGAACACTTTGCAAAGCATTAATCATTTTGATCGCCCGGTATATGCCGGGGGGAGCAACATTTTTAATGTGCCCCCATCAACGGCCCTGTTGCAGTGGTTCRGCTAGGTTTGGCTGATGATTCTCAGTCCCCTGCAGCATTTTTTGGCCTGGCGGCCCAGCAGTCTTTCTGCGCGCATGGCCCGGGTGGGTGTGTGGGTGCTGATTGTTTATGGCCTTGTGGCTTTGCTGGCTGGGCCAGCAATCCATTTAGGTGTGCTTCAGGATCCAAATATTGGCCTCGATAATCCCATTTATGCCCAGCCGAGTTGGGGYCATCTTTGCGGCACCGATCGCCTTGGCCGTGATGTGTGCAGCCGCACCTTGGCMGGYGCTGGTGTGGCGCTCCAGGTGGTTTTTAGTGCCCTATTAGTGGCATTAGCTATTGGGGTGCCCCTTGGCATGTTGAGTGGCTACCTCGGCGGCCTGGTGGATCGCTTGTTGGTGTTATTGATGGACACCCTYTACACCCTGCCCGTTTTACTGCTTTCAGTGGTGTTGGCATTTTTACTTGGCAAGGGCCTGCCCAATGCCGCTGCTGCACTTTGTGTGGTTTACGTACCTCAATATTTCCGAGTAGTGCGCAATCAAACGGCATCTGTAAAAGCGGAATTATTTATCGATGCAGCCCAGAGCCTCGGGGCWGGGCCTTATTGGATCATGCGCCACTACCTATTGCGCAATGTGATCACATCAGTGCCCGTGGTGCTYACCCTTAATGCCGCCGATGCTGTTTTGGTTTTGGGGGGGCTTGGTTTCCTTGGCTTGGGATTGCCAGATTCAATTCCGGAATGGGGCGCAGACCTACAGCAAGCCCTCACGGCGCTGCCCACCGGCATCTGGTGGACAGCTCTCTACCCAGGTTTAGCGATGTTTGTGCTGGTGCTTGGTTTGTCTTTTCTTGGTGAGGGATTAGACGCATGGGTGAGCGGCCAGGCTTCTGGATCAAAAGCTGAGTAGATTTATTTGTATTAGATCTGGAAACTGCCATGGCAGTGTTCGTTTCGATGCTGCTGGTGGCCATAGCCACCCTYCTTTGGAACCTSGGACGTCGCAATGCCGATGAGGTKATGGGCGTGCTTGAGAAGATCCTTGCKGTTGTTTTGTTGGTTATCAGCCTTTGCGTGGGGGGCTTGCATCAATTGCTTTGTTTTGCGCTSCTAGCAGTTGCTTTAAAGCTGCCCAGGGCCCACCAAAACCAAGCACCCCAGCAAGTTGCAAGCAACAATGATATTTTCTTRCCCTTTTAATTAATTATTAACAGCGCAATTTYAAGGTGCGCGGTATTTCTTCTTGGATTTCACCTTCMYYATTAAGGGSCGGATAGGGTTTATTTGTTTCCCTGCACCAGCGCGCCACCTGGGGATARGCCCATTCAAAAAGAGTGTTTTTGTATAGCTCTGCTGATARRCCTTCTCCATCCCTTGGGATCAACCCCGCTAGTTCCCTTTGCCGCAGGGCTTCAAATAGCAATATTGCCGCTGCAACGCTCACATTTAAAGACTGCACCATTCCCGCCATGGGAATGAATAGGGCTTGATCTACCCCTGCGGTGGCTGCCTCGCTGAGGCCCCATTTCTCAGCACCYAACAGAAAGGCCGTRGGACCGGTGAAATCGCATTGGCGATAGTCGATTGCTGTTACCCCTAAATGGGTGCCAAAAATACGAAAACCCTGTTGATGCAATTGATTGCAGGCGGTTTCGATCGAGTTGTGGTTTTGCAGGGGCACCCATTTTTGACTGCCTTGGGCGGTGCTGTTAAAGGTKCGCACCCGCCCCTTAAGGCTCACCACATGGGCTTCAAGCACTCCCACAGCATCACAGCTACGCAGGATCGCCGAAAGGTTGTGGGGTTTCTCTACCCCTTCCAGCAGCACCGTGAGATTTGCCATGCGGCCGTTGAGCACTGTTTGTAATCGCTCAAAGCGTTTGGGCAAAAGGGGCATCGGCCAGCAGCTTGCGGTTGCTGCAGCGTATTCACCGGCGCCTTTAATGCAGTTTGCCAAGGCATAAAAATTTGGTTGCTGATCCCACCCCCATCGGTTTGCTACCCAGGTTGGTGGCGTGGCGGGTGCTGGAGGCAGTGGGTGATGGCGCCTATGCCGATCTAGCCCTTGATAGGGAATTCAAGCGCCAACCAATGCCTGCCCTTGATCGGGCAATGGCAACTGAGATCAGTTACGGCGCGATTCGGATGCGCCGCCGTTTGGATGGCTGGATCGATCGCTTTGGCAAGGTGCCTGCCCAGCGGCAGCCGCCCCGGTTGCGCTGGTTGCTGCATGTGGGTTTGCAGCAGCTATTAGCGATGGATCGCGTACCAGCATCAGCTGCGGTGAGTACGGCGGTGGAGCTAGCAAAAAAAGAACGGTTGGCTTCCCTAGCGCCTGTGGTGAATGGATTGCTGCGCAGTGCTGCCCGGGCGATTGCCGCTGGCGAACAATTACCCCTGCCTGAAGATCCCCAAGCCCGCTTAGCGCTTGAGCAATCCTGGCCTGATTGGTTAGTGCAGGAACTTTGGGGTTGCATCGGCGCGGAACGCACCCAAAACCTAGCCAAGGCAAGCAATCTCACCCCAAGCCTTGATTTAAGGGTAAATGCGTTGCGCAGCACTGTGGATGAGGTGTTGGCAGCCTTTGCCCAGGTGGGTGTGCTGGCTGCACCATTGCCGAATCAAGCTTTCGGCCTCACCCTGCTGCAACGCCCTGGCCCCCTCAATGAACTGCCTGGCTATCGGGAGGGCCTTTGGTGCGTTCAAGATCGYGCTGCTCAAACGATTGCGCCGCTTTTAGATCCCAAGCCAGGCCAAAGAGTGTTGGATGCCTGCGCTGCTCCAGGCGGTAAAACAACCCATCTCGCTGAATTGATGGCCGATAAAGGCGAAGTGTTAGCCATTGATCGCTCTGCTGTGCGTTTGGAGCGCTTGCGGGAAAATGCCCAGCGGCTTGGTTTGCGCTCTATTCGCACTGAAGTGGCGGATGCCGTTGCCCTTGATCAATTGGAGCAGCAGGGGCAGTTATTTGATCGCGTGTTGTTGGATGTGCCCTGCTCCGGCTTGGGTACCCTTGGCCGCCATGCCGATGCCCGCTGGAGTTTAAAAGCTGAAATGTTGGCGGAATTGGTTGAATTACAACGCCAAATGCTGCAGCAAGGCGCAAAACTCCTGGCACCAGGTGGCCGCTTGGTATATGCCACTTGCACCCTGCATCCGGCTGAAAACCAGGGGCAAATACAACAGTTTTTGCAGGRGCAGCCCCAGTGGCAATTGCTTGAAACCGAGCAAACTTTTTGGCCCGATGCCGAGCATGGTGGTGACGGCTTCTAC
>NZ_PXVC01000082.1:4512-12733 GCF_003011125.1 Synechococcus lacustris str. Tous | reverse complement strand
CATCCATGTATTCAATAAGACGTAGTTCAATACCTTCGTTTCTTGCTAATTCTGCCAGGGGTAGCAATTGGTTGTCATTTTTTCCCTTTTCAATTACAGCATTTAGTTTTAGGTCACCTTTGGCTGGATCAAAGCCTGCTGAACGGGCATGGCCAATGGCTGCCAACACCTGGGCCAGATGTAATTCGCCATGTTTAATCCCAGCCATGCGAGCCACTGAATCTGCTGTGGTTCCATCAAGGCTAAGGCTGATCCGATTTAATCCTGCCTTGCGCAGGCGATGGGCCCGCTCGCCATTTAGTAGGAATCCGTTGCTAGTTAGCGCTATGTCGCTCAAGCCTTGATTTCGTAGTGGATTGATTGCGGTTATCAGTTCCTCAAGGTCTGGATTTAACAGTGGCTCACCGCCCGTTAGCCGCAAGCTGTGAACACCAAGTTCAACGGCAGCTTTCACTATTTTTAAGCGCTGCTCAAGATTGATTAAACCCAATGGCTCTTTGCTATCTGGAAGGCAGTAGGGACAAGCAAGGTTGCAAAGGGCCGTAAGGGATAGTCGTAAAACTCCAATCGGTCTGCAATGTTGGTCTAATTGGGTCATAGGGTCAAATCCTTGGCCTTAACCTGTGCTCCAGGCCGAAAATTAGCGGTAGCGATTGTGCAACGCCACTCATGATTTGGTGTAATTGCCAGGATTCATAATAGGTTGTGATTTTCTGATGAATAGTTGATATTGCGAATTGCCTTTGCATCGAGCAGCACAACTAGTTTAGATAATTGTTTTAGCCAGGCCATAAGGCTGCGTTCACCAGTATTTATGGTTTGGTTTAGGTTCTTGCTAATGGCAGCGTTGCTCGGATAAACGCCAAGGAGGGGTTGCAGTTGTTGACCATCATGGGCCAAAACAAGTGAATTTGGCTTTGGCTTAGCTTCCTCTAGCAAGCTGTTGATCGCCCCGAAGGTTAGGTAAGGCATGTCTACGGGGCACAGCAGCAGCGTTTGCTCCGGGTGGATCTGCATCAACCGATGTAGAGCTAACAGGGGGCCCTCCCAGGGGGGATCTTCTGGAATTGCAGTTACCAGCTCCATAGTTGAGCCCATTTCCAGGTGGGCTTGATGACAACTGAACAATGTGATTGGCGCCTGCAATTGAGCGAGCAGTTTCAGGCTGCGCTCCAACCAAGTGCCTCCCTCAGGGTGAGCCAATAGGGCCTTGTCTTGCCCCATGCGACGGCTGCTGCCTCCGCTCAGTAGGCAGCAACGCAGGGGTGGATTTTGTAGCAACGGCTGCCGGGATAGCTCTTCCGAATTCATAGGGTTAATTCGATTCATCTCTGSTGTGCCATGGCCCAAACCCAGCTCACGGTTACTTTGCTGGCGGCTAAACGCAATCTTGGCTTAAGTTTTGCTGATTTAGGCGAAATGTTAGGTGTTGATGAGGTGTGGGTAGCAAGCTTGATCTATGGCCAGGCAACTGCATCTGAGCAGGAGGCAAAAGCATTACTTGAAGCTTTGGGTTTAGATAAAAACGATAATTCAATTGAAATGAGTTGCGAACTTATGGCTTTTCCTGTTAAGGGTGGACTAGATCCGGTAATTCCCACCGACCCGTTGCTCTATCGTTTCTACGAAATTATGCAAGTTTATGGCATGCCATTGAAAGATGTAATTCAAGAAAAGTTTGGGGATGGGATTATGTCTGCTATTGATTTTAGCCTCACTGTAAATCGTTTAGAAGATTCCAATGGTGATCGGGTAGTGGTAACTATGAATGGTAAATTCTTGCCCTATCGTAAGTGGTGATTAGCAAAGCTCAAGCCCAATGCCCCTATTGCGGCGTTGGTTGTGGCCTAGAACTATTGGCGCCAAAAGTTGGTTCAATATCTCCTCAATGGTCTGTCCGCGGCGACCGCAGCCACCCCTCATCACTGGGGCAAGTATGCATAAAAGGTGCCACTGTTGCGGCAACCCTTGATCAAAATCGGCTTACTCAGCCCCTATGGCGAGCGCAGTTGGATCAGCCTTTGCAGGCGATCAGCTGGGAGCAGGCATTTGAATTGCTTGTGCAACGCATCAAAGTGGTGCTGGAAAAATGGGGTGCCGATGGTTTGGCGGTTTATGGCTCGGGTCAATTTTTAACCGAAGACTATTACCTAGCCCAGAAACTATTTAAAGGTTATTTAGGCTGCAATCACTTTGATGCAAATTCTCGGCTATGCATGAGTTCAGCCGTGGCAGGTTACAGCCGCAGCCTAGGTTCCGACGGCCCTCCATGTTGTTATAACGACTTAGATCACGCTAATTTAGTGTTATTGATTGGCACTAATACTGCTGATTGTCATCCGGTGTTATGGCAACGCTTGTTGAAGCGTAAGCGCCGTGATCCAGATGGTTTAAAGATCGTTGTTGTGGATCCCCGTTGCACCGCCACTGCAATTGCTGCTGATCTACATTTAGCGATTAAACCCGGTAGTGATCTAGCCCTATTGCATGGGATAGCCCACATATTAGTGCAAAAGGATTGGCTTGATAAAGGTTTTATTGAATTAGCAACGGAGGGTTACAGCGAATTTAGCAAACATTTGCCACATTGGACCCCCAAACGGGTTGCTGATCTTTGCGGAATTTGTGAGGCAGATTTAGGTAAGTTGGCTGAATTATGGGGCASAAGTGCTGCTGTTTTAAGTGCTTGGTCGATGGGGGTGAATCAAAGTGTTGATGGCAGCGCAACGGTTAGTGCAATCGTGAATTTGCATTTGCTAACTGGCCAAATCGGCCGTTTGGGGGCAGGGCCTTTCTCGCTTACCGGTCAACCGAATGCAATGGGAGGTAGGGAAGCGGGAGGCCTGAGTCATTTATTGCCCGGTTATCGCGCAGTTTCAAATGAGCAAGATCGCGCCAGTTTGGAAAGGCACTGGGGATTAACTTCAGGGGCGATATCAGCTCAGCCTGGCCGCCATGTGTGGCAACAGGTTGAGGCAATGGAGCGTGGTGAATTGGGGCTTTGGTGGGTGGCAGCCACCAATCCATTAGTTAGTTTGCCCTCTTTAGATCGCGTGCGAGCGGCGCTTAGGAACTGCGACTTTGTGGTGTTAAGTGAAGCCTATGGGGGTACGGAAACAGCTGAGTTCGCCCATCTCATCCTGCCCGCTGCCCAATGGAGTGAAAAGGAGGGGGTAATGACTAATTCGGAGCGAAGGCTCACCCTATGCCAAGCATTTAGGCAGCCTCCGGGGCAGGCAATGGCTGATTGGCTTATCTTTGCTGAGTTAGGCAAACGTTTGGGATTTACAGCTGCTTTTAGTTATGCCAACAGCAGTGAAGTATTTGACGAATTTGCGGCAATTACCGCTGGTAGATTGTGTGATTTATCTGGGATAACTCACGGCCTATTGGCAGAATTTGGTCCGCAGCAGTGGCCGTTTCCCCTGGGAACAGCACCAGGTGGTGGCTTGGAAAGACTTTATGCCGATGGGAAATTTGCAACGGCTACAGGAAAGGCACGYTTGTTGTGGGATACACCCTTTGGCCTAGGGGAACCGCCTTGCAATAGTTACCCATTGATTCTCACAGTTGGTAGATATCTTGGCCATTGGCATACATTAACTCGCACTGGTTTGGTGCCCCGTTTGATGCAACAACATCCGGAGGCTTTACTCGAGTTGAATCCTAAGGATGCAGAGCAAGCTGGGGTGGTTGATGGTAGTTGGGTTCAAGTATCATCGCGACGGGGGCAGATAACTGTGAAGGTGCAGATAACGGCAAGGATTCGGCCAGGCACTGTGTTCTTGCCATTGCACTGGGGTGCTGCTCAACCGAACCCCTGTGAGGCAAATCGGCTTATGCATGAATTGGCATGCCCCCACTCAAAACAACCCGAACTAAAGGCTGCGGCTGTAAAAATATTAGCTCTTAAATAAATTTACGCCTTCATATAAAAAATCTAGGGCCCTATTTCGTAGTTCGCCATAGCGATCATCATGTAGTAATAATTCGCGATCCCGGGGGCGGCTAAAAGGGATTTCAAGTATTTCACCGATGGTTGCGGCGGGGCCGTTGGTTAGCATCACAACTCGATCTGCAAGAAATAAAGCTTCATCAATATCATGGGTAATCATCAAAACCGTACAGCGTTGYTGCCGCCACAGGGYAAGTAATTCCTCTTGTAATTCCTCTTTTGTTATTGGATCAAGGGCACCAAAGGGCTCATCCATTATCAAAACCGGTGGCTTTATTGCCATCGCCCGGGCGATGGCTACCCTTTGGCGCATGCCACCACTTAATTCCCCCGGGTGGCGATTAAAAGCTTCACCAAGCCCCACTGTTTCAAGCATTTCTTGTGCTTCTTTAAGCAATTCCTTTTTCTGTTCGGTTTCCCTGGTGGCATAAAGCCCCAGAGCAACATTATTTAGTGCTGTTTTCCAAGGCAGTAGGGCATAGTTTTGAAACACCACCATGCGGTCTGGCCCCGGACTCTCCACCGCTTCTCCCCCTACCAAAACCTCGCCAGAACTTGGTTTTTCAAAGCCAGATAATGTGTTTAATAGGGTGCTCTTGCCGCAGCCTGAATGACCAATCACACAGATAAACTCCCCTGCTTGCACTGTAAGGTTTACGTTTTTCAGAACTTCAATGTTGCCATTCTCCGAACTAAAAGTTTTTGCTAAATTGCGGAACTCAACTAGTCTGCCTTGGCTTTTTGTTGAAGTGATTGATGCAGTGTTGCCTTGAATTGATGTGTTCATTGATTTAGGCTCTGATCGCTGAGAAGGGAAGGGAGGCGCAATATTGTTCGGGATTATCGATTGAGAAAATTTCGCCATCGCTGAGTTCATAGGTTCTTTGGGTGGGTTCTTGGTCGTGAATGGAAACTTTTTCGCATGCTTCTAAAAATATTTTTCTCGCATACACCCGATCAAGCAATTCTTGCCTATGGCTTGGGAAATTGGCCATATCCCAGCGGGCTAGTTGGGTTAGTACCCATAGCCCCTCGGCCGGATCTGGGTAGCAGGCCTGGCCTAGAAAGAAACGATTGAAGCGCAATAGTGAAGTGGCTTGGTTGAGGCTGGGAGCCAATTCATCACTTAATAAACCTGCTTGCATGGGCTCGAGTAAGTGAACTCCAAATGCTTCAGGTGCACTAAGTRTTTCCAAAATTTGATTGCGGTTTTCTGATGTGTCGCAGTAGGCAGCTGCTTCAAGCAGCGCCGCACTTAGGGCCACTGCCCTGTTGTGGTTGTGATCTACCCAGGCTTCCCGCAAAGCGAGTACTTTTTCCGCATGGTTTGGCCAAATTTCTGCATCGGTGAGCACAACCAATCCTGTTTTTCGATATTTGGCAATACAAGCCCTTAATTTGCCGGCCGCAAATGCATCAATTAAGCCTCCTTCCATGGCGGTAAGCAGATTTAATGGAGAGCGCCTTTGCCAGCAGATTTGTTCTGGATCAATGCCATGGCGCGCTAGCCAATGGCGAAATAGCAATTCGGCCATTGACAATCGATCCGGAACCCCCACTCGCAGTTCAGTTCCTTTATGCAATAACTCCAATAGAGCATCGCTGCTATCAATTGATAATCGCTCAGCTATCACAAGGGCATTGCCATTGCGGCTAAGGGTTTGCGTAACAACCATAGGCAGTGGCGTACTTGATACTGCCCCGGCGCCAGCGGCCATAGAGAGTGGTTGGGCAGCGCTTAAAGCGGCTCCATCAAGCCGTTCTAAACGCAACATGTCGTCAATTTCGCCCCAACTTTGACAGCGCAATAGCTCTACCTCAAGGCCCTGCTTTTCAAAGAGCTTCTGCTCTCTTGCTACCAGCATTGTTGCTGCATCCAAGCCCGGCAAATAGCCAAGCTTGATTGGTGTTGGGCTTGCTTGTTGGCTGATTTTGCGTTTAGAAATTTTGCGCTGGTCTTGAAGGAATTCGAGTAGTTGATTACGAAGCAAGTAGTAATTAGGATCTTTTAGAACTCCTTTGCGGCAGCGGGGGCGCTCAAATGGCACGGCAACAATTCGTCCCACATGGGCTTTGGGACCATTGGTTAGTAATACAACTCGATCACTTAATAACAAGGCTTCATCTACGGAATGGGTAACCATTACGGTGGTGATATTTGCGTTTTGGCAGAGCTGCATTAACTGCTCTTGCAGATGGCCGCGGGTGAGGGCATCCAAGGCGCCAAAAGGTTCATCAAGCAAAAGTAACTTTGGCTCTAATGCAAGGGCCCTTGCGATGGCAACCCTTTGGCGCATGCCCCCAGACAGCACCCCTGGCATACGATCAGCAACCGATTCCAAGTTAACCATTGCAAGGGCAGCTTCCGTACGTTCATGCCTTTGCTGAGGGCTCAGGTTCCTTTTAACTTCCCTAAGGGCTAAAGCTACATTCGCCCGCACACTTCGCCAAGGCAAGAGTGAATAGTTCTGAAAAACTACCATTCGATCGGGGCCGGGTTCAATTACCTCACGACCTTCAAGAATTACTCCACCTTTGCTCGGCTTGTTTAGGCCTGCAAGTATATTTAATAGTGTTGATTTGCCACAGCCAGAATGGCCTACAAGCGAAATAAATTCCCCCTTTTCAACCGTTAGGTTGATTGTGCTTAATGCTTGGAAACTTGTGCCATCGCTCCTGGTGAACTGCTGTTCAACCGAATCAAGTTGTAGAAAACTTGCCATTGCTATACCTCCAAATGATTCGGAATTTTAAAAAGCTTGTTCTTTATTAATGGAGAACTCATTGATTTATCTTTGGGGACCACCTACCCGTTCGCCTACCCAGGCAACACCTCGATCAAGGATTAAGCCCACCACTCCTACATATAGGATTGCTAATATAATCTGACTTGTGCTTGAATCCCCACCAGCGTTATATGCATCCCATATAAAGAAACCAATGCCGCCATCGGCTTTAAGCATTTCTGCTGCAACAATTGCAAGCCAGGCAAGACCGATTGATATGCGCAATCCAGTAAATACATATGGTGCAGTGGCAGGTATAACTATATCCCACAAAAAGCTGCGTTTCCTAAGCCGTAAAACCCTTGCAACATTGCGATAATCTTGGGGTATTTCTCTAATTCCCATTGCAGTGTTGATAACAATTGGCCATATTGCCGTAATAAAGATAACAAATATTGCCGCTGCATCAGCCTGTTGAAATAACAGCAGTGAAATCGGTAGCCATGCCAAGGGTGGTACCGTGCGGAGCACCTGAATAATCGGATCAAAGCCTCGCCTAATAAAACTATTCAAACCCAGTGCTAAACCGGCTGCAATACCTAATATTGCCGCTAGGCTATACCCTAAAGCCACCCTTTGGAGCGATATTAATATTTGCCAACCCAAGCCTTTTGCTGTGCCGCCATCATCATAAAAAGGATTCACTATATAGGGATTCCAAGTTTGTGTTATTACTTGGATTGGCCCTGGAAAATCGCTATTACTCAGGCTGCATGAAAGTTGCCATATCAATAGAACTCCGCCGATACATAACACTGGAGCTTTGATCTGTTTGATGATTGGGCTGTTAAGCCATTTTAGTTGTGAAGATCTAGGCTTCTTTGCTTTGATTGAGGCGGAGACCATTGGTAGTGCTCTGATGGTTTTTAATTATTTTGTTATTTGGCTTGATATTTTATCAATTAACTCTTATTTAAGCGCCTTTATTTTTAAGCTATTTAAATAGGCTTGTGGATTGGCTGGGTTGAATTTTACGCCATCAAAGAACACTTCCACTCCCCTTGAATCACTAGCTGGGCCTGTGCCATAACCATTTGCTTTTGCAGCAGCCCGCCATAGATCGGCACGGTTTACTTGTTTTACAAGGGCATTGGTATTTGTATTTTTTGGTAGATACCCCCAGCGAATATTTTCGGTAATAAACCAGGCGTCATGGCTTTTGTAGGGAAAGGAGGCGTTATTATTCCAGAAATACATTTTGAATGGGCTATTTGTTACTTTGCGACCATCACCATAATCAACGGTTCCTTGCAGGCGTGGCAGTAAATCATCAACGCTAGCTTTCACATACTTATCTTCCGAAAGAATCTCAGCTAATTCTTTTGCGTTTGCTGGATTATCTGCCCATTTTTGTGCTTGTTGCACAGCCATTAACAAGCGTAAGCTTGCGTTTGGATTTTTCTTTACCCAATCAGCTCTCATTGTGAATGCTTTTTCTGGATGCTCTTTCCAAATCTCACCTGTTTGCGTAATTGTGTAG
>NZ_PXVC01000082.1:0-4465 GCF_003011125.1 Synechococcus lacustris str. Tous | reverse complement strand
TTCCAAATCTCACCTGTTTGCGTAATTGTGTAGCCTAGTTTTTTATTAACTAGTCTTTCATTCCATGGCTCACCAACACAAAATACATCCATAGTGCCACTCTGCATATTTGCAACCATTTGCGGTGGAGGAATTACCACAAGATCGGCATTTTTATCGGGATCTACTCCATTGGCTGCCATCCAATAGCGCATCCAYAGATCRTGGGTRCCGCCTGGAAATGTAACCGCTGCTTTAAATTTATCGCCAGTTTTATTTTTCTTRTCTACAGTTTCAATTAGATTGGGWGCCTTYACTTTTAGTTTCTCATCTAGAAATTCTTTWGAGCYRGAGATTGCCTGCCCTTGGGTATTTAGCCTTGCCAAAATCAGCATAGGTAAGGGTTGCTTGCTTTTGGTTATTGCTCCTGTTGAAAGCAGATAGGGCATTGGGGTAAGGATGTGAGCGCCGTCGATACCACCTCTGGAACCACCCAGTTCAAGGTTATCCCGTGTAACAGCCCATGATGTTTGTTTTTTCAGCTCAACGCCGGTCATTCCTTGTTTATTAAAGAAACCCTTCTCTTTGGCAATTATCAATGGAGCTGAATCCGTTAGCGCAATGAAGCCCAATTCAACTTCTGTGGTTTCAGGTTTACCCGGTGCGGCGATCGCAACCAGAGGCGAAAGCAACAGTGAAATTGCTGAAGTAGCTGTAGAAACTACGAAATAACGGCGGGTGAAATAACCCATGGCAATGGTAAATGTGGTTTGAGCCCGGAGTCTGGAAAACTGCAGCCGGGTGTTTTGGGCGGCGCAACTGCTGACCGCCCCATAAGAACACCACGTTGCAGGGCGCCAAATTGTGTGATTCGCTACCGATCACCTAGGTAATTTTGTTTTCGAGGAATTCGCCGAGGGCGAGGGGCAGATTCCCCCGGCTTTTACTGTTGCTATGACTATGGCCTGGGCTGCAAAGCTTCAGCAGTGCAAATCTCTCAAGTTCATCAAGCTGTTGCCATTGCCGCAGGTTTGGCACCGGCTGCTTAGAAGCTAGGCATGCCTCTTCGATCAAACCAGGTACTCGGTCTATTTGCTGCCATTCCTCCTGGATTGCCCTGTTTATTTCGTTGCAGGATTCCTTCAGCCGATCAGCGAGCTTGTGGAGCTCCAGCTCGCTATCGCCCCAGTTCAGCAATTCCATTTTTTGCTCGTCTCCCAGTTCAAGCCAGTGCTGCAGGCGAAGCTTGCGGCCACATAAATCAAGTTTGCGCCGCACTGCCATCGGTATGCAGCGCAAGTTATCGCTGAATTCAGCTTCAAATTTGAAAATGCGGCAATGGCGGTCCGTTTTTTTCATAGTTGAACAGCTGTTAGAGCTTTTTGGATTTGCCCCAAGCGTTTTAATAACGCTCCGCTTTCGAGCAGTTCCTTTGCTTTTTTAATGCCGCTGTTTAAATCCTTCTGGTTATCGCTGATCCAAAGCATTGCTCCGAGGTTCCAAAGCAGTGCCTCTGCCATAGGACCACTGCCTCCGAGAGCCGTAATTGCTTGCTCCGCCCAGGTTTCCATATCGGTRAAAGCTGGATCAGCTCCCTTAAATCCATGGTCCCGCGGGTGCAGGATCAGGCGTTGCTGCTTGCCTTGGTATGAACGGCTAGTGATGCAGGCTCGGCCAAGGGATAAATCCGTTGATCCCTCCAGACCTTTCACCGTAACCACATCATCTTCCTGCACCAAAGACAAAGCTGCTATCGCCCTTGCTTCCGTTGGTGGATGCACATAGCCAGTTATTAAAAGGTGTTTGCCTTGGTGAGGTGTCCAGATCAGCTCGAGGCTTGCCAGTGGTGGCCTTTTGCCTATTTGGTCGCGAATTGGTGTGAGCTTTTCTGCCGCTGGAAATAAATTGGGTTGATGGCATAGGGCTATTCCTTCTTCAAGAAGCAATCGCTGCACCTGTTCAAGCTTTAGGTTCCCCCAGGGGAGCCCAAGGCAATTCATTAGCTCTGCCAGCGTTATTCCCCATTTCACCGGCATGGGGTTGCCGCCGCTCAATACCACCGTTTCACCGGCAGCTACAAGCCCAATGGCAGTTAGGGGCAGCAGCGGTGCAGTGCGGTTGCGACCGTCGTAGGGCACTYCAAAGCAAATGGCGCGGCGGCCAGGGCTGCTGAGCACAGGTCCTTGGCGGCGATAGCTGCGCAGCATCCCGGCCAGCTCCTGGGGTTCAGGCCTGCGTATGCGGTGGGCGATCAGAAATGCTCCTAATTGAGCATCAGTTGCAACGCCATCWAGCATGGCGTCCATGGCTTCTTCCGCTTCGCTAAGGCTTAGGCCACTGCTGGTGTGCTCACCGCTGCCCACCTTGCCAAGCAATTCCCGAAAGCGCTGCTGGGCAGGGTTGAGGCTGGAGCCGCGGTTGGAAGCCAGGGTCAACAGGGTTTGTGAAACTAGCCACTATTCAAAGCGTTGGCGATTCGGTAGTAAAAGGCACATAGCGGGTGGGCACTCCTAGAGAAAGTGGCAAGGTTGATTTATTAATGCCATGCCAGCTGCTGCATTAAGCAAAATTGAGCAGGCAAAGGCTGAGCGTTGTGGCTTGGAACTTGAAGCTGAGTTAGATCAACTCGCCCATGCCGGCTGGCAGCAATTGGATGAAGCTGATCTAACTATTCGTTTGAAATGGTTGGGGATCTTCTTTAGACCCGTAACCCCAGGGCGATTCATGTTGCGCCTACGCTTACCCAATGGCGTTATTAATAGCCACCAGCTTGAACTTTTAGCCGAGGCCATAGATCGTTGTGGTGAACATGGAAGCGCTGATATAACTACTCGTCAGAATTTGCAATTGCGCGGTCTTTTGCTTGAAGATATGCAGCCGCTTTTGACTCAGTTGCAGACAGTGGGGCTAACCAGTAAACAATCGGGCCACGACAATCCCCGCAACATCACAGGCAACCCCCTTGCAGGCATCGACCCCGATGAATTCATTGATACCCGCCCATTGGTGGATGCCATCCAGGCTGAGTTACTTGGAATTGATGGACCGCGTAATTTGCCCCGCAAGTTCAATGTGGCCGTTGGCGGTGCAGCAGATAGTTTTCTTTTGCATAACGACCTTGCTTATCTGCCTTCTATTTATGCCGGTGAATTGGGTTTCACCGTTATGGTTGGTGGTTTCTTTTCCGCCCAGCGCAATGAACTAGCTAAACCCCTTGGCCTGTGGCTGCGGCCTGAGCAATTAGCTGGTTTTAGCCTTGCTGTGTTGCTTCATTACCAGGAAAATGGTAACCGCATGGCCCGAAACAAAAGCCGCTTAATGTATTTAATTGATCAGCTTGGGTTTGATATTTATCGGCAGCAGTTGTTAGATGCCTACGGTCAACCTGTGCATGTTCATGATGGCAGTCATTTAGTTGATCAACCACCCCGGTCTTGCCTTGGTGTAAATCAGCAAGCTCAAAAGGATTTCCATTGGCTTGGCTTGCATGTGCCCATGGGTAGGCTTGATGCCGATTCAATGTTTGAACTTTCGCGTTTGGCGCGCACCTACGGCAATTCAGAAATACGCCTCACAGAAGCGCAAAATTTATTGATAGCCAATATTCCCAATGAAAAACTTGATCAGCTCCTTGCTGAACCGCTATTACTACGTTTTAGCCCCAAGCCCAGCCMYCTGCAGGCGGAGGCGGTGAGTTGCACAGGTAGCAAGTATTGCAGTTTTGCAATGATCCCAACAAAATCAACTGCTCAAAAAGTACTTGAACAGTTGGAGCTAACTTTGCAGTTAGAGCGCCCCCTACGCAGCCACTGGACTGGCTGCGCCAATGCTTGCGGCCAGCCTTACATGGGTGAGCTCGGTTTTATGGGCGCTAAAACAAAGCACAATGGTGAAATGGTAGAAGCAGTTAAGGTTTATCTAGGCGGTGATTTGGGGGCCTCACCAAAGCTGGCAGAGCTCTATGGCAAGGCGATTCCATTAACTGAGTTGGCAGATCAGTTGAAGCCCCTTTTGGTTGAGAAATTTGGCGCTGTTTTGCGAGGTTGAATCATCGGCCTGGAATTTTCCCAGGAGCTAACAACCCAGCAATGGTTTCAACAGCTCCAAGCAGGTGAACAGCCCTTGCTTCGCCATGAATTAGCAGCAATGCTGCCAAAACTTAACCAGAGCCAAGCCTTTGAAGTATTCGCCCTTTGGTTGGCTCAACTAACAGATGACAAGCAAGATTTTCAAAAGGCTGAATTAATTAGTTGCACTGATTTGGTTGGTTATCAGCGCAGTTCAGCCGCTGCTCAATTGCTTCGTAATGCCCTTGGGCCCGATGCCTCCCAGCAATTACAACAATTGCTTTTGCCTCTTTTGGGATATCAACGCAACCAGCAAGATTTTCTATTTCTACGGAAACAAGTTCTACAGCCAGGACCATTGTTGTTACGTCGGGCAGCCCTTGAGGGGGTGGCTAGGGGGCTGGGGGCCTGGCCCCTTG
>NZ_PXVC01000081.1 GCF_003011125.1 Synechococcus lacustris str. Tous | reverse complement strand
GCTACGCAGCCATACTTAGTTACCAAGTTCGACAGTGCCTGATAGGCCCAATCAGTGGGTTGCACATCAGAAAACTGGCTAACACCTGTTACCTGACCCATCTGTGCTTCTATCGCCAGCATCTTGTCTATGTATTGCTGGTCTTGATAGCGATTAACCGACCCCRTATCTAGGCTTTGGGCTTGACCCGCCAATGGCGACACCACTCCCATTACCAATGGAGCAAGCAATAGCTTGCGAAATGCGTTCATGGTTCTCACACACAAAAAGAACAGGAGGCGCTATGCGCCAAACAGATAATTCCTCCTTAACCAAACAAAAGCCGTRCGAATTGATACAAAAGTGCTGCMWTTGGGTCCAGAGCTGCAAYTGGTTGCTTTGGCTTGGGGCCCTATTRCTGCTCTTGCTGCCGGGCCTWGATCTACCCCTGCGGGATTGGGATGAAGGGATTGTTGCCAGGGTGGCCTTCGAGCGCAGCCAACAGCTGGGCTCCTTTGCTGATCTACTGCTRCCCAGCTATTGGGATGCCCCCTAYCTAAATAAACCGCCCGGCCTGCACCTATTAATTGCCGTTGTTATTCACCCTTGGCTGCAGGCGGGCCTGTTGCCACCYGCCTGGGCAGTGCGTTTTATGCCYGCCCTGCTCGCCAGTGCCGTGGTGCCCCTGGCCGCTGCCATCAGCCGGCGCCTACGGCCCAATCAACCCATGGCTGCTTTTTGCAGCGCCGCCATCTGYCTCACCCTTTTGCCCTTGATGCGCCATGGCCGCCTTGCCATGTTGGATGGCGCCCTGGTGAGTGCCAGTGGTTTGCTCTGGTGGCAACTGCTGCGGGCTAAACAACACCCTGCTAACGGCGGATTTTGGGCTGGCCTTGGCGGCAGTGGCCTACTACTACTAAAAGCACCAACCCTCTTGCCGGTATTAGCARCAGGCCTGCTGCTRCTGGCCATGGATCGTGTTTTAAGCAAACGCCASTGGTTGCTACTGCTTAGTGCCCTTGCCCTGGGCCTAATGCCAGGTGKTGGTTGGCATCTCTGGCATTTTTGGGCCCGGGGTGATCAAGCCCTTTGGCTATGGGCTGGTGATGGCGCCGCAAGGGTGTTGTTGCAGGCGGGGGAAGGCAGCAACCTCGGCTGGCGGATTCCTGTTCTTGAAGTRTTGGAAGGGGGCTGGCCCTGGTTGCCCCTCTGGCCTTTTGCCATGGCCTCGGCCTGGCGGCAACGCCACACCCCAGCAGGCCGCTGGCCYYTGGGGCTGCAATTGGCCATGGCCGCCACGGTATTACCGCTACGCACCCAATTGCCTTGGTATAGCCACAGCCTTTGGTTGCCCTTTGCCCTGCTCTGCGGCCCCCAGTTAGCCCAATTGATCCAACAGCGGGGGGGTGCAGTGCTGCGGCGCCTGCCCTGGTTTTGGCTGGGGCTAGGGGCACTACTGCTAATTGCTGCCCCATTTAGCCAGCATTGGTTTGTGRTYCCAGCTGCCCTTGGCCTATTAATCGGGGGCTGGRGCCTGCGGCCAGGGGTGCAAARCAACAACCGGCGCTGGCGGGGMGCCCTGCTCTTGATCAGTGGTTGGTGGCTTTCGCTTTTCCTTTTGATGCAAGGCCCCCTATGGCTWTGGGAACTGGCGGAACAGGTGCCGGTGGCAGCGGGAGCCGSCCTGGTGCGGCGGGCTGATCCCCGCATACCCATTGCCCTATGGCAAATGGCGGAACGGCCTAGCCTCAGCTGGCAAAGCCAAAGGCGTTTATTACCCCTAGGCACACCAGCGGCTGGAAACCTGCAACTGTTGAGCCTGGGTGAGGGTCCGGCCCCAGAGCTGGCGGGTTATGGCTGTATAAAAAACCACAACGGGGAAGATGGCTGGCAGTTGTGGCTATGTAAGCCAGCACCTTGAGCGGCCCCCTAAATCTCACGGTGGTGCTTGCCACCTACAACGAACGCGAAAACCTGGCGCCGATGTTGGCCAAGTTAAAAGCCCTCCTGGGCCAGCGTTATCGCCTCGAAATAATTGTGGTAGACGACGACTCCCCCGATGGCAGCGCCGATTTAGTGCGCTCCCTTGCCCGCCAGGATCCCCGCATCCACCTGATCCGGCGYGTGGGCAGGAACGGTTTATCCAGTGCCATCCGCGAAGGTTTATTAGCTGCCAGCGGTGAARTGGCCGTTGTGATGGATGCCGATGGCCAACACGAACCGGAGGCGGTGGATTTGGCAATAAGGGAGTTGATCAGYAGCGATGCCGATCTAGTAATTGGCAGCAGGTTCCATGCCGGCGCTGTTATTGAAGGGCTTTCGCCCCAACGGCAACGGGGCTCCAGCCAAGCCAATCGCCTGGCCCGCTCCACCCTGCCCGCCTATGCCCAACTATCCGATTACATGAGCGGCTTTTTTGCCCTCAGGCCCGACCGCTGCGCTAAGGCCATTCGTGCTGTGGATGTGAGTGGTTTTAAATTTCTCTATGAGTTGCTGGCGGTGAGCAAAGGCCAGCTGCAGGTAAAGGAAATCCCCTTGCACTTTCAAGCRCGTCAGAGTGGYAGTTCCAAGCTTGATAACGCTGTGGTGTGGGAYTGGCTTGTTTCCGTRGTCCACACCGCCTGTTTCAGGGTGGTGCCRAGGCGAGCSGTGAGCTTTGGCCTCGTGGGCCTAACTGGGATGGTGGTGCACTTTGCTATCTACGGCYTGATGCGCAGCCAAGGGGTGGCTTTCCTAACCACCCAACTGGTGGCGGTGATCATGGCGGCCAGTTCCAATTACTTGATCAATAATTCACTCACCTTTCGGGCTAAGCGCCTGCAGGGTTTTGCCCTTAGCGCCGGCCTRCTGAAATTTTTGCTGGTTTCATCCCTAGGAATGGCCGCAAATGTGGGTTTTTCAACGGTGGTATTCGCCAGCTTGAAAGGGGGACCCATTGCCCTGCTTGCCCTGTTGGCKGGCATCCTTGTGGACTTCGTTTGGAAATACGCCGCCTCCTCCCGGTTTGTGTGGAACGTTCCCTACTGAAATTCCTATTCAGCWGCTGGGCCATAAGCCGCTTGCTGCTGCTGGCACCGCTGCTGCTGCAACCACTGCCCCAGGCCCTAAACCGCTGGGATGTGGTGCACTACCTYGCCCTAGCYCAACACGGCGCCCAAGGCAATTTGCAGGCTTTCTTTCCGCTTTGGCCCGCCTTAATTGCCTGGTTATTTTCAGCTACCGCAACGATTTCAAGCAATGSGTTTCTATGGGCTGGCTTTGGCCTTGCMAATTTTGCTTTTTTAATTGCCYTGGGGCTGATGCATCAGCAAGCCCTGCGTTTATGGGGTGATCGTGCCGCCCGCTGGACGGTGCTTYTGGCTTGTTTCAATCCCYTTAGTTTATTTGCCGCTATTCCCTACACAGAAGCCCTCTATCTACTGCTAACTGCCGCTGCCCTAAGCCAAACCGTGGCGCCCTTGCTGCAGGGAGTGGCGGCTGGTTTAGCTGCCGCCACCAGGCCCACGGGGGTGTTGCTGTTGCCGGGTTTTCTACTGCAACGCCGCTGGGCTGCAGCAGTTTTAACGGGCCTTGGCCTTGGGGCAGTGTTGCTGCTTGGTTTGCGCAGCAATGGTGATCCATTTGCTTTTTTGCATGCCCAACAAAGCGGCTGGGGCCATCAACCGGGCCTAAACCTTTCCGGCCTGCCCCGCTGGCAGCGGCTATTCAGCCAGATCCTGCTGGGCGGGCAAAACACAGAAGCCGGTGAGCTGGTGGATTTTGTTTTTCCGGTTTTGATGCTCAGCTGCGCCCTGCTGGCCATAGCCGCCTGGCGCCTAAATCAAAATCGCCCTAACAGTGCCCTAATACTTGGCGGCATCAGCCTTATGGGTGCCTGGTTGCTGGCGGGSAGTCCATTTCTAAATGGGGCTATGGCAATAGCAAGCGCTGCACTTTTGCTTTGGGGTTGGGCCCGTTTACCCCTMGAGCAACGCTGTTTTGCCTTGGCAAGCATTGCCGCCTACCTACTCAAACAAAACACGATCAGCTTTGAGCGCCACCTCTATGCCACGGTGCCCCTATTGCTATTGCTTGGTTTATGGGCAAGCCTGCATCCCCGTTGGGCCAAATTATTACTTGGGTTTAGCTCCCTACTTTGCCTTGTATTTGGCCTGCGCTTTGCCAGTGGTGGCTGGGTGGGTTAAAGCAATTGCGCTAGTAATTGCACCTGTAGCTCCTCCAGCAACTCGAGAATTTTGCGGCGCTCCGCTGGCAGGGGGGTGGGTTCTGAGTCGTAACGGGCTAAAACAGCAAAATCATCCAGCTCCAAAAGTTCAGGAGCCAGCAACACAACCTGATCGCATTCCGCAAGTTCTTGCAGTAGTCGTTGCAAAGAATGGCTGCGGGGCGGCTCCTTGGAACGAAAAACAAGAAATGCTTTCAACAACTTTTCCAGGGTTTGTTGAGCCAAAAACCCCCAGTCTTCATCTGCAAAAGTTCCTTGATCTAAACACCCTCTCAAGCTGCCCAAGTGACGCTCCACCAGCCGCATAAGTAGCAATGCATCCTCAGTTGGCGACATACAACTCCTTGCCTTCCCGCAGGGCCCTTGCAACAACATGCCAACGGGAGCCGGCCAGTCGTTTGGCATCCTGGTGGCCTACCACCACCAAATCCACTGCTACCGGCAGCTGCAATGGCCGTAATGCTGCCCGCAAAGCACGCAAAATTTGTTGCCGTTCGGCCGGGCTAAGGCTGGCCTGCTGCACTAACACAAGCAGATCAATATCTGAATCCGGCCTTGCATCACCCCTAGCCCGCGAGCCAAATAGAAATAATTGGGGTGGCAAAGATAGTGCCTCAATTAAGGCTGTTGTAACAGCCTTGAGGGGAACTCCAGTTGTAGGGCTGCTAATCACCATTACTGAATATTATTGCCAGCCAATGCTTCAAGAGCACAGGCGCGGCTTTGGCTTGAACTTGGGGCGCCACGTTTAAGCACCAGCGCTCCATCAGCGCAATGCACCACCCCATAGGCACCCTGATCTAAGAGCTGCAGGCTGCGGGCCCGCAACACCAATAATTGATCACGATCTTCTGGAAATGCAGCCAAGAAAGGGCGATGGAAACGGGGTAAAAGGGCGATCCAATCCACCGGCTGGGGTTTGCCCTGKCGATTAAGGAAATCGCTATGAAATGGATAACGCAGCAGCACTGGCCGCTGGGCCAGCCTTGGCAAYAAAGGCGTGTGGGCCGCCACCGATGCCCCGGGCGGAATAACAGCCAAAGCGGCGAGGGCCGCTTGGCGGCGGGCCCATTGCTCCTGAATACCAGCCTGGGCCCAGGGCTTAATGCTGTCTGGAATTAAGGCGGAAAGGCTGCGGTGGGGGTTGGCGCTAAGGGCTAAYAACAATGAAAGGGYAATGRCAGCTGTCCAGAGGCGCCTRAACCATTTACTGCCGTATAAACCCTGGTGGCTGCGCCACCAAAACACCACACCGCCAAATACCCCAGGCGCTAAATACAACACATAGCGCAAACCTGTGGCAAGGGCGCTGAAACCTTTAGCCGCTAGGGCAATAAATAATGGCGCCGCAATTAATAACCACACATCAATTGAAAACAACGGCACCAGCRCCAGGGGCAACATCGGTGCCAGCAGATATTCAAGGCTGCGGCCMGGCGGGCTMACCAGTTCCTGGARCAGCTGCAGCGGTTGCTTTGCCAATGCCAAAAGCAACCCCAAGGTGCCGCCGGCACTTTGATATTGGCCAAATTTTTCCGAAAGGAAGCGTTCATTCACATCAGCGCCCAGCAATGGCTGCAGCCAGGCTGTTACCAGCACCACGTAAAAAACCGACCAAATCAATACAGCTGCCGCCAGCCGGCGCCTTGGCAGCCGCAACACCCCCCACAGRCCAATGCTAAAACTCACAATCCCGGCATCACCCCGCACCAAGGTGATCATCAAGGCCGCCCCTAGGGCAGGCCAGCARCGCCYCTKGCGCAGGGCCCAAATCAAACAAAAACCCAGCARTGGCACTGGGCAWAGGTCGTGAAAATTCTCAAGCAGCGGCCCAATCAGGGTGATGGAGCAGTARTAGGCAAGCGCAATCCGTAGGCCAATAGCTGCGGCCAGCCCCTCAGAAATAGCCAACTTGAACAGCATCAAGCCACCTGCGGTGAGTAAACCCACCTGCACTAGGGGCAGGGCATAGATGCCAAAAATTGGAATTAATGGCACCCAGAGCTGGCTAAGCAAATTGAGGTGCTGGCTGGCATGCAAATAGCCCAACTGGGGCAATTGCCCCCCTAATTTCACCGCCGCCGATAGTTCCGCCGAGAGGGTGCTTTCAAACCAACGGCCCTGGCTACCACTCCAGAGCTCCTGCAAAAACAAGCCTTGGTCGTAGCTGGCGCTGAAACCCTCCARCCGCCATAGCTGCAGGCCAAAACCAAATACAAAAAAAGCTGTTGCCGCTAAGGCAAGCTGCCGATGGATSGGCTCCCGGAGGACCATTGGAACACCGCAGAGCAAGGATGCGTTTAATTCTCCCTGGCCCCTGGCTACCGATGCTGCTGGGTGCTGCCCTGCGGCTTGTGAATATCAACGCCCCAATCATTGGTGTGCACAGTTGGCGCCAGGCAGATACCGCTGGCCTAGCCCGTAATTTCCACCTCAACCATCTGCCAATTTGGCTGCCCCAGGTGGATTGGGGTGGTGCTGGCAGCGGCTATGCCGAAACCGATTTCCCGATTTATTCCTTTGGCGTAAGCCTGCTTTATCAATTGTTTGGCGTGCAGGAATGGTTGGCGCGGGGCCTCAGTTTGCTCTGCACCATTGGCGCCATCTATTTAATTCAAAGGCTTGGCAGCAACCTSTTTGGCCGGGAGGCGGGCTGGTGGGGCGCCCTSTTTTTTGCCCTTCTGCCCCTRTCGGTTTTCTATGGCCGCAGCGTGCAACCGGAAGCACTGCTGATGCTCAGCTCGGCCCTTGCCCTGGAGAGGGGCTTGGCCTTTCAACARCGGGGCGGCAAGCTCAACTTGKCCTTGGCTGGMMTTGGCTTAGCGGCGGCCAGTTTGATTAAGGTGCTGCCCCTGTTTTGGCTTGGGGTACCGCTGTTGGCCCTTGGCTGGCGGAGGTGGCAGCTGTGGTTGGTGGGGGGCCTGGTGTTGATCGCAACCGTTGCTTGGTATTGGCATGCCCATCAGCTATTTCTGGAAACAGGCTTGAGCTTTGGCTTTTGGGGCAGTAAAGCCTCCCGCTACAGCTGGGGCGATTTATTGAACTGGCGTTACTGGGGCGACATCTTGCTGCGCTTTAGCCTGCGGGGCCTWGGGCTGGTGGGGCTACCACTGTTGATTTGGGGCCTTTGGCTACCAGCGCAAAGCAAACAAGAAAAAATATTGCCGCTTGGCTTGCTTGCGGTGTTGCTTGCGGGGGCATTAGCCCCCAGCTCCAGTTATATCCATGAGTATTACCAATTACCGCTTTTGCTATTTGCWTGCCCGCTGCTGGGAAAGGCTTGGCAGGATCTATGGAAACGCGCCACYTCGATCGGCAGGCGCTGGTTGGTGATCGGCTTTTGCCTATTGGTGCTGATCAGCCTCACGGTGCTGCGGCTYAATTATTGGAATCTAGAAAATGTTGCRAGCTCACCAATTTGGGCCCARGCCCAAGAAATAAAAGCCCAAACGCCAAGMAATAAACCGCTGGTGAGTGTTACCGCTGGTGATCCAACCCTGCTCTACCTGAGCGATCGCAAGGGCTGGCTTTTGCCRCCGGAGGCGATTAATCAAAATCTTATAAACCAAYTAAAACAGCAGGGGGCCAGTGCTGTTGTTGGTTCTTGGCAAAGAATTGAAAACTACTCGGCTTTCCCAGATGGGCCCACAAAAGAAAATTTAAAAAAAGTATTACTCAATCTCAAATATAAAAAGCCAACTAAATCAGAGGATAACTACATAATTAAAATTGATTGAATATTAACTAATTGATTGAAGGGCACCTCGAAAAATTGATGTAGCTCTAGATAGAGGTTCGGTTTGAGTTATAATTCTCTGAGATAATTGACTGTTACCAATGGGCCAAAAGGGTTTCTGGGACGAACAAGAAAGAGTATCAAAGCTCAAAAATAAGAAGCCTGTTCTAACYTGCCTTTCGGAWTCAATTCCATGGGAAGCATTTCGYCCATTACTTGAKAAGGGTTAYAKTCAAGARCGCAAGAGCAATGCTGGCCGYAAAAGAATTGATCCCCTTATTTTATTTAAAATGCTGGTTCTCCAGCAACTTTTTAACCTGAGTGATGAGGAGGTTGAGTTTCAAGTTAATGACAGGCGTTCGTTTGAGGAATTTGTTGGTTTGGGCCTGAGTGATGAGGAGGTTGAGTTTCAAGTTAATGACAGGCGTTCGTTTGAGGAATTTGTTGGTTTGGGC
>NZ_PXVC01000080.1 GCF_003011125.1 Synechococcus lacustris str. Tous | reverse complement strand
GGTAGAGAGGGGGCGGAAATTCGCAAATCAATTTTAAACCAAGTGCACCGCAGCCTCTACCCAGATCCGTTCCCTAATTCAAATAATCTACGCTCCATTCGTTAACCCCAAATTTTAGTTATTCAAAAACCTAAACCCCTAAACACTGGCGCGTAACTTCTAAACTATTGGCAGACTGCAAATGCTCCAGCAGCCAACTTAAACTATCTTTCATTTGTTCTTGGCGTTCTGGTGCATATTTTTGCCAGCCCATAAACAATTTCAAAAAGCGTGAAGCCGCAATTGGATTGCGTTTATCCAACTCCACTAATTGGGCGGCCAACCAGCGATAACCCTTCCCTTCTGGCTGGTGAAAGGCTTGGGCGCATCGGGCAAATCCACCTAAAACAGCCCTCAAACTATTGGGGGCCTGGGGATCGAAACGGGKATGCTGCAGAAGCGCTTCYGCCCTAGCGATGGCATTGCCAAAGGGGGTTGAAGCTTCCAGGGCAAACCAGTTATCCAATATCACGGGCTTTTCAAGCCAGCGCGCTTGAAAAGCCTCCATGGCCAGGGTGCGTGCCTGGCAATCCCATGGCTGCAGGGCCGCGAGGGCAGCCCGGGCAAGGGTCATGGAAGGGCCTTCCACCGCAAGGGCAACCTGATGGGCAATCTTGTTTTCCGGAGTGCTGTTTTCTGGAGTGCTGTTTTCTGAATTAGCTGCCACCAGCCAACTCCAGGCCATTGCTAATAGTTGGCGCTCGCCAACCGCCGCAGGCCAGGGCTGATCCACCAATGGATTAAGCCGCTCAACCAATAGCTGCAACTCCGGCCCTAGGGCATTGCCAAGCCAAACCCGKCGCTGCAGAAGGCCCATCTCCAGCTCTGGCGGATTTGGCACTAACCCCTGGGCTAAACAAGCAGCCTCCAGCTCCTCAATGGCAGGGGCCTGGAGCAGCGCCACCAGCAAGCGGGCATCAAGGCATTGCTGATTTAGCAATTGTTGGCAGATGGCAAGCATTTGGCCCCGCCCTTCGGGGCTGGGCTGTAGCAGGCAGCGTTGCCATAGCTGCTGGGCGCTATCCCAGCGGCTGAAGGCATCGCTTTCAAGCAGAAGCAACCGCTCTAATTCCTGGTTGCTGCGCTCCCATTCCAAGCGCACAGGCGCTGAAAAACCCCGCAGCAAAGAAAGCAATGGCGGTTTTTCCCCAGGGGGCAAATTGTTGAATTGCCACTGGTTCTGGGCGCGATCCAGCACCAGTAGTTGCTCCCGAAGCAGCTCGCCATCAGGGGCGATCAACGCCATAGACACCGGAATCGGCAGTGGTTGATGGGCCTGATTTGTATCTAAATCTGATTGTGCATGCAACCCGTTATTTAATTTGGTATTTGGTTTGATATTTGATTTGGTATTWGCTTGGCTTAATTGCAATTCTAAACTGCCACTTTCCGGATCCCATTGCTGTTTAAGCGTTAGCGTTGGCGTGCCAACATGGTGATACCAAAGCCGAAATGAAGTTAGCAACTTTCCAGAGCCATCCTCAAGGGCCTGGATAAATTGCTCACAGGTGGCAGCCTGGCCATCATGGCGTTTTAGGTATAGGGAAACCCCAGCCATAAAATCTTCATCACCGAGCAAAGTGCGCAGCATCCGGATCAGTTCCGCACCCTTTTCATAGATGGTAGTTGTGTAGAAATTATCGATGGCAATATATTGATCAGGCTGCACGGGATGGGCTGTGGGGCCGTTATCTTCCGGGAATTGGTGGGCCCTTAGCATCGCCACATCTTCAATGCGCTTCATGGCCTTGCCATGGAGATCGCCACTAAATTCCTGATCTCTAAATACCGTTAAACCTTCCTTCAAAGAAAGCTGGAACCAATCGCGGCAGGTAACGCGATTACCGGTGTAATTATGAAAATATTCATGGGCGATAACACTCTCCACCCGTTCAAGTTCAGCATCGGTTGCTGTTTCCGCGTCAGCGAGCACTAATTTTGAATTAAATATATTGAGGCTTTTGTTTTCCATGGCGCCCATATTGAAATGACGCACCGCAACAATATTGAATTCATCCAGGTCGTATTCGAGGCCATAAATCTCTTCATCCCAGGCCATGGAACGCTTCAAACTGGCCATGGCATGGCCGCAAAGCTGCTGGTCGCCGGGTTCCACGTGGATCCTCAAGCGCACCCGTTTGCCAGAGGCGGTATCAAAATGGCTTACCACCTCCACAAGGGGGCCCGCCACTAGGGCAAACAGATAACAAGGTTTAGGGAATGGGTCTTCCCATTCGGCGTAATGGCGGCCATCGGCTAAATCACCGCTGGCAATGCAATTGCCATTGCTCAACAACACCGGCGCCCATTGGCGAGCGGCTTCAATGCGCACCTTGTAGCGGCTCAGCACATCCGGTCGATCAAGGAAAGGGGTTATCCGCCTAAAACCCTCGGCTTCGCATTGGGTGGTGAACAAATCACCGCTGGCGTATAAACCCTCGAGGCTGCTGTTTGAGCTGGGGTGCAGGCGGCAAACGCTGCGCAGGCTGAAGGGTTGTTGGGGCAGCACTTCTGCTGCTAGTTCAAGCCGGCCAGCCGCCAGCTGCCAATGCTGATCTGCCACTGGCAGCCCATCGATGCTGAGTTCCAACAACTCCAGATCAACGGCCTGAAGTTGAAGTGTTTCCCCTGGGGCTATGCCATTGGGCGTAATGCTCAGCTGAGCTGTTACCAGGGTGTGGCTCGGGAATAGCTGCACCAACAGCTCTACCCGCTCAATCAGCACCAGGGGCGGCCTGTAATCAGCCAAGCGAATTGGAAGCGCCCCGGGGCTAGCCATCCTGGTTACTTAGCTGGCTTGGCTTGGTTCTGGAGAGCTTGTTTCACCTTGTCGCGCACGTCGGCGGGCATCAAATCAGGGCACACCTGGGAAACACCGATCAACACTGAATTAATCGAACCCTTGCGCAATTCCTCCTGGGGTAGCGGCTTGGCACCTAATTGCTTGATGGCACCTCCGTTTTGACCTTGAATCACCTGGGAAAGGGTTTCACCAGCGATACCAATCGACTTATTGAAATCCACACCATTGGCAGCTGCGATGCAGGCGTTGAGGGCTGAAATCCGTGTGTAGAGGGTCATCTCAGCTTCAGTTGCCGGCTGGGGTGCCGCCTGCACTGGCAGCACCGCAAAGGAGGTGAGCGCCAGCAGGGCAGACGCGGGAATCAGCTGACGCAACACAACAGTTCGATTCTTAATTACCAAACCATGTTGCCTTATTCAGGCTGCAACTCCGCACCACTGGTTTCGATGCGAATTTCGTGGTGAACCTCAGCCACTTCCAATTCACCGTTGCGCCAGGAATAAATGGATCTGCTGCGGTAGCGGTCTTGGGCCACTAGGCGAATGTGCTCGAGAATGTCCCATTCCTGGTAGTGGGATTCAAAAACCACTTCATGTTCATCCACCTGACGTATTTGGCTCTTAATCGGTGAACCATTGAAAAAGCCGCGGCTGCGCCGCAACTGATGGCCGCAGAGATAGGCCTCCATGGTGCCGGTGGGCACATAACGAGGTTGGTTTTCAAAGAAGTTGTAATCCTTCTCCAGCCACCAACTAAAGCGATAGGCCGCTTCACCCTCCACCGGTTCGCTAAAGGCCTCAATGCGCAAGAGCACATCCACCTTGAGGGATTCGTCGTCGCCAAAAACGTATTGGCGCCGGGAGCGCCATAGGCCCAGGTTGCGGGAAAACCAACGCCTTAGGGAGCTATCCAATTGAATGCGGCTGGGTTCAGCCATCGATGAACCCTGGGGCAAACCCTTAAGCATCTTTAGCTATGAACTGTTTCAGTGATAGCTAGCTCGGTAGCAAAAGGCGAACATTGCAGCGGATTTACCTTTTTTTGACAGGAAAATCAAATTTTTTTAATAGTGTGGTGCAGCTCTCTGAAGTTTGCAGTGCCGGGCCAGGGAGAAATAAAACAACAACAGGTGCTGAACCTGCTCCTGGTGGCCAGACCCCAGCATCTGGCCGGGCCAGATTTGAGGGCATTGCTGGAATTTCTTGAGGAGCAAAAGGGCAATTTCGAGCTCACCCTCACCATTGCTGATCCGCAAAAACAACCCGAGCTATTGGAGTTGCATCGGCTGGTGGCAACACCTGCATTGATCAAGCTGGATCCATTGCCGAAGCAGGTTTTTGCCGGCAATTCAATCCGTAGGCAAATGGAGAATTGGCTGCCCCGCTGGCGCCAATTGGGCTTGGTGAGCGGCCTTGGCATGGGCCTGCGCACGGCAGAACCAAGCGGCGGCCAGAGCCAAAGGGAATTACAACTCGAAGATCAACTGCTGGTGCTGCGTCAAGAGAACGAAACCCTCACCTCACGGCTGGGGGTACAGGAACGTTTATTGCGCATGGTGGCCCATGAATTGCGCACCCCGCTCACCGCCGCAAATTTGGCGTTGCAGAGCTACAGGCGCAATCAAATCGATAGTGAGCGCTTTTTTGATGTGGTTGATCGGCGTTTAGATGATATTGAGCAACTCTCAAAAGACCTACTGGAGGTGGGCAGCACCCGTTGGGAGGCCCTTTTCAATCCCCAGAGGCTGGCGCTGGCTCCAATTGCAGCCGAAGCAATTCTTGAACTAGAAAAACTTTGGGTAAACCGATCACTCGAATTGCATACCGATGTACCTGGAGACCTTCCAGATGTGTATGCCGACCAAAGACGAATGCGTCAGGTTTTGTTGAATCTGATTGAAAATGCACTCAAATTCACCCCTGATGGGGGCCAGGTAAATCTTTCGCTGTTGCATCGCACCAGCCAATGGGTACAGGTGAGCGTTAGCGACACCGGCCCCGGCATTCCCATGGAGGAACAGCAAAGAATTTTTCAAGATCGGGTGCGCTTACCGCAAACGGCTGCCCAGGCATCGGGGTTTGGCGTTGGCCTTTCGGTATGCAGGCGGATTGTGGAAGTGCACGGCGGGCGCATCTGGGTGGTGTCTGCCCCTGGGGAGGGGGCCTGCTTTCACTTCACCGTGCCCGTGTGGCGCGGTCAAAGTGATTGATTGATTGCTTGACTCAAGGTGGTTTGGCTGTATAGGTTGGCTTCTTGCCAATACGGCCTCGCCCCCATCGTCTAGAGGCCTAGGACACCTCCCTTTCACGGAGGCGACAGGGGTTCGAATCCCCTTGGGGGTATACCTTTTTCAGATGGTATTGGCATACCAAAATCGTTCAAGATTTTCTCAAAATATTATTAATATAGATTTATTAAATCCAAAACAATAGCTTAATGATATTGATTTAAATGTTTATAATTTAAGTATTTATAATTTAAATAATTATAGTGGGCACGGCACAGCCACTTGGGCGCGGCGCAAAGCTTCTAGGGCAACACATCTCAAATTTGTGGCCAAATCTTCCCTAAGGCGCTGCTCGATCAAGGCGATTGGCATTCCAATGCAGGCCTGCACCAGCAATTCGTAGCGCAAACGCACCCCCTCATCGGTTTTAACCAGGGTCCAAGCCCCTTCAAAACGGCGGAAGTCGCCACTCACCATCCT
Organism: Synechococcus lacustris str. Tous; assembly: GCF_003011125.1. Lineage (GTDB taxonomy): Bacteria > Cyanobacteriota > Cyanobacteriia > PCC-6307 > Cyanobiaceae > Synechococcus_D > Synechococcus_D lacustris. The sequence continues at coordinate 2,848 of NZ_PXVC01000080.1, read as the reverse complement.
GAAACCAAGTATTCCCTCCTGGCTGCGTTCCTCCAGCTCAAGCCGCACGCTGGCGGTGAAATTAAGGCCCACAAACCTTTGGCTGCCGATTTGTTCCAACAACACGGTTGTACCCTCGCGGTTCAATAGGCGCGAGCTCATCAGGTTTGGGATGAAGCTAGGCAGGCTCTCGTAATCGGTAAGCACCTCCCACACCGCCGCTTCAGCAAGGGGCAGCCTGAGTTGAGCAGCAAGGCGGCGGGTGGCCGAGGGCAGGCGCTCGATCTCCTGCTCAATGGGCTCTGAAGGAAGCGTAGGTAGAGGGGGGGGCTGCAAGATCTGAATAGCGGCCGAGGGGCATGGGCTGCAACGTTGATCACATTAACTGTGTTTTCTTCCTAACTGAAGGTTTCCCCTAATAGGGATACAAGCTGCCGCTGGCAGGGCAGTTCCTATAGTCGCAGCGCGTTACCTCGAACCATGCGCGTCCCACCAGCTTCCTGCACCCCTGGCGACAGCCGCATGTTCACAATCGAGGTGAGCCACGCTTCCGGCGGCATTGTTCGCCGCAGCCTGAAGCAAATGCTGGTTACCTACAGCTCTTTGAGTGCAACGCTGCAGTTGATCAGAAACAGTGGTGCCCGGGTATTGCGCATTACCCCCCACCAGCAAGCCAACAATTCTCCATCCACCCCATCAGCAGCCGTGACGGAAACCCCAAGCCCCAAAGCCAAAGACCATGGCCAGGTGCCAGTAAATCTCTACAAACCAAAGGATCCCTTCCTCGGCACAGTGCTCGACAACTACTCGCTTTTGGCCGATGGGGCCATCGGCCGGGTGAATCACATCACCTTTGATCTTTCAGGGGGCAATCTCCACTACGTGGAAGGCCAAAGCATTGGCATCATTCCCGATGGGGAAGATGCAAACGGTAAGCCCCATAAGCTGAGGCTCTACTCAATTGCCTCCACCCGCCACGGCGACAACCTTGAGGGAAGCACCGTTTCCCTCTGTGTGCGGCAGCTGGAATACAAAAACGAAGCCGGCGAACAGATATACGGCGTTTGCTCAAGCTTCCTTTGCGACATCGAACCAGGCGCAAAGGTAAAGATCACAGGGCCTGTGGGCAAAGAAATGCTGTTGCCCCCCGATGAAGATGCAAACGTGATCATGCTGGCTACCGGCACGGGCATCGCTCCGATGCGGGCCTACCTGCGCCGCATGTTTGAACCGGGTGAGCAGGGCAAAAATCCCGAATACAAATTCAAAGGCAAGGCATGGCTGTTTATGGGTGTGCCCAAAACTCCCAACCTGCTCTACGAAGACGATTTCAGCCGTTACCTGAGCGATTACCCCGAAAACTTCCGTTACACCAAAGCAATCAGCCGTGAGCAGGAAAATCCAAGCGGTGGCCGCATGTATATCCAGGATCGTGTTACCGAACACGCCGATGAGATCTTTGCCTTGATCGAAGATCCCAAAACCCACGTTTACATGTGCGGTTTGAGGGGCATGGAACCAGGTATCGACGAAGCGATGACAGCGGCAGCAGCCAAGAGCGGCCAGGATTGGAGCACCCTGAGGCCAGCCCTCAAGAAGGCCGACCGTTGGCATGTGGAAACCTATTAAGGGCCACTCAAATCTGCAAACACACGGTCCATTCACCTTCTGTTCATCTCTAGCCATCAACCTGTAGGGACACGGTTAGCAATGCCTTTCCATGACGGCCACTCTCACCAATCCCCTACGCGTTGGTTTACGGCAAGAACGGGTGATTTCACCCCAATGCCTGGTGATATTCGGAGCTAGCGGCGATTTAACCCACCGCAAATTGATACCAGCCCTATTTGAATTGTTCCGTCAGCGGCGCCTGCCCAGTGAATTTGCGGTGCTGGGCTGCGCCAGAAGGCCATGGAGCGACGAGGAGTTCCGCGCCAAGATGGAACAAGCCCTGGCGCCTGTGATCGCCGAGGATCCCGCCGCCTGGACCACCTTCTGCGGCGGGCTTTTTTATGAACCGGTAGACCTGCAGAAAGATGAAGATGTGGTGCGTTTAGGCAAGCGCCTAGAGCAGATAGATCGCCAGCGGGCCACCCGCAGCAATCGCACTTTTTATATGTCGGTATCGCCCAACTACTACGGCAGCGGTTGCCGCGCCCTTGCTGCTGCCGGTTTGCTGGCCGATCCAAAGCGCAGCCGGGTGGTGATCGAAAAACCCTTCGGCCGTGATTTCGCCAGCGCCCAAGACCTAAACCGCATCGTGAACAGTTGCGCCAAAGAAAATCAAATTTTCCGAATCGACCACTACCTAGGCAAGGAAACCGTTCAAAACATATTGGTTTTGCGCTTTGCAAACACGATTTTTGAACCGATCTGGAATCGCAATTACATCTCCAGCGTGCAGATCACCGCTGCTGAAACCGTTGGGGTTGAGGAAAGGGCCGGCTACTACGAAAGCGCTGGCGCCCTGAGGGACATGGTGCAAAACCACCTCACCCAGATGCTTGCCCTCACCGCGATGGAACCGCCGGGCCGCTATGAACCCGAATCAATCCGCAACGAAAAGGCCAAGGTGTTGCAGGCGGCACGGCTTGCAGAGGAAGCTGAACCTTGGAAATGTTGCGTGCGCGGCCAATACGGCCCCGGTGGCAACAGCGCCGATCCCTTAGCTGGCTACCGCCAGGAGCCTGGGGTGGATCCAAACAGCACCACCGAAACCTATGTGTCGATGAAATTATTTATCGACAATTGGCGTTGGCAGGGGGTGCCCTTCTATCTGCGCACGGGCAAACGCATGCCCAAACGCCTCAGTGAAGTGGTGCTCACCTTCCGTGAGGCACCGGTGCATTTATTTGATTCAGCCGGTGCT
>NZ_PXVC01000008.1 GCF_003011125.1 Synechococcus lacustris str. Tous | reverse complement strand
ACAAACCACGACTTGAAGAGCGCCTTTGCCATCGCCTCCAAGGTTTCGTTGGTCTTGAGGTTCAGTTCGATCTTGTCGTCAAGTGTGCCGAGAATATGGGCGATTGCTTTTTGAGTTGTTAGCGGTGGGTGCGCTACTTCAAGTTTTGCCAGATCGCTTCCACGGATGCCCGCAGCAGAAACCTGCTCAACGATGGATTCAATCTTTGCTCTTCCACTTGTTGACCGAAAATAATATGAATAGAATCCTCCGTCTGCCTTGGCGCGATCGAGTCGGCATCTGATTAGATGTGATTCAAAAACGACAGGTTCTTTGTCTTCAATGAATAGAGAGCACTTCCCAGCGCCAGAGAGCACAAGTGATTGTCGAGCGAACAAGAGGTCGCCTGGATAGACGGCATTCACGGAGAGTTCTTTGTCAGTCACTGGAACCCTATCCATTGGCAGATTTCCGATTCTCTCGTTGGCAAATAGTTCGCCCATATTGATCATCTTGACCCCGCTTCCCCTGACTGCCTTTGGTCTTGTCAGACCATTGCGGAGAGGCACTAAGAAGAGTTTTTGAAACTCAACTGAACTCCAATCAGAACTCATATCCCAACCTCCTCAGGTTCTCAGCAATCTGCTGATCCAACTTCGCCCCCTCTTCCTGCTGCTGCTTAAGTAATCCAGTGAGGCGCTTCATCTTATCTTCAAATACTTCGCCATCATCTTCAACATCTGCTGCTCCCACATAGCGCCCAGGAGTGAGCACAAATCCATTCTTCTCAATCTCATTTAACCTGGCGTTATAACAGAATCCAGCAACATCTTCATAAGCATCAGACACCTCGCCATCACCACGCCAGGCGTGAACGGTGTCTCCAATCTTGGCAATATCCTCATCTGTTAATACTCGTTCAACCCGTGTCTTCATCGTGCCCATCTGGCGGGCRTCAATRAACAGCGTTTCGCCACGACGATCACGACCWCGCTGGGTCTTGTCATTCGTCAGAAACCACAGGCAAACAGGAATCTGAGTATTCAAAAAGAGTTGCCCAGGCAGCGCCACCATCACTTCAATCACATCACCCTTCACCATCGCCTCACGGATCTGCCCCTCACCGCTYTGGTTGGAACTCATTGACCCGTTTGCCAGCACTACGCCTGCTTCACCACCAGGGCGTAGTTTCCAGAGCATATGTTGTAACCACGCATAGTTGGCATTACCTACTGGTGGTCTGCCGTATAACCAGCGTGGATCACTTTCATATTTTTCACCGCCCCAATCTGAAATATTGAATGGTGGATTAGCAAGGATGTAGTCAAACTTCTGATCAGGAAATTGATCACGAGCGAAAGTATCAGCAGGTTCATTACCAAGATCCGCAGCAAACCCACGAATCGCCAGGTTCATTGCTGCCAATCGCCAGGTGGTGGGGTTGCTTTCCTGCCCGTAGATCGAGGCATCATCACGCTTGCCCCCGTGCGCCTGAATGAACTTCTCGCTCTGAACAAACATTCCACCTGATCCGCAACAGGGGTCATAGATCCGACCCTTATGTGGTGCCAAAACAGCAACCAGTGTTTTTACAACGTGAGCAGGGGTATAAAACTGACCGCCCTTCTTTCCTTCTGCACTTGCGAACTGACCGAGGAAGTATTCATAGACCTCACCCAGCACATCACCAGATCTTTGATCGTCAACAAATCCAATAGTGGAGATCAAATCCACCAGTTCACCCATTCGCCCTGGTTCCAGTTGGGCGGCACCAAACCGTTTATCTAATTTGCCTCTAAGAGTTTGGTTTTCGTTYTCGATRGCAACCAGTGCCTTATCRATYAGTTGMCCAATATCTGGTTGTTTTGCCCKTGCYCGTAATGACTCCCARCGAGCATCAGCAGGMACCCAGAACACGTTCTCCTGAGTGWARTAGTCACGGTCTTCCAGTGCTGCTTGGTGATCAGCAGGGTTATCGCCCACGAAGTTGTCAGAGTCAGGGTCGCTGACCATCAGCAGCACCTTGCCTTGCTGCGCAGCAAAGGTGTCTGAGATGTATTTGAGGAAGATCAGACCCAGAACCAGATGCTTGTATTCCGCCGCATCCATCTGGGCACGAAGTTTGTCGGCASTTGCCCAGAGCACTGCTTTGAAATCCTTGGCGGGTGCTTCCTTCTTTGCTCTGCTTTTTTTTGGTGCTACCGCTTCTTCAGATCGCAATGAGGTCAACAGGTCATCCAGATCACCCAGGTCTTCWCCCAGTTCCTCGTCKTCTTCTTCTGAGGTARTGRAGRTYGCTGARTCGGTCACTGGGGCAGGTCGCTTATGCCCATTSTCCCTKRAAATCTGGGTTTTGACCCTYTATCCAGTTTTGGCAAGRWRCACTGRRGCATAAATCGGTTTAGTTAGGGCAATTYSMTCTYTTCATAYYTGCCTCAACTKCGAGTGCTTTTTTATTTTCTGAAWTACGCAGAAACTCATTTTTAGTTTTTAGCATTGCTTCGCAAGAAGGAAATATTGAATTCAAAACTAAAATAGTGGCAACCATGCCAAATGAATAACATGTTATCGCAAATAGAGGTTGAGCAACATATCCAAGACGGGTTTTAGGTCGCCAGTTAAAATAAAAGCAAGAAATAAGGAATGAAAGGAGTTTTTGCTTCATTTCAACTAGATTAGAAAATAAAACCAGATTATTTTAGAGCATATTWCTCRGGTATTMATAAAAAGATGTGCATTATTACCTTWAATTTTGGTTCTCACCCTGARAAGTCRCCACGACTGCGKTTGCTACTGGAAGAMCTAYCGAGCGTGWTGAGTTTYTGCGAAGAGGARATGGAGGTTTTTGYTCCACGCACTTGACCAAACCACCTCARTACGAGYAATACATRTGTATTGATTRCYRYCYGATGCCTGCYGCTCTYCCTGTGCCGCCTTCTYGCTCTGCTGTATTCAAAAATCATTCAGGATTGACTGAGACTAAAATTCTTTCGCACTTATTGGGGTACTTCTACTATTACCGTTATAGGCATTGAAAGTAAGAGTCATTGTTGAGTACTCAACTCCAGWCGCATTCCTCGTTTCTTCAAAGGTATAAGATTCGGATTTGCTAGCATTCTTTGTCTGCACATCCATCTTTCTGACTTCGAATTTGCCAGGATTCAGGTCTTTCATGGTGAATTCCTCCAGTGCCTTCACGTATGCCTCTCTACTGAGCATCCATTTCCCCGAATACCAATAATATAATTTGATGTGAAAGTTGCTGTTGCTATTGTTTTTTAGTGTGAGTTCTGAATATCCACTATTGTCTTTAACCTCTTTGTTGGGGAGATAACCAGTGCTTAGTGGGAGATAGACGGAGGGAATTGGTGGTGGTTGAACTGGTTCTGCTGCTGGGGCACTCTCTGATGGCATTTCCGGCGGTGGTGCTTCTTGATTCTGGTACGAATACTGCGGTGCTCCMTCCACTGCTTTTTTTTGCTCTGTCTCTAGATATGTGCCTATTGCTCCAATACCAATGCTGCCGATAACCAAGCATATGCCRACTGCCTTCCATTGTTCAATGACCATGGGGAGACCTTTTTCCCATATCTTTTCCATCTCCTTTCCCTTGGCAAAAGGAGCGCATGTATCAATTATTCTTTCGCACAATACCTTTAATTCTTCTCTGTCTACAGCACTTGATGATTTAAGATAGCGAAGAGAGTCACTCGCCAGGAAATACGCGATATCTGGTCGGTTTTTTTGAGCAAAGTACCAGGATTGATGCAATAAAATTCTGCCATTATTCTCTGATGGTCTTTCTCCTCCTGAAAGATTTGTGATTACTGATACTGGAGTCAAAAGTAATCCCCAYATGCCCCACCAACCAAACACAAGACTCTTTCTTGTGGCATCAACTCCTGCTTTGCCAGCACATTTTATGCACATAATTCCTTGAACTGGAGACCTTACTGTTTTAATGAAACTTATGGTTTCCCAAAAGACTACGTACCTCGGTTGCGCGGTAACACAGTTGCAGACTGAACACCTTATTGGTTCAAGTGAGTCATCTTTGCTRTTGGGACTTGTATTTGCATTCGACCCTGGGACTTCAATGCATTGAGCGTCATACTCGGATCTCTTTCTGGAATTCCCAAGGATCTCATATGCTGTCTTTAGTCGCACAAACATTTCCTGTGCGTTGGAGTCTTTATTGACATCTGGGTGAACCTCTAGACTTCGCCTTCTATATGCTTTTTTGATTTCCTCTTGTGTTGCGTCAGTCTTCACACCTAGAACCGTGTAATGCCCATCGATATCATTCTCTAATTCCTTGATGGTGCCGAACTCTTCTTCTTGGTGTTGCTTTGGAGAACAGTTTTTTTCTATTAGTTYAGCAATACTCTTGAGTTCGATCTCAGCGTTTGCCCCTGTGACCTCAATCGATTTTTTTGTACACCGAATAATTATTGTATTGCCATCTCTTGTTTCCAGCAACGCAAAATCTGATATCACCAATTGGATAAGACCATTATCGCCGCGAAAAGTTATTTCCTGTCTTTGGTGATCATATTCAATTTCTCTTAGAATTCCTCCGTTTATTTGTAGTCTCCCATCTTCTCCGTACTGTTTAGTGGTAACACGTTCTCTGACTAGGGCAAACTTTGTCCCTGCTTCCACTTTCGACACTGCTGGTTTAACAGATATTAATATATTTAATTCTATGCCCGGTCCTATATCTCAGCAACTCCCTCCACGACTCCCTTGAGTCACGCCATTGACCGTCGTTACAATGACTTCTCTTTGGATACCAGATACCGCTTGGTCTGCTGGTGCTGCTTGAAAGTCCATTGGTTGCTTTTGATCTCCATCCCGCTCCTCCAGTGTTTGCATCACCTGTCAGCACTTTCGCTATGAGGWKGRYMARCACTGCGTCACCYTGCTCACCTGCCCGATTCACCAGGGTCTGATACCCCAAGGCGAGCACCTCACTAAACGCTGCTCTGGGTGGGTGGCACGGCGGGAATTAGCAGTTGGGTGGTGTTCTGAGGGTGGKTGARRCATCCTGAACTCGAATGATGCSAAGTMGTTTTAGTGCGACAARAAAGGTGACTGCACGGAGACGATTTCCATCTTATTTTGTAGTGTCTGCKTTGTTGGATGTGTTGTTGTAACTTTCAACCCACACAACTCAAGTATCAGTATCTTGAATTRGTTGCATTAAGGCAGATRTTTTACGCCACYTTGATTTGATGCGCTTTATRTTCRTCAGAACTCGATTCATTTGCCCCWGCAAGCAACATCAAWATATGCTCAAGATCTTCTTTTGCCAGTTCCCCAGAAGAATGCCAGTTGAGTGAAAATAGAATTGGGGATTGCATAGAACTTGGGGCGGTCATTTCTGTAAGGAAATGAATTGAAYTATTTGCAGCAAYCCTAACGAGCAACAGAGCAAAAATGACGCTCCGTAAAGTTTTTATGAGTTAAGAGAATCTGTARTTGTRCTTATTTTTACATTTRCCCCTGGATGCGCTGCTGAATGAGGCGTTTCTGAAATCGACGGACGATTTATCTGTCCATTTCAGTCCCTATTCTTCCGTAACGAAACCACCAAAAGTGTTGGTGTAAATGTTGGTGTATTAGGCGTCTCAAAATCYAAAAATCGTTYKTAGYAGTSCMCTYTCGTCTACCTAAAGCGGACACCCTCTCCGTTTARTCAAGGTTTTGRGACGTATGTTTGGTTGTTTGGGTTTATGCAAAAAAGGAATCAAACAAAATATTAATTGAAATTCTTTTGCATTACCGGATCCGTTATCAACGAGTACAGCAATAAAAGGGTCTTCCTGGAGATTCTGCTCCTTCTTCCTCAGACAATACTTCGCAATAGTCCCACATTGATGATTGTGCAACATTTGCAGAAACTGTTAGGCACCTTTTGGCTTGTGCGGCGGGGGGTGATGCCACAACAAAAGATTTTATTCCAAGGATTATTTAGAAGGTTAACAAATTGATTTTCATTTGTAAATCGGATTTGTTCATCACGTCATAACAAGATTATACGATCTAACCTTGCTGCTGCTCTTCTTTGGCAGCATCTGGCAGCAGCAGTACTATTGCTTGTGTTAGCAAGAAAACTGGTACAAGTTTTGAATTGCGGGTTAAGTGATTTAGCGCATATATTTAGAAAAAGTACATATAAAAGAATTTTATTTCAATGATTGGCAATCACTCAAATATTGTGTATGGTATTAAAAAGGATTGCTCCAATGCTGAATGCGTCTTTAAACTGGGCAAGTGCAACAGGGATTTTGCTTGCCCTATGGTCAATACCATCTGCCGCATTGGGAGTATTCCAAATATTTTTTATATTGCAAAGAAGGGCGGATACGTCTTTGCAAGTGATTCTAAATACAATCTTTCTGTTATTTCAATCACTGGGCAGATTGATTGTGATGCCACTCTGTGGTGGAATTCTATTCTTTCAGGGTTGGAGATTGGATCCAATATTGCAATTTGGTGTATCGCTTTTAGTATTTTTAGTAATAATAGAATCATTTAGCGGAATACTTGTGGATTACCAGAAGTGGAGAGCACGCGCTGGAGGAGTAGCAGCAAATACTGCAGTTAAACATTAAACCTTATTTGCCGTGAATGATCTATCGATTGCGATGGGTTTTTGTGATGTGTAAACATCTGTTTATTCCAGGCCAGTTGTTGTGATTATTGGGTGCTATTTGCCCTATCTAGTCCTCAAGGGCGGCAGGACAGCGCTTCTGCTCATTCCTGCGGCGCTGTCACTGGCGTTCTTCGCGTGGTTGCTCACCCTGCATCCAACTGCAGCTGGCAGGGTCTACGCCGCCTATGGGGCTGTCTATGTTTCAGTGGCGTTGGTTTGGTTGAGGCTGGTGGATGGGGTGCCGCTGACTTTTCGGGACTTGGTGGGTGCTGTGTTGATATTGGCGGGGATGGCTGTGCTGATGGATAAGGCAATTTGAAGTGGATGCAAGATTTATCCTTATATTTCAGTTCCCATTCCTCCGAAACGATACCACCAAAAGTGTTGGTGTGTATATTGGTGTATTAGGCGCTCCGTTTTAAGGGCAAAACGAKCGAAGCTCTAAMAARTTAAAGCCYTAGGTTTAAATTTTAWYTRGAATRTWGATMAATAYAATMTMTAAATKACGTATGWTTTATCAAGAGAGCCGAGAATAAATTTCAATTCCCACCCGCTTAATGTGTTCGAGTAAGGGYTCATAAGTGATGCTATTTAGGGCCTGCACGTCGAACCGGTATGGAAGAGGCAGTTCCTCAAGTTCTGCGGCAATTGCTTCTGCATTAAGAGCATCTATGGGGCCGGTTAAGGCAATGTCTATATCAGARCGTTCGGTATGGGTGCCCTTGGCACGGGATCCAAACAGAGTTGCGTTAAGCACCATTGGATACTGTTTAAAAACATAAAGTACCTGCTCCAGTTCTGCAGGTTGCAGCGGCATCTTTTTCATCGTGCTGCCTCGAGCTGCATGAACCCTTTCAGCTGCTCTAGAGCAGGAAGATAGCGTTCTTGAATTGCGGCCACCGCTTGCTCAAACACCACTGGGCTGTAGGTGTGCGATAGCAAATTGCGGTGATCAAGCATGGCGATCCAGGCCTCACCATCGGTAATTATTTTAGCTGCGTAAGCTTCTTTCAATACTTGCCTTGGCATCACTACGGCAAATACAAATCCATTTGCTTCCATATAGTCTTTGCTTGTTTTCCAACCCAATTCAAAACAGTATTCAAAGCGWTGGATCACGCCCTCCTTCTCCAGTTGGTTCAAAGCCCCAGGGCCGTTTAGCATCGCTTCGCGCAATAAACTCAAGGCCCTMTCAAAGCTAGCCAAGCGCTGCTGCCAACGGATTTCTGTAGGTGGCGTCATTTTGACTTYYCATTAAGCAGATTCTAAGGCATAGTTATATTAAGTTTTTGATGAAGACAGGTGTTGATTGGTGTGGATGTGTATCTAAATACTGTTTTGATAGAGAATAAGCCCTAGTTTTAGCTGAGCTGAATGGTGTCCCAAATGAGCCTCACTAGTATTCCTTCCCTACTGGCTATCGTTGCAGTGGTGGGTTTTGTTCTAATTCAAACCATTTTTAGTTTTATGGCTTGAATCAATAGTTTTCTTTCTGGTATGATTTTAGCCAATTTCTTTCTAAGCTATCCCTGAACATTTGATTGTTATAATTATTCCTTGTTAATTTAGTTCTCAACAAAATACCTAAGTTCCATAATTTAATTGCTATCCCAGCGCTAAATACAAGCCATGCTAAGAGCAAGATSAAATGGCTTGAAGAGTTCATTTTTTGGAATTTTCATCCTAATCTTAAGGATTGCTAGCTCYTAAGGGCATGAAAAAGGTTCCCTAAAGCTCCACAAGGGTATAATAGGCTTTACAYATCTAAATGTCAATCTCAATTCCATTGCAGCTCACASAACCACAAWCGAATATTTGTAGTTGCTTGGTTGTTGAGGATCASGAAATTTTTTCGCGCTTATTATGYAGTTTMCTTCAAAATTATTTAAATGTAGACCTTATTGCCACTGCTTCAAGTGTTTCTGAGGCGTTKATTGCATGTGAGAARTTAAAGCCTGATTTGTTAATCCTAGACTTAAATTTACCGGATGGTGACGGTATTGAGGTTGCGGAGGTTTTTAGTCGTTTTTCACCTAGTGGAAAAATTATWATCYTATCTGGCCATGCCAGTAGTTTTATTKCTCCCCCTGAATTTTTGGATTATATTTTTGGTGTGGTTGATAAAACAGCAGCTTTTGAAAACTTGCAGATTTTATTAGAGAAACTCTTTGTTAATCCYTTKTTATCTCTTACCCCTCGCCAACGGCAGATTTTTACGCTTATTGGCAATGGGCTTCAAAATAAGGAAATTGCTTCACACTTGCAGTTATCTATCACCACAGTTGAAACCCATCGCAAGGCTATTGCTAGGCATTTAAATAAAAGTGGCGCTGAGTTACTTGTTTACGCAGCCACTTTTACTCGCTTGTATGTTTAAATTTAAAWTAGCATTTCTTTTTCCTGAAAGGCTTTCTTCTCGGCTSGTTTTAAGTGTTCTTTTGCAAATTCTATTTATTTCATTTGGAGTTGGTATTCTWTCTTTTATTGCCGGTTTACGCTCAAAGCAGTTTGAAGCWAWTAATTATAAACAGCAGGGGGCATTAACGGCCTTTACTAGCGGTCTATCTAGTAGGTTGTCTGCACCTATATATATAAATAATTTAAAYGCAACTKCTATCGCCCAAGGTGATTTGGATTTAAAAAACTTCAATCAGATGTCTGATCGATTTTGGAGTCAGTTGCAACAATTCCCTGTTTCCTATATTAATTATGGAGGCACCAATGGTGAATTTCTTGGTGTGCAGCGGCTTGATAATGGCCAGTTTTTAGTTAATGAAAACACTAATAAACCACAGCCTGGGAGCTTGTCTATTTATAAACTAGGCCCCCATGGTAAAAGAGGTGAGCTTGTTGAAATTGTTCAAGGGATGAGYCWGCTYCATGAAGAACCCTGGTATACCGAAACTGTGTTGGCWAACCGTCCAATGTGGAGTTCAATATATCAATGGGAAGATGATCCAAATGTTTTTGCAATTTCTTTTAATCAACCCATAAAATCACGCGATGGCRAATTATTGGGTGTTATTGGTGTTGATTTTGTTCTTGCTCAACTGAGTACATGGATGAAGTCTGTTTGGCAACCAGCTAACGGGCTCGCTTTAATTGTTGATAAWAATGGCTATTTGGTAGCTAGCTCTGATTCAAATTTGTTATTTACACGCGTTGGCAATCAATTAAAGCGTAGAAGAATAGACCAAGTTTCTCTCCAAAAAGTTCAAACCGCAGTTAATACCTTTTTSGTTAAAAGTTCTCCTTTATCCAATCAATTACAACCTAATTTTTCAGCTGTATCTAGCYCACCRATCTCAATTGCYTCTGGTTCTAACCASCGTGAMATCCTMTTAGATGCTTCTCCTTGGGGCCAAGAACTTGGCCTRAATTGGWTTCTTATTACCTTTTTTGAATCAGATTTRGGATTWTTAKCAYCYTCRYTGTTTGYTRTTKTWGCTYTTTGTKCTTTTTTWRTTCTTGCWWTWTYTATATGGATTAGTTTACGTTCTATTATTTCTTGGTTGTTATTGCCTTTAACCTYTCTTCGCAGCCAAGCAGATGGTATCGCTGAGGCACTTGCCTCTAATGATTTGCCAATTGGCGAAATTAAGTTTTTCTCTGATCAGCCTTCRGAAATYYATTCAATGTCTGTTTCAATTGATAAACTTATTAAGGCTTACAATTATCARYTCAGATTRYTAWYCGAGCAAACGGAAWGGGAGGCTATYAAGGATGCRCAATCTATTGCTATCCTTCGCGATAAACTTAAAACCAGCCTTAAGGCTGCTGCCATTGCCCATGAAATTAATCAACCACTTAGTGCCATTATTTTAAATTCTAGTATTCTTYTGCGCCATGCTCCCAATGATCCCGGCCTTTTGCTTYTAAATTCTCAAGCATCTGAGATTTCAGCTGTAGTTGAAAAGATGCGGTCTCTTTTGGCAARCGTKCAATCTAGGCAGGAGGTTATTAAYTTACAAAATCTWTTAAATTCTATTGTTGTTTATGCCAACAGTAACCTTCCTCAACTYCCTGCATTGCTTAAGCTCAATTTTGATTCTGAACGCTTTTGGATTTTGGCGGATGCGTCTCAGATCCAAATGGCCTTAWTTAATTTATTTAAGAATTCTCTWGTTGCTCTGCAATCCTRTTCTGTTGATTTGGCTTTAATAGAGCTTGGTTTGTTTCGGCAAGCTGATTATATTGTTATWTCTRTTTCRGATAATGGCCCTGGTTTCAGTGATYATCATCTTGATAATTTGCTTTTAAATTCCTCTGGTGATTCAGGTTTAGGYYTKGGTTTGTTTTTAGTGCAATGCACTATGGAAAATCATAATGGCTTTRTTAAGCTTGGCCGCTCYGCCTYCGGTGGTGCKCTKGTTGAATTGTGTTTCCCAGCCCTTTCTCTACCCACTTCTGGGTATGGCCCTAATTAGGCGTTTTATTTATATTTAAATTAGCTTGCTTCAGCACTTCATTCTTGTGCCAGATTTATTAAAAGATGGTATCCCAATTATTGATTTGCTTCAAATATCAGCTGATCTTGATTACACGGCAAGCCACCTTGGCAGGCATCAAAGCGGTGTTTCCCGTATTTATAGKCAGGTTAGTAGATCGCTYGATTTGAATTTTATTAAGAATGAAAATGGGTTTTACTCTGCTTCAAATAACCTTGCTGTTTTGCACTGCCTTCGCACYGCTTCTCAGCTTTTGCGCTTAAATAATCCMGCTTCCTTGCGTTGGGTTTCTGGTTTATATCATGATTGGATTTTTTCTCAACATTCATCTTTTCCTCTTCCTTTAGCTAGGCCCTGGTTTGGAGAGGAGMAAACATTGAATTTGTTGAGAGATAGGGTTATAGATCTAGCTATTGTTAGTTGTTTAGATGTATTTCCARCTAAAACCATAATTAATTCGAWTCCATTTCMSTTTGATARGTTTATTGCCATTGGYCTTTCGAGCTTTCCGCTTACATTGAGTGCTAGCCCWAACCACCCTTTRGCATCTGCTGATCAAATCAAGCCAAATGATTTTCGATTCTTCCCTTCACTTGCTACCTTAGCKAATTTGTTTCCAAGCAAGGCAAATTTATTGKCTGCYTTGGGTTTATGGCGCAATAGGCGCCCAATTCTTAAATACAACTGGCGGCATTGGGAGGGCGCTTGTTGCGATTCAAAAACTTTGATCTACRCCACGSCAATTAGCAAGATGTTCCTCAAGGATAAGCTGCAGATATCTGATATCAAATTTGACCTTTCTATTTGTGATGGCGATGTGCTTTTGGTTCGCGAAGATGTTTTTCAACATCATGTGATYAAGTCACTTRTYTTTGATATTTGKTCAGCCTATTCCTCTAYCTGTGCGCCGCTATTTGCAAACGATTCCAGATTTAAAATCTTCACATGCAACCCTGCACTGAAATTCGGTAGCTGAAGCCKGTGCTGCCTGGATCAGCACTGGCACCAATCTTGAAATTTACCTGGCTAACGGTTTTACCTTGCACCGCAGCAAACGGGCCAAACATTGCGCCACTGCCCATTGGCGGTGTGATTAATTCATTCACAACCTGTAGGTTTGTGCCATCACTAAATTTTAAGTATGCCTGCACTGGATAACGGGCTGCTTCCGTTGATTGGGCTGTGAAAAATAATTTATAKGTGTTATAKGCTTTGTTTACGGCAAAGTCGGTATTCCAATTGGTTCTMCCTAATGCCAAGCCTATTGGTGAAACTTTGGGCGCACCCACCCTTTTAACAACAGTGGTTCCACCGCTGCCGCCGATTGGCATCAGGAAGTTGCAGCTTTGGGCAAAGCYGGCATTAGCGCTTGTAAATATGCCAAGCAGGGCACCCAACCAGATTTGCTTGTTTTGMTTMATCATTTTTTGGCTCAGGATTTGGGTGGWGGTGTTTGGGTGTCGCTTGGTTTTAGGAACACAAATACTGTTCCCACCACAACCATCAGCACCAATACGGCACCCCCAAGAATCGGCAGCAGCAATGAGTTGTCCATTAATTCAGTTTAGCTGTGAAAGAGCAATACCAACCCTTGGCTCACCTGATGAAACTCCCTTTCCTCCCGGCTTAGGTCGATGCCAACGCCGAGTCCCTCCTTTAGCGCTTGTTCAAATGGTGGTTGGTTTGGAATTGTTTTATCGGTGCAGAGGGCTGCAATACCCACAGATGTTGCATGCCATGTRAAGCCATCGGTTACCCATATGGCCTCTTCCATCAGGGCTTCTTCCAGTAGGGAGCGCAGYGGCAAGGATTTCACCAACCAGYCCCTAGCCTGATAACGAAAATGCTTCGCGGCAACACACCGTGAGCTTTTGTAGTGGAGCTCACCTARCCTCCGCGGCGATGAGCAGTTTTTCTTTCCCAACCGCCCTCGTTCACGAGTGGTTTAGCCCCCGYTCAGTTGGTGGTGCTGAATTGGTGGTGCAACAGCTAGACCRYYTATTGCAACCCCAGTTGTTCAGCTTGGTTGATGCTGAATCAAGCCACCCCGGCAGCTGGCTTGAAGGGCGTTCAATCCRCACATCTTTTATCCAGAAGCTCCCCTTCGGCAAAAGCCATGTGCAGCAATACTTGCCCCTTCTACCCCTGGCGATTGAACAGCTCAACCTGGAGGGTTATCCCCTGGTTTTAAGCAGTAGCCATTTGGTTGCCAAGGGAGTGCTAACCAGCCCCGAACAACTGCACGTGAGTTATGTGCATACCCCAGTGCGCTACGCCTGGGATCAAATGCACGCATACCTTCGGGCCTCCTCCATCGCTAGGGGCCCCCTCGGCCCTTGGGTGCGCTGGCAGCTCCATCAGTTGCGCCTTTGGGATGTGTTGAGTGCCAGCCGCCCCAACCATTTGATTGCCAATTCCCGTTTCACCGCCCAACGCATAGCCCGCTACTGGGGCCGCTCTGCCACCGTGCTGCCACCCCCCGTTGGCGTGGAACGTTTTGATTGGCAGCAACCACGGGACTCTTTTTATTTATGTGTTTGCCGCCTAGTTCCCTACAAGCGCGTTGATTTGGTTGTGCAGGCTTGCGTTGATTTAGATCTACCTCTGTTGGTGGTGGGTGATGGACCCGAACGCAAACGGCTTGAATCCATAGCTAAGGCCAATATTCGCTTTTTGGGCCATTGCCCCGCCGCTGAGGTGGAGCAATTGATGGCCCGTTGCCGCGCCTATGTSTACGCCGGTGTGGAGGATTTCGGCATCGCCCCKGTGGAAGCCATGGCCGCTGGGGCTCCAGTGATTGCAYTGGGGCGGGGCGGCTTGCGTGATTCAGTGCTTTGCCTAAGCCAAAATCGCCAAACTGCCACTGGTTTGCTCTTCCCAGATCAGGAACTGGCTCAACTGCGCAGTGCCTTAAACGCCTTTGAAGAAGGGCGGTTGTGGCGTGAATTGCCAGCGGAGCGCCTRCGCATWCACGCRGAAAGCTTTGCACCTCAAGCATTTASAGCCCGCCTAGAGCGTTTGCTACACAACTGGTGGGATACCCACAACAGTGATCCCTATGGCGCTGTGCCTGTGAATTAGCTGACCCAGGTTCTCTGGTTGCGGTGCATGCGATTTGTACGTTTGGTGYAACTCATGCAGTGCAAATGCTCGCGCGTTCGCCACTAAAAAATTTAGCTGCATTTAGTAATTCCGCTTCATCAGTTTCAGCTAATTTCCCCTTGGCGGCGAAATCAATGTCTTACAGCTGCAGCCGCCAAGGCCTGCAAATAAGGCCCAATGCAAGCATCAAACGCACAGCTGATATTGCTTTTTCCYTTGGTTTGCTCTGCCTTGGCTCCCCCTTATTGCTTGCCATCGCCCTGCTTGTAAAAATCACCTCCCCCGGACCAATTTTTTATTCCCAGGAGCGCATCGGTAAACGCTACAGCCGYTTTGGTTGCATCAAATTTCGCACTATGCAATTGGRTGCTGATCAACGCCTGCAAAACCTGCTCGCCAGTTCACCGGCACTGCGCCAGGAATTTGCTAAGGATCACAAGCTGAAAAACGATCCGCGAATCACACCGATCGGCCAATTTCTAAGGGTTACTAGTTTGGATGAATTGCCACAATTGATTAATATTTTGCGTGGTGAGATGAGTTTGGTGGGCCCGCGGCCCATCGTTCAAGATGAAATTCGTCGATATGGGCAATCCATGGATGAGGTGCTTTCAGTGAGGCCTGGTCTCACTGGCTTGTGGCAGGTTTCAGGTAGGAATAATCTTAGCTACAAGCGCCGAGTTGAATTGGATCTCATTTATGTGCGCCGCCRCAATTTGAGGCTTGATTTCAATATTCTGCTTCGCACCATCGCAGTTGTTTTATTTCCAGCCGAYAAAGGCGCCTACTAGGATTAAAGCGATTAGCTGCCATTGCAAGGCAAGCCATTGGTTTATGCGCAATATGGCTAAAACAGCATCGCTATTTACTACGTTGCCMCCTCTATTTAATATGGGTTTATTAATAGCTTCACCTTCGTAATAATTTAAACCTCCAAGCCGAATGTTTAGGGCGTAGGCATAGGCGGCCTGGGATACWCCTGCATTKGGAGAAGCGTCTGCTTTGCCATCGCGGCAGGCAGCCCACAATTCGCCAAGGCTTAGGGCCACCAGCCTTGAGGGCAGCCACACCAATAAATCATCCAGGCGAGCCCCTGCGGTGCCAAGCCAGCGCAGTCGCCCCCGGCGATAGCCCAGCATCGAATCAAGGGTGCTACTGGCCTTAAACCCCCAGGCCATKGCCAGGGGCCCTGGCCACTCAGTTAAGCCAGCGCACCAGAGCAGTGCCCCCAGCAGCAGCCAAAACAATGGGGCAAACAARCCATCTACGCCATTCTCACTGGCGGTTTCAGCTGTTGCCCGCAGGATTTCCATTTGGTTTARYCCCGCCGTATCGCGGCCAACAATCCAGCCAAGCCGTTCCCGGGCTRCTGCTAAATCATCGGGTTGGCTTGCCAATGGTTCTAAAACTGCCCTAACGGCTAGGGCCAGGCTGCGGCCCGCCAAGCAGCTGGCCATGGCGATTAAAAGCAGGGGCATGGCCCATGGTTTCGCTAAAGCAAGCCGTTCAATCAACCAACCCGCCAGGCCGCTTCCGAGCAGCAGCAATGTKGTTATCACAAAGCCCCCTAGGCGCAGCCGCCAGGGGCTGTAGCCAGCCCAGGCTTCTGCCCAACTGCGCCATAGCTTGATCAGTGCCCCCATGGCCATCACGGGGTGGGGCCAATGGGGCGGATCGCCCAGCAGCCGATCAAGGCCGCTGGCAATTATTACCAGCAGCAGCGGCCAGATCAGGCGGTTTTTAACCAGCTGAACATTGAACGCAGGCCYTTACCCACCGATTCAATCGGGTGTTGGCTGTCTCTTTGGCGCATTTTTGTCATCTGGGGCTTGCCTGCATCGCATTCAGCCACAAAATTGCGGGCAAAGGTGCCATCTTGAATATCGCTAAGGATGCGCTTCATTTCAGCTTTGGTTTCTGCTGTGATCAACCTTGGGCCACTCACATAGTCGCCATATTCAGCCGTATTAGAGATCGAATCCCGCATGGCAGTGAGGCCACCTTTAACCATTAAATCAACRATTAGCTTCACTTCATGGAGGCATTCGAAATAGGCCAGTTCCGGTTGGTAGCCAGCCTCCACCAGGGTTTCAAAGCCAGCTTTCACCAGTTCGCTCAGGCCACCGCAAAGCACCGCCTGTTCACCAAATAAATCGGTTTCCGTTTCCTCTTTGAAATTGGTTTCCARGATGCCYGCCCTGGTGCCACCAATCCCTTTGGCGTAGGCCATCGCCAGTTGCCGCGCCTTACCGCTGGCATCTTGTTCAATTGCAAATAGGGCGGGYACGCCCATGCCGTTTTGATATTCCCAACGCACCGTGTGGCCAGGACCCTTTGGGGCAACCATCACCACATCCACATCAGCCGGTGGTTTGATCAGTTCAAAGCGAATATTGAACCCATGGGCAAAGCTCAACATCTTGCCGGCGCTTAGATGGGGTGCAATTTCAGTGTCGTAAACGGCTTTTTGGAATTCATCAGGCAGTARCACCATGATCCAATCAGCCTTGGCGGCAGCYTCGGCCACGCTCAATACCTCGAGGCCGTCTGCCTTTGCTTTTTCCGCCGAGCGGCTGCCTTCATAGAGGCCAACCACCACATCAACGCCGCTGTCCTTGAGATTTAAGGCATGGGCATGGCCCTGGGAGCCATAGCCGATGATCGCCACGGTTTTACCGCTTAGAAGATCAAGGTCTGCATCGTTGTCGTAGTAAAGGGTGGCCATCCGGGGTAAGGGCAGGGCAAAGGAGGAGCCTACCCAAACGCCATCCCTAGGCTTCGCTTGGGTTGCTAATTACCCGATCGATCAGGCCATATTCCTTTGCTTCAGCGGCACTTAAGAAGTAGTCGCGGTCGGTGTCTTTCTCTAGCTTTTCCAAGTTTTGACCAGTCATCTCCGCCAGCTGTTGGTTTAGCTGATCTTTAAGGCGCAGGATTTCCCGCGCTTCGATTTCAATGTCGCTGGCTTGCCTTTGGCTAGTGCCCCCCAARGGCTGGTGGATCATGATCCTGCTATGGGGTAACGCCAAGCGTTTGCCCTTGGTGCCAGCCGCCAATAGAAAAGCACCCATGGAAGCGGCAAGGCCCACGCAAATGGTTACCACATCAGCTTTTACATATTGAATCGTGTCGTAAATAGCAAGGCCTGCTGTTACCGATCCGCCTGGGGAATTGATATACAAGTAAATCGGCTTACTGCTGTCGTCGGAATCGAGATACAGCATTTGTGCAACTAAAGCATTAGCAACACCATCATTTACCTCTTGGCCAAGGAAGAGGATCCTTTCCACACCAAGGCGGGTGTAGATGTCTACCCAGCGCTCATATTGGCTGCCTGGGAGACGGTAGGGAACGCTTGGGGTGCCGATGGGCATGGTGAAAAATGCAGGGTTAGGGGTGTGGAAGAAAACAAAAAACAGCGGTTAGCTGGGCAGATCTTTACGGCTGCTCAATACCCGATCAATCAAGCCATATTCGAGCGCTTCCTTAGGTGTTAGGTAGGTCATGCGATCGGAATCCTCAGCCAATTGTTCAGGGCTGCGGCCCGTGTTCAAAGAGAGCATTTCCAACATGGTGCGCTTGTTTTGCAACACCTCCTTTGCTCTGATCTGGATGTCGGTGGCTTGGCCCCGGGCGCCACTGCGGGGTTGATGCAGCACGATTGAAGCATTGGGYAAAGATGCCCTTTGMCCCTTGGTGCCAGCGGAAAGGATCATCGCTGCCGTGCCCATCGCTTGACCAATGCAAATCGTGTGCACAGGTGGTTTCACATATTTGATCGTGTCGCAGATGGCAAATGCCTCAGTTTCAAAACCGATTGCATCTCCTGAATACCAGCTGGTGCCAGTGGAATTTATGTAGAAGAARATTGGTTTTTCTGGATTATCAAATTCCAAATACAGCAATTGGGCAATGATTAATTCAGTTACATCTATACCCATCTGGCGTTTTGCATCGTCGTCTGAAAACAGGGGTAAGCCCAGATAAACGATGCGTTCCTTCAGTAGCAGCGAAGGCAGATCCGGCGGCGGGGTGCGAAATGAACTGCTGCCCCCTTCTGAATAGGGAGCCGATACGGCCGAAACCATCAAGTAGGTGCGGATGCAGCGAGCCTAGCGAGGGTCGGAGGCGCGAGCGAACACCATCCTTCCCGCAGGGGTTTGCAGGGCGCCCGTAACGGTTACYTCCCGCCGTTCACCAATGCTGCTGCGCGCCCCTTCCACCACMACCATCGTGCCGTCTTCCAGGTAACCAACCCCCTGCTCAGCTTCTTTGCCCTCCCTGATGATCTTGAGCTGGAGCAAATCCCCCGGTTGTACCTCAGGCCTGAGCCGAACCACCAGTTCACTCAGGTTGAGGGGCCGTAGGTTTTGCACCTGGGCCACCTGGGCCAGGTTGTAATCGGTTGTGAGCAGCAGCCCATTGGTRTCGGCCGCTAGTTTCAGCAATTTGTCGTCTACCCCMGCTCCCTCGTAGCGGGTGTTGTTAACAACCAAACGCCGGCCATATTGCTGGCGCATCTCCGTGAGCAATTTCAAGCCGCGGCGGCCTTTACCCCGTTTTTCAGCATTGCCAGAATCGGCCAACTGTTGCAGTTCATCGATTACGCATTGGGCCACGATCACCTGACCTTCCAATAGCCCGCATTCCACCAGCCATTGCACCCGGCCATCGATAATCACGCTCGTATCAAGGATTTTGGGGCTTGCCGGTTGCAGYACCCCATCGGCCACCAGCAGGGCTTCATTGCTGCTCGGAATAAACAAGCGCAGCAGGGTTCTGCCATGCACTTCGGCCAGGTTGTAGCCGCTCACGCCAAAAAATACGTTGCTCAACACCGCCGCCAGTGGTTTTACAAAACCCACCTCCCACGGCAATGGCAGYAGCAGGATCGGTGCCAGCAGCAGGTTTGCCACCAGTAACCCCAGGATCAAACCCACCGCCCTACTGATTAATAAATCCGTTGGCATGGTGCGCACTTGGCGCATTAATTTCTGGCGCAATTGTTGAAAAAGCAGCCCTGCCACCAGGCCAAAAAGGGCGCCAAAGCCMCCCAGCACCCAGCGCAGCCCCTCCAAATTGGTTACCTGCACCAGCAGCCTTTCCGGCAGTAAGTCCACCCCAAGCCAGCCGGAGGCAGCGCCGGAAATCAAAAACAGAATCAGAATCAGGGCATCCACCACGGCGTAGCAGGGAGAGCTTCAGGGATTAGCCCCTAAATAGATTTMTATGAGTGTGCCGCTTCCGCTCCATCGGCGCTTGCCCCGCAGCCTTTATCTCCATATCCCCTTCTGCCATCGCCGCTGTTTTTATTGCGATTTTCCTGTGGTGCCTTTGGGTGACCATGCTTCTGGCGCTACTTCTAAWTCCGTAGCAAATTACCTAGCTCAACTAAACCTCGACCTGGAGGCCGCAGCTCCAGGCCCACCGCTTTCCACCGTTTACATCGGTGGCGGCACACCATCGTTGCTCTCCGTTGCTCAAATAGGCGCCCTGCTTGAGCGGCTGGAACAGCAATGGGGGCTGGCGCCTGGCGTTGAAATMAGCCTTGAGATCGATCCGGCCAGCTTTGATCGCCCTTGGTTGGAAGCGGTGTTGAACCTTGGCATTAACCGCTTCAGCCTGGGGGGTCAGAGCTTTGATGATCAGGTTTTGCATGGCCTTGGCCGGCGCCATAGTGCTGCCCAGTTGCGGGAAGCTTGCGCCTGGTTGCGTCAATTTCAGGCGGCAGGGCAATTAAACAGCTGGAGCCTTGATTTAATCCTCAACCTGCCAGGTCAAACGCAGCAGCACTGGCAGCAGCAATTAAGCGCAGCCCTTAGGGAATATCCGCCCCATCTTTCGATTTACGACCTAATCGTGGAACCCGGCACGGTGTTTGAGTGGCGCCAAAGGCGGGGTGAATTGCCCTTACCAAGCCAAGATGCCGCCGCTGAACATTTGGATTACACCCACCAGCAGCTTGCCGCTGCGGGCTATGGCCATTACGAAATCAGTAATTGGGCCCTCCCCGGCCATTGCTCCCGCCACAACCGCGTTTATTGGAGTGGTGCCCCATGGTGGGCTTTTGGCCTTGGTGCCACAGCCGGTGCTGGCGCCGAACGGTKGGCCAGGCCCCGCACCAGGGAGGCCTACGGCCAATGGCTGCTCAGTTACCCAGGCCAGCAGTTGCCAGCAGGCATCGCTTTGGGGTCTATCCCACCCCTGGAAGATCTGCTGCTGGTGGGCCTCAGGCGCCGGGAAGGGGTTGACCTCGCCTGGCTGGAGGCTGCCGTTGGTTGGCCGGTGGAGGGCTCCTTGGCTGCCGCCATCGGCCAGGTTCTGGCCCCCTGGTTAAGCGATGGGCTTGTGCAATTAAATCAAGSTCGTTTGCGCTTGGTGCCCCCCGCTGGCTTCAGCCTTAGCAATGCGGTGTTGCGGGACCTACTGGCCTGGTTGCAAGGATGCAACCCAGCCCCTRAGGGCCTCACTAAATAATTCGGCCCCCGGCAGCAGGGCACTGGAAAAGGGCGGTTGGGCTGCCGTAAGCCCAAGTAGATCAGCTGTTACCCGCACTTGGCCATCGCAGTTGTTGCCGGCGCCAATGCCGATTACCGGCAGCTCTAATTCCTGGCTTARTTGGCCTGCYAGGGGGKGTGGCACATGCTCGAGCACCAAGGCAAAGCAGCCGGCTTGTTCCAGTTCATGGGCGCTTTGGCGCAAGCGCTCTTGGGCTACCGGATCGGTKGCCTGGCGGCGGTAACCAAGCTGACGCACCGATTGGGGTGTTAGCCCCAGGTGACCCATCACCGGAATGCCGCTGCGYACTAGGCGGCTAACCACTGCCAGGGTTTCCGGTTCTGCCCCCTCAAGTTTCACGCCAAGGCAGTTGGTTTCTTTGAGGAACCTACCGGCCGCCGCYACAGCYCGATCCGGGCCGCATTGATAGCTCAAAAATGGCAGATCRCACACCATCGGCGTGTGCTGTARTCCCTTCTCCACGGCCGCTGCATGGTGCAGCATCGCCTCCACCGTTACGGGCAGGGTGGTGGCATGGCCAAGGCTCACCATGGCAAGGGAATCCCCCACCAGCACCAGATCAACCCCAGCCGCTTCCGCCCATTGGGCACTCATCACATCCCAAGCTGTGAGCACAGCAATGGGCTTTCCCTCCTGCTTGAGGCGCTGCAGTTGAAGGCCCAATTGGGGAGGGGTAAGGCTCAAGCCGTTTGAACTTGTAAGWGCCAGCCATTGCTAACATGGGSTYGACTCGGATCCATGCGGCTCCGACGCCTAAACCTGGTCAGATCCGGAAGGCAGCAGCCACACGGGATGCTCGAGGCAGGCGTGGACTCCGGGTCACCYAATTAAATTTCAGAATCAGTTTTCAGAATCAGTTTTCAGCGCGATTTTGGCGTTGCAGCAGAAAGGAAGGTATGCGCACACCACTGGRATCGCCCTCATCGCCATTGCGGCTTGGGGAAACGGGCTCGAGCAGTGAGTTTTGGCTGAGCCGTTTYGGCACATAGATGCCGCCCCCTTCAAAGCCAGTGGCAATCACAGTTACGTGGATTTCGCCTTCCAATTGATCATCAACAACAGCGCCAACAATGATGTTGGCTTCAGGRTCCACCACGTCGTAGATCACCTCAGATGCGGTGGTCATGTCTTCCAGGGTCATGTCGCGGCCGCCACTGATATTGATCACACAACCCTTGGCGCCATCGATGCGGGCCGATTCCAGCAGCGGGCTGCTCATGGCTGCCATCGCCGCTTCTGTTGCCCTTGATCTACCCGAGCCAATGCCAATWCCCAACAGTGCGGTGCCAGCGCAGGCCATCACCGAACGCACATCGGCGAAATCCACATTCACCAGGCCTGGTTTTGTGATGATGTCGCTGATGCCCTTCACRCCGCTGCGCAACACCTCGTCGGCGGCGCGAAATGCTTCCTGCAGTGGTGCCCCAGAAATTGAATCCCGCAGGCGATCATTTGGAATCACAATCAAGGTATCCACGTGTTCCGCCAGGCGGGCAATGCCCTCCTCCGCCTGCCGCATGCGTTTCCTGCCTTCAAAAGTGAAGGGTTTAGTAACRATGCCAACGGTGAGGGCGCCGGATTCCTTGGCCACTTCCGCCACGATCGGGGCTGCTCCGGTGCCRGTGCCGCCGCCCATGCCAGCGGTGATAAACACCAAATCGGTGCCCTCWAGGGCTTGCTGCAATTCGATGCGCGATTCTTCAGCCGCTTTTTGACCAATGGCTGGATTACCCCCAGCACCAAGGCCGCGGGTGAGCTTCATGCCCAACTGCACCCTCTGGTTAGCTGAGGCATTCAGCAGGGCTTGGGCATCGGTATTGAGCACCCAAAAGCCCACCCCATGGAGCTCAGAGGCGATCATCCGGTTAACTGCATTGCTGCCGCCRCCACCAACACCGATAACTTCGATCCGGGCGCTTTGGCTGGGCACAATTCCCTGGCCCGCCATGGCGGATTTGGATTCGAAGCTATCCATCGAATAAGCAAAGCTTTCAATACCTTGCATTATTCCAGGCTWAGTTCATATTTGAARTTTTWTTTATCWGCATTCGCACATTYGAGTTGAACTCTTAATTTTCTGGTTGCTGCTTGGGTGCCGCCATAACCAGCTCAGGATGTTCCGGGTCGCTTAAATCCAGTGCTTTTGCCCCCGCTGGGCGATCAAGATTTTTTGCTAGGTGGCTCAGCACCTGCAGCCTTCTGCCGGTGCGTTCATCAATGGGGCCAAACCGCACTGCACCTAACTTGTTGCTTACAAGCCAAAGGTCGCCATTGGCTTCAAAGCGCAGTTCCCGCACATCCGCCTGCTTGGGGAGCACGCCAATCAGTAGTTCCAATGTGGGTTGGTAGCGGCTTTGCCAGCCCAGCACCATCAGGTTTGGCAGGGCTGCTCCGCCAAGGCCCGCCTGTTGGCGTGGGCTAATCCAGCGGCCGGTGCGATCGATATAACCCTGCTCAGGGCCACTGCTACCGCTGCGTTGGGCCCTAGCAACGGCCGCCCGTTCGCTCAAATTAATAACCAAACGGGGCGGCAGCATCTGCCGTTGTATGCGCACCTGATCYACCGGCAGGGCAGCCGCAAGCCGKTGTTTGATCAGGATTGGATTTAATTCCAACAGCTTTAGTGGAAAGGTGAGGCCAGATGCCCTAACCACCAGCTCGCGGTTTAGATCCGGGGCACCGCTCACCTCCACTTGATTGGGGCTGCGCAGGATCCAGGCTTGTTTGATAACCAGCCAGCCAAGGCCTGCGCTGATCGCCATCAAGGCAAGCAGCCGCCAGAGTTGGGCGATGGTGTCTAGGCGTTTACGCCGGCGTAGTTCCTTGCGGCGCTGGATGCCCTCTGCCAAATTTTCACGGCTTTGCTCCACCACAGATCAGAGCTCACAGCGGGAGCGACTCATCAATTCACCAATCCAGCGGCGTGCCCGATCRGCATCGGAAAAGGGCAGGTCGTATTCGCGGCCATCACCTATCAGCCTGAGCCGGCAGGCCCCATGGCTTTCATCTGTTARRGGGGCATCGCCAGAACCCAACGACAGCAATTCCACCAGCTCCAATTTCGACACCATCAACGACCCCTGCGGTTTGAACTTACCCGCTTCAAAGCTGGTCCACTCCAGGCAGCCATCCTTCARCCTKGCGCCACCACCACCATCCAATTTGGATAGTTCAGAACCTGCCGCCCATTCCAAAAAAAGCCGTTGTCGYCTTCGTTCAAGCCAGCCGAGGGCCGCTAAAACCACAAAGGCCACCAGCAGCGGTAACCAGAGCAATCCATGGGTCATCTCGCCAGCTCCACTAATTGGTGCACCAGATCTGCCAGGGGGATACCGCTGGCAAACCAAAGCATCGGATACATGCTGAGGTGCGTGAACCCTGGCAACGTATTGATTTCATTGATCAAAAGCCGTTCTGTTGCCTCTTCGTAAAACAAATCAACGCGRCTAAGGCCACTGGCACCCACCGCCTGCAGGGCGGCAATCGCCAGTTTTTGGGCTTCATTTGCCACCTGATCTGGCACCTGGGCTGGAATTACAGCCTGGCTATGGCCTTCGCAATATTTGGTTTCGTAGTCGTACCAATCAGCATMAAAGCAAATTTCGCCCACCACAGAAGCCCTTAATTTTTCCCGCCCCAATACGGCGCATTCCAGTTCCCGCACCTTGAGCCCCTGTTCCACCACAATCCGCTGGTCGTGGCTRGCGGCAAGTTGCAGGCCCGCTAGTAGCTCGTTGCGGTTGCTGGCTTTACTGATGCCYACAGATGAACCAAGGTTGGCTGGTTTTATGAAACAGGGGTAGCCAAGTGCCGCCTCCAGCCGGCTGAGCAGTTGGTTTGGCTGTTCAAGTTCCGCTGCCGCCACCGGTTGGTAAGCACCCTGGGGCAAACCGGCTGCTGCAAACGCGGCCTTCATGGCCAACTTATCCATGCCAACGGCAGATCCCAATACCCCAGAACCCACAWAGGGCACCWGCATCAAGCTAAATAAACCCTGGATGGTGCCRTCTTCCCCATTGGGGCCATGGAGCACCGGAAACCAACATTGCACCTCCAATGCGCCAGGCGGGAAGCCATGGAAGCCCTCCCTTTCAAGCTGATCATCGAGGGGGGCGGGAAGCTGGCTTTTYAATACGGCCTCGGCAACCTCTTCCCCCCACCAGCGGCCCTTTTGATCGATGTARAAGCAGCGCACTTGATAGCGCTCCGGATTGCTGCCTTCGTTAAAACCCTGCTTCACGGTGCAGGCCGATCTAATYGAGATGGCGTGTTCCCCTGAGGCGCCACCAAATATCAAGCCCACCACTAATTTTGCTTTAGTTGGGCTGCTATCCACGGAACCGTTGCGGGGGCCTCAAGGTACCAGCGCCGCTTTTGCAATGGCGYTACCGCTSAGGGAAAACGGACGAACAGCTTCGATTTTTACAGCCACAGTGCTGCCAACTTGATGGCCCCTGGCTTCAAAAAAAGTAAGCCGATTGGTGCGGGTGCGTCCCATCAGTTGCTGGGGATTTTTAGGGTTGATGCCCTCCACTAAAACCTCCTCGCAACGGCCTAGGTAGCGCTCACCACTCTGGCGGGCTTTCTTTTCTACCAACGCATTTAATTCCTGCAGCCTTGCCACCTTCTCCGCTTCCGGCACTTGGTTTGGCCAGTTGGCCGCTGGGGTGTGGGGACGGGGGGAATAGGCAGCCGTATTAACTAAATCAAAGCCAATCTCATCAACCAGGGCCAAGGTATTGCGAAATTGAGCGTTGCTTTCMCCTGGAAAGCCAACGATTGCATCGGCGCTGATGGCCGCATGGGGCATGCGGCTGCGGATCTGTTCAACGATGCGGCGATAGCGGCCAATGTTGTAACCGCGGGCCATGGCCTTAAGCAATTCATCATCACCACTTTGAAAAGGCACGTGAAAGTGTTCGCACACCTTGCTCAAATTGGCGCAGGCTTCAATCAGGCGTTCGGTGAAATAACGGGGATGGCTGGTGGCAAATCGAATCCGTTCAATCCCTTCCACATCATGGATGTGATGCAGAAGATCGGTGAGGGTGTGTTGACGTCGGCCTTCGGGGGTTATCCCAGGTAGATCGCGGCCGTAGGCATCAATGTTTTGACCAAGCAGGGTGATTTCCTTATATCCCTTTGCTGCTAATGATTCGATTTCAGTGCGAATCGCCGCAGGTAAACGCGATTGCTCCTGGCCCCGCACCGCTGGCACCACGCAGTAGGTGCAGCGTTCATTGCAGCCGTAGATCACATTTACCCAGGCGCAAAGTTCACTTTCCCGGCGGGCGGTGGTGATGTCTTCAAGGATGTGATTTTCATCGGTGGCAAGCACCTGCTGGCCATTACCAACYTGATTTAAGAGCGTTTCCAACCTGTTGGCGTGTTGGGGCCCCATTACTAGGTCGAGTTCGGGCACCCGCCGCAATAGGGCAGCCCCCTCCTGTTGGGCAACGCAACCGGCCACCACCAGGGTGAGATTTGGATTTTGGCGTTTGCGAATCGCTTGGCGGCCCAGGTAGCTGTAAACCTTTTGCTCTGCGTTATCGCGAATTGTGCAGGTGTTGTAGAGCACTAAATCAGCTTCAGCCTCTGCTACCCCTTGGCGATAGCCCATGGTTTCCAAAATGCCAGCCATTCGTTCTGAATCGGCTTTATTCATCTGGCACCCAAAGGTGGTAATCCAATAGGTGGGATCGGCCATGGGCTTAAGAGATGAGGTGATCAGCTAACTCCAGTGTTATCTAAAGCGGTTCCCATGGCAGGGTGAAACAAACGGGTATTTGTTTTTAACTCCATGGCTTGGCAGCTGAGCCGCTTTTCGCTCACTAAACGGGYGCCTCTCACCATCAGCAGGGGCACCACCGCAACAGTGGAGCATCTGCTGCTGGAGATCAGCCATGGGGGTTGCACGGGCCGCGGTGAAACCGGTGGATTTGATACCGGCAACCATTGCTATCAAACGGCAGCTCTGGAAAATGAACTGCTGCAATGGCTTCCCTGCCTTGGGGAGCAGGCTCCACCACCGCCCCAGCTATGGGGCTCCCTCTTAGCTCCCTTGAGCCCACCGGCCCGTTGCGCCGTGGATTTGGCTTTGCATGATTGGTGGGCTAAACAGCTGGGCTATCCCCTCTGGCAGCTCTGGGGCCTGGATTTAGGCAGTTGTAAAGCCACCAGCGTCACCCTGGGTATTGCACCAGTGGAACAGCTGCTGCAACGGCTTGAGCAGTGGCGCAGCCTTCTGCCTGCCTMRCGGCTGAAGCTCAAGCTCGGTAGCCCCGCTGGCATTGAAACGGATCAAGCCCTGGTGGA
The DNA here is from genome assembly GCF_003011125.1 of Synechococcus lacustris str. Tous. GTDB lineage: Bacteria > Cyanobacteriota > Cyanobacteriia > PCC-6307 > Cyanobiaceae > Synechococcus_D > Synechococcus_D lacustris. Next base: position 21,451 of record NZ_PXVC01000008.1, on the reverse strand, counting down.
GGCYTTGCTGCCGGCCCTGGCTGGTGCGGAACTCCAGGTTGATGCCAATGGTGGTTGGAACCTGGAGCAAGCCAAATTGATGCTGCCCTGGTTGGCCGAGCGGGGGGTGGTGTTGGTGGAGCAGCCCCTSGCGGCCCGCAGCGGCGATGAAGCTGATTTTGCTGCCCTGCAGGGGCTCAGCTCCATGGCCCTTGTGGCTGATGAAAGCTGCTGGGGCACAGCTGATTTATTGCGCTTGGCCCCCCACGTGCAGGGGGTGAATTTGAAATTGCTTAAAACCGGCGGGCTAACCGAGGCTTTGCTGATGGCCCGCCTAGCCCAACGCCTTGGGGTGRGCTTGATGCTTGGCTGTTATTCAGATAGCAGCTTGCTGAATGGGGCAGCGGCCCATCTCTTGCCATTGGTGGAATGGCCAGACCTCGATTCCCATCTCAATCTCAGTGATGATCCTTTTGTTGCACCTCCGCGCCAGGGGGATGAGCTGCTGCCAAGCCAACTGCCAGGTTTAGGGGTGGAGAGATGTTGAACGCTGCTGCGCCGGTGGTTCTGCTTCAGCACGGCGGGCTAACCAACCTTTCCGGTAAAACCGGGCTGGCCTTTTTGCGTTACCGCCAGGGCCCGATCGTGGCGGTGCTTGATCCAAGCCAGGCAGGGGCGGATCTGCCATTGCTAACAGGTATTCCCCGTTCGGTGCCGATCGTTGCTTCCCTGGCGGAAGCGATGGTTTACGGGCCCCAGGTGGCGGTGGTGGGGCTTGCGCCCTCCGGCGGCCGCCTAGCGCCTGAAGTGCGTCAGAGCGTGGCGGAAGCCCTGGCAGCTGGCCTAAGCGTGGCCAGTGGTTTACACACCAAGCTCGCTGCTGATCCCGAGTTGGCGGCCCTAGTGCAGCCGGGTTGTTGGATTTGGGATCTACGCCAGGARCCWGCCCAGCTGCAGGTGGCAGCTGCCCGGGCTGCGGCTTTGCCCTGCCGCCGGGTGTTGGCCCTTGGCAGCGACATGAGCGTGGGCAAGATGAGCACCGCTTTGGAATTAACAGCTGCTGCCCGCAGCCAAGGCCTTGATGCTCGGTTTGTGGCAACCGGCCAAGGGGGAATTTTGATTTCAGGTGCCGGCATTGCCCTAGATGCAGTGCGCATCGATTACGCCGCTGGGGCAGTGGAAGCGGCTTTATTGCAAACGGCGGAGGGGGCCGGCCCCGCTGCGATTGTTTTTGTGGAGGGTCAGGGTTCCTTTTGCCATCCGGGTTCAAGCGCCAGCTTGCCGCTTTTGCGGGGCAGYCAACCCACCGAACTCTTGCTGGTGCATCGAGCTGGCCAGCAKGCAATCCGAAATCTGCCAGACATTCCCCTGCCACCCTTGCCCCAATTGATCKCCACCTGTGAAGCCCTAGCTGCCTTGGCAACACCCCAGGCGGCAAAGCCACCACGGGTAAAGGCGATAGCCCTTAATACCGGCCACCTYGAGGGCGATGCAGCTGAGCTGGAAATCAAAAAAGCCAACCAACTAACCGGATTGCCCTGCGGCGATYCGGTTAGGGGAGATAGGGAACTGCTGTTAGCGGCCCTATTGAGTTGAAGGGCGAGCGAGGGGATTCGAACCCCCGTATGGCGGCACCACAAGCCGCTGCCTTAACCACTTGGCGACGCCCGCCGTGGAGTACAAAATCTACCAGTTAGRCAGAAACAACCCAGTGGCTGAAGCTCTAGCAAAACCTTTGGGGTTACTTGTTGTGGGGATTGGTGCCCTGTTGGTTATCACCAACCCAAGCCCTAAGGATTTCCGTGAATTTGCTGGCACGGAACTTGCAGAGCAAGCAGTGGCGGAATTTTGCCCGCCAGGCAAGCTTCCCCTGATGCTGCGTTTGGTGGTGCAGAACTGCCCTGAACTGATCCGCGCCCAACGGGAACCCCTAGGTGCCCTGGCAGATCAGTTCAGCCAACGGCTCAACTTCGGCCTGTTTAGCGTTTACACAACCCAGCTGGCTGGYGGGCAGCTGCTGCCCCAATTGGCCCTGCCTGGCTATGAACTGAAAACCCTTGCGGTGGCTGGTCAATTCCTGGTGTTAAAAGCAACCGAAAGCAATGCTCCTTGAAGCCGATAGGGCCGCATTWATCGAAGCCTGCAGCGGCCTTGAGCTGGTGGAGCAGGGCCCCCTATTGGAACGCCTCTCCCACGATCAATTTTGCTTCTCGCCCCTGCTACAGCCGCAGTTGCAACCCTGCYTAGCCGATTTAGTTGTGCGGGTGAAGCAGCCCCATGAGGTGTTGCAGGTGGCTGCTGCTTGTTATCGCCTGGGCATTCCCCTCACACCTCGGGGAGCCGGTAGTGGCAACTACGGCCAATGCGTGCCCATCCAGGGGGGTGTGGTGCTCGACACCTCTGGCCTGGAGCAAGTGCGTAGTTTCAACAGCAGCACTGGGTTGTTAACGGCAGAACCGGGCTGCAAGTTGTTGGAATTGGATCAATGGTTGCAACCCCAAGGTTGGGCCCTGCGCTTGGCACCTAGTACCTGGCGCACCGCCACCTTGGGTGGTTTTATCGCCGGTGGCTCCAGCGGTGTTGGCAGTTTGCGCTGGGGGTTATTGCGGGATCCAGGCAATTTGTTGGGGCTTGAGGTGGTAACAGTTGAGGCGGAACCACGCCTTTTGCAGCTGGGGCCAGCCCAAGCCCAGGCCTTAAACCATGCCTATGGCAGCAACGGCATCTTCACTGCCATCACAGTGCCCACGGCCCCATGGCAAAACTGGCAGGAGCTGGTTTTGGAATTGCCTGATCGCCCCAAGGCCTTGGCGCTAGCAGCGCAATTAGGTGTTGCTGCCCTTGAAATAGATGCCCTTTGCTACCTGGAGCAGCGCCTGGCGCAGCAGCTGCCCGATCTGCCTGAGCTAGCAACTGCCAGGGGTGATCGTTTGCTTCTTTTGGCAAGCCCTTGCTCGATCCCAGTGATCGAACAACTCACGGCCCAAGCCGGCGGCTGCCTTGTTTGGCAACGGCCCCAATGGCCGCCCAAGGGATTGCTATTGCGGGAGCTCTGCTGGAACCACACCACCCTGCAGATGCGTTCCTTGGATCCCAGCTTCACCTATCAGCTTGTGTTGCTACCGGAGCCGGAGTTGGCCTTTATCGATGCCATCGATGGCCATTGGCCCGGTTGGCTCCATTGGCACCTGGAGCGGGTGCGCCAAGGCGGTAAGCAGCGTTGGGTGGGGCTGCCGGTTTTCCCTTGGCGGGGAGAAGAGCAGTTCATTGCCCTTAATCAGGCAATGGCAGCAGCCGGTGGTTTGGTTTTCAATGCCCATGCCATCACGGTGGAAGCGGGTGGCCTAGGGGTAGTTGATGGCGATCAGGTGGCAGCAAAATTTGCCAATGATCCAAAAGGCTTGCTTAATCCAGGTAAATTAAAGGGCTATATGGAGGCAATTGGCCAGGCTTAGAAAGAGATATAAAATGTTATTTTAGGGGCAATTTAAGCTGTTGCGTGTTGTGATCCCGCTTGTGGGATTGCTACCGCTTGCCCTGCGGCATAGATTTTTTAAATCTTCCCGATCAAGTAAAGCATCACTAAAATCGGCCCCTTCAATTTCAGCATTAGCAAAGCTGCTGCCGCTGGCAATTGCATTGGTTAAAATACTATTTTTTAAATTTGAGCCACTAAAATCAGCCCTATCCATAAGGGCATCGCTAAGGTTTGCCCCTTCAAAATTTGCACCAGCAAAAGAGCCCTGGGTAAAGATCGCCCCCTGGAGCTGGGCGCCAGAAAAATTAGCACCGCGGGCTAGGGTTCCGGCAAAAGAGCTGCCTTCAAGTTTTTGATTTTCAAAATCGCCGTTGCTCTGATTTGTGAGGGTGTAATCGGTTTTTTCTAAATAACTAGAAACGGCCAGGGCGGTATTCGCGCTGTTTGAAAAGTTGATTAGTGATAAAACAAATGCCAGCGAAAATACGGCAATTATATTTCGCAGCACAAGCAAATTCTGCCTAATATTAAACATTTTAAAGTGCATGCTACTGGCCATGTTACTGGCGCTGCTCGGATGTAGAAATCAGCTTACATGATTTAATTGCTGGATTAATTTATGTTTTTATTTTAAATATTCCCCCAGGGTGGCGATCAGGTATAGCGATCCCGCAATAACAGGTGTTGCGCCTGGCTTTAGCAATTGCTCTAAGCCCTCCAGGGGGCTGTTTGCCTGCTGAATTTGTTCACTTCGATGGGGCAGGGCTGCTATCAAATCGGCGGCACTCCAGCTGGGGTGGTTTGGTAGGGCAAGGATCCAGGCCTGATCTCCCTTAGCCAACAGGGTTTCCACAATCGCAGCACCCTCCTTATGGCGTTGAATTCCCAGCAGCCAGCGGCGCGGTTGAGCTGATAACTCCTGGCGTAGGGCAAGGGCTGCCGGCGGGTTGTGGGCACCATCAAGCAATATTTTGCGGCCGCGCCACTCCAGTTGCTGCAGGCGGCCGGGCCAGCGGGCCGTGCTTAAACCTTTAGCCATGGCGCCATCGCTGATCAACCAGCCCTTTTCCTTAAGTGCCCTTGCAATGCCAAGGGCTACGGCGGCGTTCGTGCGCTGCCAGTGCCCAGCTAGGGCCAGTGGTTGTTCGCTGCTGAGGGGTTCCACCCAGCGCAGCTGGGTATTGCAGGCGGCTGCTTGCTCCTCTAGCACCCTTGCCACTGCCTCTGGTTGGGGGCCGCTGATGGCAATGGCCCCGGGGGAGAAAATACCTGCTTTTTCCCTGGCGATTGCCGCCAGGCTGTTGCCCAAGTGTTCGCAATGGTCGAGGCCGATGCTTGCTATGCCCAGCACGGAACGGTTGTTGTGGGTGGTAGTGGCATCCAGCCTTCCGCCAAGGCCCACCTCCAGCACCGCCAATTTGATTGCTGCGCTGGCGCAGTGGCTAAAAGCTGCCCCTGTTATCAGTTCAAAGGGGGTTAGCTGATGTTTAGCGGCCAGGCCCTGCCAGTTTTGTAAGGCTTGCCTTAATTCCCCGGGGCTAATCAGTTCACCAGCCACTTCCAAGCGTTCGCACCAGCTCACCAGGTGAGGGGAGCGGTAGATGGCGGTGCGAATTTCTGCCGCCTGCAGCATTGCGCCAAGCATGGTGCAAATCGAACCTTTGCCATTGGTGCCGGCCACCTGCACGGCAGGGAAGCAGAGCTGTGGTTGGCCTGCCTCCCCTAGGGCAGCCAGCAGCCGGCCAAGGCCAAGCTGGATGCCCCGGCGGGCAAAGGGTTCAAGTAGATCGGAAAGATCAACCGGCTCGGGTAGCTGCAAATCCTTCAGAGCTTGGCCAGGGCTCGATCAAGCCGATGAAGGGCCTGGTTTAACTCCCGGCGGCTGATCACTAAAGGCGGCACAAAACGCACCACTTGGGCACCGGCGGGCACCAATAGCAAACCTTCAGCCATTGCWGCTTTTACCAGTTCTGCTGCGGTTATCGCCCCATCCCGCAGCAATAAACCTTGAATTAACCCCCAGCCCCTTTCGCCACTTAATAGCTGGGGCCACTTAGCCACCCTTTGGCTGAGGCCATCCCGCAGCTGTTCGCCGCGTTGCTGCACATTAAAAAGCAATTGACGGCGATCCAGTTCCTTTGCAACGGTTAAGGCGGCCCTGCAGGCAAAGGGGTTGCCACCAAAGGTGCTGGCATGGTCGCCCGGTTCAAATACGGCGCAGTGGTTTTTAACGGCCAAAGCACCGATGGGAATACCACCCCCTAAACCCTTGGCAATGGTGAAAGCATCAGGTTCGATGCCCAGCTGTTCATAGCCCCAGAGGCTGCCGCTGCGCCCCATCCCCACTTGCACCTCATCAGAGATAAGTAGCAGTTGATGTTGGCTGCATAGCTGCCGCAGTTCTTTGAAAAAGGCTGGATTGCCAGGCACCACTCCCCCTTCTCCCTGGAGGGGTTCAATCAAAACCGCAACAGCCCGATCGCAATGCTGTTGAAGGCTGCTTTTAAAACTATCGATGTCGTTGTAGGTGAAATAGGCAAAGCCATCGGGTAGGGGCTCAAAGCCGCGGTGATATTTGTCTTGGCCGGTGGCGGTAACGGCAGCGAGGGTGCGGCCATGGAAACTGGCCCTTGCACTCAGCACTAAGGGGCGCTCAATTTGCTTTTTGCTGTGGCCGTATTTACGGGCCAATTTGATCGCTGCTTCATTCGCTTCCGCGCCTGAATTGCAGAAAAAAAGCTGATCAGCGCAGCTGTGCTCCTGCAACCAGGTTGCTAGTTCCTCTTGTTCAGGAATTTCATAAAGGTTGGAAACATGCTGCAATTTGCTCAATTGCCTGGTTAGGGCTTGGCGCAGGCGCGGATTGCTGTGGCCAAGGCTGCAGGTGGCGATCCCGGCAACGCAATCCAAATACCACTTGCCATCACTGGCTTTTAGCCATACGCCCCTACCTTTTTCAATTTTTAAGGGGTAACGGCCATAGGTGGCCATCACAGCGGTAGATTTAGGGCTTGGGGGCATGGCGGAATTGGTAGACGCAGCGCACTCAAAATGCGCCGGCTTCGGCTTTGTCRGTTCGAGTCCGACTGCCCCCATCAAGCGTAGGTTCGCTTAATCGAGGCACCTACTGCATTTAGCTTGCCTTCTAGGTTGTCGTAGCCGCGATCCAGGTGTTGTAAACCCTGCACTGATGTGGTGCCATCTGCAGCTAAACCAGCGAGCACCATCGCAGCAGCTGCCCTTAGATCGCTGCCGGTAACAGGGGCGCCGCTAAGCCGAGCCACACCTTCCACAAAGGCGGTGTTGCCTTGGGTGCGGATATCAGCTCCCATCCTTTGCAGATCACCCACATGTTGGAGGCGGTTTTCAAAAATCGCTTCAGTGATCACACTGGAGCCCTCGGCAGTGGCCAGCAAGCTCATAAATGGAGCCTGCAAATCGGTGGGGAACCCTGGAAATGGTTGGGTGCGCAGATCAACGGCATTAATGCGATCTGCCTTGATCGTTATGCCGATGCCATCGTTATTAAGTTGGCAACCACATTCCTCAAGCTTGCTGATAACAGCCCCTAAGTGCTCTGGAATTACAGGTGTTACCCGTAAACAGGAGCGGGTGATCGCACCAGCAAGCAAGAGGGTGCCCGCCTCAATGCGATCTGGAATAACCATGTAGTTGGCACCATGGAGTTTCTCCATGCCCACGATCGTGATGGTGGGTGTGCCAGCGCCACGAACCCTGCCACCCATGGCGATGATCAAGCCAGCTAAATCAATTACCTCTGGTTCCTGGGCGGCATTTTCAATCACCGTTTCGCCATCCGCCAAGGCGGCGGCCATCATTAATGTTTCGGTGGCGCCAACGCTGGGGCAATCGAGGTAGATGCGTCCACCAGTTAGGCGGTGGCCGCGGCCTGGCACCACCGCAGACACAACACCATGTTCAATCGTTACCTGGGCGCCTAGGGCCTTTAAACCTTTTACGTGCTCCACCACCGGGCGGGCGCCGATTTTGCAACCCCCAGGCAATGGCACCCGCGCTACCCCGAGGCGGGCAAGCAGGGGGCCGATGCAAAAAAAGCTTGCCCTAAGGCTGTTTACAAGTTCGTAGGGCGGCGAAATATGGCTGAGGTGATTTGCTTGCAGTTCAACCCAATCGGAGCCGCGTTCGATTTGAACGCCAAGGGCGGCAAGGATATCGGCCATGCCACCGATATCAGAAAGGGCTGGCATATTGCGCAGCCGCAAGCTGTTTTCGGTTAATAAACTGGCGGCCATTAAAACGAGGGCCGAGTTTTTTGCGCCGCTAACCCTCACTTCGCCTTCCAGTTTTTTGCCGCCGCGAATCTCTAATTGGGGAACAAGAAGCTGCTGAGACGGTATGAGGGTTGCTGTCATGGAGGCTGCCGTCTGCGCACCACATAATGACAATCAAGTTTGAGACCGTCTAGACGGCCGGCCACCGAACTGTCTTGGTTGTTAATGGTTGGGGCGGTTTGGTTGTGGGTTATGGTTTGGGGCTGCCGTGTTTTACGGCAACGCCAGCGGATGTGGCGGAATTGGTAGACGCGCTAGTTTCAGGTACTAGTGGCAGCAATGTCGTGGGAGTTCAAGTCTCCCCATCCGCATTTCTTTCTTTAATTGCTAGCTAGAACTGTGGATTGTTGCCATCCTTTATGGGTGTGATATCTCAGATGCGGTGATCGTTCTCAAAATCAGCAATGCATCGGATTTGGTTGCTTCAAAGGTTGGCAGGTTTTTAGAAATGCTCACCCCCGATGGCCTTGATGAAGCCAAGGTGGAGGAGGAGGTAATCAAAAAGCTTGTTGAAAACCTGCGGGCAGAGGGCATTCGTGGTTCGGTGGCATCTGTAAAAGGGCTAGACCTCTCAAGCGATGGCCTAAAGCTGAAAACAGACCTACATATGCGTCGTTTTGAGGAGATATAAATCCTGGCCACTGAAATAATTACAAGTAGGCGCAATCCACTTGTTGCCAAGTTGCGGGCTCTGCATCAAGCCAAGGGCAGGAGGGAGCAGGGCCTAATCCTGTTAGAGGGCACCCATCTGCTGCAGGAATGTGGGCGGCTGCAATTAAAACTGCAGCTGATCTGTGCCACCACAGCCTGGGGCCAGCGCCATCCCGATTTATTGCAATTAGCCCCTTGCCAACCGGTTAGCCCTGAGGTGTTGGCGGCCATGGCCAGCACCGAAAGCCCCGATGGTGTGGTGGCTTTATTAGCTGCGCCCAAGGATGAAACCGAGCTGGCTGAGCTGGATTTAGCGCCTAGGCCCCTCCTGCTTGGCCTTGATCGGGTGCAGGATCCAGGCAACATGGGAACGATTTTGCGCACTGCCCTTGCGGCAGGCGTTGATCAGGTTTGGTTGGGCGCTGGCGCCGATCCATGGCAACCAAAGGTTTTACGCGCCTCTGCTGGTGCTTCATTGCAATTAGCAATGCGCCGCTACCCAAATTTGGAAGCTGGCCTTGCCCTTGCTTTGAACTCCGGGCTGCAGGTTTTAGCGGCGGTGCAGCAGGGCGGAAAGCCCTATTGGGCTGTGGATTGGCAATTGCCAAGTTTGTTATTGCTTGGCAATGAGGGCAGTGGCCTAGCTGCCAACCTTTTGGAGGGCGTTCAATTGGTAACCATTCCCCATGGCAATCGGGTGGAATCTTTAAATGTGGCAGTGGCGGCAGGCTTGCTTTTGATGGAGCGGAACAGGCAAAAACTAATGGCGGGCCATGGCAGGGGAGAATCATCCATAGCTGAGCCACACCCTTGACCGCTGCAAAGGGATCCCAAAACAATTTCGATTACGACTTGATCGTGATTGGCGCTGGATATGGCGGCTTTGATGCCGCAAAACATGCTGCCGACCATGGCTTGCGCACGGCAATTATTGAAAAAGGCGACATGGGTGGCACCTGCGTTAACCGCGGCTGTGTGCCTTCTAAGGCGCTGTTAGCTGCCAGTGGCAAGGTGCGAGAACTTAGTGATGCTGGCCACCTAGCCCAATTTGGGATCAAAACAAGCGGCCATAGTTTTGATCGCCAGGCCATTGCAAACCATGCCAATCAATTAGTGGCAAATATCCGCGAAAATCTCACCAAAACCCTTGAGCGAGCTGGGGTATCAATCCTCAGGGGTGAAGGGCGGATGCAGGGAAGCCAGCAGGTGGCATTGCGCCAACTGGATGGCATCGAAAGGTTGCTCACGGCAAAAGATGTGGTGCTTGCCAGTGGTTCAGACCCCTTCGTGCCCCCGGGTATTACAACCGATGGCTCAACGGTATTTACAAGTGAYGATGCAATCAAATTAGAAAGCTTGCCCCCTTGGCTTGCAATTATCGGCAGTGGATATATCGGCCTTGAATTTGCTGATGTGTATACAGCGCTWGGTTGTGAAGTAACGATGATTGAAGCCTTAGATCGAGTGATGCCTACATTTGATCCAGATATTGCAAAACTAGCAGCCCGCAAACTAATTGACGGCCGCGATATTGAAACAAAGGTTGGTGTTTTTGCTAGTAAGGTTGTCCCCGGGAATCCGGTGCGGATTGAATTAATTGATGCCAATAGCAAGGAATTAGTTGAGGTGTTGGAAGTTGATGCGGTGCTGGTGGCCACCGGCCGCGTTCCAACCAGTAAAGATCTAAATCTTGCTGCCGTTGGTGTAGAAACCAACCGTGGTTTCATACCCGTTGATGATCAGATGCGGGTGCTGGCGAATGCTGAGCCGGTACCCCACCTATGGGCCGTTGGTGATGTAACAGGAAAGATGATGCTTGCCCACACGGCTGCAGCCCAGGGGGCTGTTGCTGTAGATAATATCTTGGGCCATCAACGCCAGATTGATTACCGCTCAATTCCAGCKGCTACCTTCACCCATCCRGAGATCAGTTCCGTTGGTTTAAGTGAAGTTGAGGCTAAGGCATTAGCAGTGGAGGCTGGTTTTGAATTGGGTACGGTGCGCAGTTATTTCAAGGCTAATTCCAAGGCATTAGCGGAATTAGAAAGTGATGGGATCATGAAGTTGTTATTTAATAAGGGCACKGGTGAAGTGCTCGGTGCCCATATTTATGGTCTCCATGCCGCTGATTTGATTCAGGAGGTTGCAAATGCAGTAGCCAGGCGKTTAAGTGTGAAGCAATTAGCTAATGAAGTTCATACCCATCCAACCCTTAGTGAAGTGGTAGAAGTTGCCTATAAACAGGCGGCTATGGCAGTGGCAGGTTGAGTTATGCAGATCCGCCGTAAACCACCAAGCCCCAAGGTGCGGGTTTCATATCTTGAATATGGTGTGCCCCTGCCGGATGAAAAGCCCCAACACATTCTTGAGGAGATTGTGTGGGCAAAAGATCGTGAAATTRCTATCGCAAGGGAGMGAGTGCCACTTGCAAAACTGAAGGAGCAAGTTGCTTTATTGCCAGCACCTTTAGATTTTGTGGCGGCTTTAAAAGCAGCCTGCCTTAAGCCCGCAGTGATTGCTGAAATTAAAAAGGCCAGCCCCAGTAAAGGTGTAATCCGGGAAAATTTTGATCCGGTTGCAATCGCAAAAGAATATGCAAGTGCAGGTGCCAGCTGCATCTCAGTTTTAACTGATAAGCAATTCTTCCAGGGTGGTTTTGATGTGCTTGTGCAGGTGCGCGAAGTTGTGAACCTGCCGCTGCTATGCAAAGAATTCATTCTTTCCCCCTATCAGCTTTATCAAGCGCGAGCAGCTGGCGCTGATGCAGTGCTGCTGATTGCAGCAATCCTCAGCGATCAAGATTTGGCTTATTTGCTAAAAGCAGCCAAGGCGCTACAGCTGGCGGTGTTGCTTGAGGTGCATAACGCTGAGGAACTCCAGCGAGCACTTGCCCTTGATGGGGTGCAACTTATTGGTATTAATAATCGCGATCTGGCTAGTTTTCACACTGATCTAGCCACCACTGAACAACTCACCGCAATTTATGGTTCGCAAATCCGTGCTAAGGGTTGCCTGCTTGTGAGTGAATCCGGTTTATTCAGCCGTGATGATCTTGATCGCGTTCAAACTGCTGGTGCTGATGCTGTTTTGGTAGGTGAAGCGTTGATGCGAGAAGAGCACATAGCGGATGCWTTGCAAGCTTTGATTCATGGCWGTKAGATCTAATTAATTACGTGATTTAGATAGCCAAATTCTCCAGTTGCAGCCSAGTTATATATTAGTAGAAAGCGCAAAAAAAACAAGCAATGRTTGCATTTATAGGTTGCTATTTTTTAATTAGGATTGCCTTTSARAAATCTAGTAGTTACTGATAYGCCCATTTTGGCAATCTGTATTAATGCTTTCTGGCGATTATTCACTCCCAAGCGTGTAAGAAGCTGRCCGCTATAGGTTTGAACACTKCGCACGGAAAGATTTAGCTGTTCGGCCACTTCGCGATTGCTAAGTCCTAAAACATAGGCCTCCAAAAGCTGCTGTTCCCGCAGGCTTAATACAACACGGCTGGAAGCTGATTGATCAATRGGCTGGGAGATTTGATTAAGATAATTTTCWACCGAAGGGCTACGGTATGTGGTGCCGGCAACCATAGCCATTAAACCTTGTACTAAAGGATTATTCGGCAAGAAAATGTCTGCGTCTGCWACGATTACATCAGGGTCAATTTTTGTGTAATCTTCCAACAYATTTAAGCTATCAATTAATATGTAAGACCTTGTATTTGGGCGCGATTGAGATATATATTGAGCTAGTTCTGCGAATTCAAGTTGCTCGCCYCTCTCATGGATAAAAACAAATCCAGGWTTAACTTCRKYTAGCAAATYAATRGCYTGGGCWGAYGATTTTGCGGCACCACGAAAATCTTTAGTTATTTTAACCGCCTTGTATCCCGYRRCAAACTCGAAATTGCTTTTGCCAACAASAATAAATGAGGGATCAAACTCCCTTGAGAGGCAGGCAAGCAAAAACCTRGCTTCGCCAATGATAAATAGTTTTTTAAAATCCTCCAATGGAACCCTTGCCCCGTTGTTATCTTCAGAAACTAAGGRKGGTKGCTTTCGATTCATAACAGCCGGGCATCACTTCATGYAAGCCTGCYCACGTTAGGGTATTTACGAAATGGCAGCTATGAAAAAACCCCGCCTTGGCGGGGTTTTCAGGGTTATTTGGAGCGGAACAGGTTTGAGCTCTGGTAATTAAACCTTGCGTGAATAGAATTCCACCACAAGTAGTTCGTTGATTTCAAGGGCTACCCATTCCCTTTCACATCTACCAGTTACCTTKGCCACCATTTTGGTTTTTTCAAATTCCAGATGAGGTGGAATATTGGCAAGGCCAGGGAAAGCAAGGTTGGTTTCTGCCAGCTGTTTGCTGGGTTTTGTTTCACGCACTGCCACCACATCACCGGCCCGGCATTGATAACTGGGAATATCAACCACCCGTCCATTAACGGTTATGTGGCCGTGGTTCACCAATTGGCGGGCACCGGGGATTGTGGGCCCAAGGCCAAGGCGGAAACAAACATTGTCGAGGCGACCTTCCAGCAGCTTGAGAAGATTGGTACCCGTTGAACCCTCTTGGGCYCGGGCCTTCTTCACGTAGCGAACGAGCTGCCGTTCGGAAATGCCGTAGTTGAAGCGCAGCTTTTGCTTTTCTTCTAGGCGGATGGCGTATTCGGAGCGCTTGCGACGGGCTTGGCCGTGCTGACCTGGTGGATAAGCCCGCTTAGCAGACTTACGGGTGAGACCGGGAAGGTCCCCCAAGCGCCGCGTCACCCTTAATCGAGCACCGCGGTAACGAGACATAAATGAAAAAACCGTCAGGATGGAAATTGACCAACCATTGCCTCACYTAAGTGTGCAAGGAAACAGCTAACCAATCCAATAGCTTAGCYCCAAGCCGGAACCCCATCAGTTGGTTGCTCCTRGCATTAATAAGCTTCTATCAAAGGCTGATCTCCCCYCTGCTCGGCCCACCCCGCTGTCGTTTTGTGCCCAGTTGCAGTGGCTATGCCCGAGAAGCGATCGAACGCCATGGCCCYTGGCGTGGTTGTTGGCTCAGTTTGCGCCGCTTTTTGCGCTGTCATCCCTTCAGTGCCGGTGGTTTTGATCCGGTGCCGGAATGAAATTGCTGTTATTCACCCGTCAAGGCTGTTGCCTTTGCGTTGGCCTAGAAGAACGCCTGCGGGAATTGGCCAATCCGCCTGAGTTGGAGCTGCTTGATGTGGATTCCAATCCCAATCTTCAAGCCAAATATGGTTTGGAAGTGCCGCTTTTAAGCCACAACGGCGAGTTGCTGGCCAGGGTGCCCCCCAGGTTGCAGGGGGATCGCTTAGCCCAATGGCTGCAAAAACAAATAGCAAGCCAAGAATTAGCCTAAAACCACTAGAAGTTTTTGTTCCCTAGCCATGGCTGAGGCCCCCCCCCTAGGCAGGTTGCACCAGCTGTTGAGAGATGCCGGCCTCAGTGTGCCCGCCCTATTACCTAACCCCTTGATTTGCGATGTAACTTGCGATTCCCGCCGGGTGGGCGCTGGCACCTTATTTATTGGTTTACCCGGCGCCAAAGTTGATGGCGGCAGTTTTTGGCGGGCGGCATTGCAATCAGGTGCCACCGCCACTGTTATTGGCCCTGCCGCAGCCCAGGCTGATCCCCCTGCCCCCKGTGATCCCGTTTTAGTGGTGGCAGATCCGGTGGCTGAGGTGGCGGGCAGGATAGCTGCCGCTTTCTGGGCTGAGCCCAGCAGCCACCTGAGTTTGATTGGTGTAACTGGCACCAATGGCAAAACCACCACCACCTTTTTGATCGAACACCTGGCCGCTAAAGCTGGTTTGAGCACTGCCTTGTTTGGCACCTTGGCCAACCGCTGGCCCGGTTGCAATATCACCGCCACCCACACCACACCATTCGCTGATCAGTTGCAGGCCCAGTTGGCAGCAGCTCTAGCCACTGGTGTTCAGCTAGCTGCCATGGAGGTGAGTTCYCATGCCTTGCATCAGCAACGCGTAGCCGGTTGCAACTTTAGCGGCGCTGTGTTCACAAACCTCAGCCAGGATCATCTTGATTACCACCCATCCCTAGAGGCCTATTACGAAGCCAAGGCAATGCTATTTGAACCTATTTACCTAAAAGGTATGGCGGTAATTAATAGCGATGATCACCATGGCAAACGCCTGGCAGCACATTTAGCCGCCAAATGTTGGCGTAGTTCCTTGCTGGATCCCACCGCTGAATTATTTATGGACGCTTTGCAATTCAGCGCAGCTGGTGTTGCAGGTGTGATCCATAGCCCTAAAGGTGCCGCCGCTTTTCAATCACCGCTGGTGGGCCGTTTCAATCTGATGAACCTGCTGCAGGCGGTTGGTGTGTTGCTGCAGCAGGGGGTTGAATTGGAATTACTGCTCCAGGGTTTGCACAGTTTTCAGGGGGTACCTGGCCGGATGGAACGGGTGTCCCATGGCCCCGGCCAACCTGCTGTTTTGGTTGATTACGCCCACACACCAGATGGTTTGGCAAATGCTTTAGGTGCATGTAAACCTTTTGCGCAAGGCCGTTTGATTTGTTTATTTGGTTGCGGCGGTGATCGCGACCGTGGCAAACGCCCCTTAATGGGTGAAATCGCAGCTCGCCTTGCTGATCAAGTGGTACTCACCTCCGATAATCCCCGTACGGAAGATCCCCAGCAAATACTCAACGACGTGTTGGCGGGCATGCCAGCTGGCAGCAACATGATTGTGGAACCTGATCGTGGCTTAGCAATACAAAAGGCGATCGCCCTTGGTGGCTCTGGTGATTTAGTGCTAATTGCCGGYAAGGGCCATGAGGATTATCAAATTATCGGCACTGAAAAAAGTCATTTCAGCGACAGGGARGAAGCCGCCCGGTTTCTTGCTCAGCAAGCTATTAATTAATTAGCAGTTTCAATTTCTCKAGCATCACTTTCATCCACCAATGCATCCGCCACGTATTCAATCAGYCGTAGAAGTGCCTGCTTGTTACCAGAGCGGGTTTCTGCAAACATCTCTTGGATGTGGCTAGTGGGCAATCCGGTTTCAAACAAGATYCGCACCACACGGAAATTGGCATCTGGTCGCTCGGGGCTCAAAGCCGCAACAACCATCTCCTCGCCAAGGGCAAATGCATTAAATAAGAGCACCTCTGGATCATCACTCGGCTCTACCACCGAGAGCGGGTGCAGAAAACTGGCCTGCGCCTCGTACAACATGGGAGTTCCCCCAAGTGGCGCAACCTTAGGACCTCATCCGCCTTTGCTGATGTTCGCTAGGTGCTCTAGCAACAGATCGATTTCAGCCTCCGTGCTGGTGAYATGGGTGCAGGCCCTCAGGCAGGCAGGATCRTCCAGGCTGCGTAAATGCAGGCCGGCATCAGCTAGGTAGTTCACCAGCTCCGCTGGCTTTTGGTTGTGCATTCGAAAGCTCACCAGGCCGCTTTGGGGTGGCCCCGCCTCCAGCAACGGCTCCACTCCCTCAATGGTGGTTAAGCCGTGCCAGAGCCTGCWGCTCAGCCCGCAGATGCGGCCATGGCGCTGGCCTGCATCACCGCAGTTTTCTAGTAGTTGCAGAGATCTCCGCAGGCCAGCCCCGAGGGGAACACAGCTTGTGGCCACTTCAAAACGTCTGCCATCTTTATGCCAGYTGCTGCTGCCTTCGCTTTCATTGCTCAGGCTGCGCCAACCGATCAGCGTGGGGTTTGMTTCTGCTAGAASCCGCTCTGAAAGCACCACTGCCCCTAAACCTTCAGGCCCGCAACACCATTTGTGGCCTGTAAACGCGTAGATATCAGCTTGGGCCGCCGCATCACCCAGCTCAAGGCTGCCCACCGATTGGGCGGCATCAACCAACAACCAAGGCTGGTTTTGCTTTGCTTGCAGCTGTTGCGCTACCGCCGCAATKGGCATCACAACTCCCGTATTCCAGAGCAGATGGGATAAMACCACCAAGCGGGTGCGRGCTTGCAATCCTTGGTTCAGCGCCTCCAGCAGCTCCCTATCGCTGCGCACCTGTTGCACAGGAAAAAAATCAATGGCCAAACCCTGGCGCCTAGCAAGTTCACGGCAGGCAGCCACCACCCCGGGGTGTTCTGCGTTGCTAATTAGRAGGCGATCACCAGCTTCAAAGGGCAGGCCCCATAGGGGTAAAACGCAGCCGCTGCTCACATTTTCMGTGAGTGTTATCCGCTGGGGTGGCACCCCACATAATTGGCTCAGGGCCTTGCGTAAGGCGGAAAGTTCAAGGTTTAACCAGGGCCACACATCACGGCCAAAGGGACCMAGTTGCTGCAATTTTTGCCAGCAGGCCACCATGGCCGCCAAGGAGTCATTTGGTAATGGGCCTTGGCCGCCGTAATTGAAATAATGCTTGCCCGTGAGGGCAGGCATTTGCTGCCGCAGAGTGAGGCTCAATGCTTCAGAGCATCTGACCCACAGCTACTGCAGCAACTGCAGAAAACAATGTGATACCGAGGGCTGTGATCGGTGATTGACCTTGGGCTACGGCCAAGGTGGTGATCACGCCAGCACCAAGGGCAGCAACGGCCAATTGATTGGTGAGTTCAGCGCGGTTTGGGGGAAGATTCAGCTTCATCGCAGCCTGCCGGTGGTGTTAATAAAAAGACCGTAGGCAGAAGTGCCAGGGAACACTTGACAAAAGCTTTKCTTCTTTACTCTCCGCAATGTAAATACATCTGAATTTATATATTTGCGCCCTAGCAAGCKGGCCTTGCTCTGCCTTCTCTTGCCCATTGCTGCAGCCGCTCCAGCGGTTCTCGAGCAGTGCGGCTTAGGGGCACCAGATCGGCGGCAGCGGCGATCAGATCCGCTTCGCCAAATTCGCGCCCTTCACTAAAGGCCACCAACATTGCCTCAAGAACCACCTGTTCCAATTCGGCACCYGAGAAGCCAGCGCAGCGATCCACGAGCGTGTCGAGTGGGATCAGGTGTTGGGGCCGGCGCCTGCGCAGGTGCAGGTTGAGGATTTGACGCCTTTCCTCGGCTTCAGGCAGGTTTAAAACAAACAGCTCATCGAAACGGCCCTTTCGCAACAGTTCCGGCGGCAATTTATCGATTGCATTTGCRGTTGCCACAACAAAAACGGGGCTGCTTTTTTCTGCCATCCAAGTGAGCAGCGTTGCTAATACCCTTTGGCTTGTGCCGCCATCACTGCGGCCATCCAAACTAAAACCTTTATCGATTTCATCGATCCAAAGGATGCAAGGGGCCATGGCCTCCGCCGTACGGATCATGTCGCGGCTGCGGGCTTCACTGGCTCCCACCAGGCCGGCAAATAGGCGCCCTAAATCAAGGCGCAGCAGMGGCATTCCCCAACTGTGGGCAATTGCTTTTGCCGTTAACGACTTACCAGTGCCTTGGGGACCCACCAGCAGCACCCCCCTGGGATTGGGCAGCCCATAGCTCTGTGCTTCTGCTGTGAAAGCAAGCCGGCGCCTTTCCAGCCAAAGTTTTAATTGATCTAAACCACCAATTTCACTGGGATCAGCATCGGCGGGGCAGTATTCGAGTAGATCGCTGCGGGCTAGGGCGAGTCTTTTTTCCTCCAACACATCGCTTAGGTCGGCGGCATCTAGTCGGCCGTGGCGGGCTAAAGCCCTAGCCGCCAATTGCCTAATCCTTTGCTCCGGCAGGCCCCTACAGCTGCGCACCAGTAGTTCCAGGGCTTGGGGCTCCAGGGGGCTGCCAGCTGCGATGCCAATGCCRCCAAGGAGGGCACGAATTTCAGTTGCATCCGGCAATGGCAATTCCAACACCGTTACGGTGGCCTCCAATTCCCGCGGCAATTGCAGATCSGGAGCGGCGATTACCAAGGTGCGCGGTTGTTGGCATAGCTCCACCGCCAGGTTGCGCAGGCGCCTGCAGATGGCGCTGTCGTCTACAAAGCGATGGAAATCAAGCAGCAGCAACAGGCCTGGGTTACCTGATGGCAATAGATCAAGGCTGTCTAGGGCCGCTAGCGGTTGGCGGGCGGCGGCACCAGCGTGGTTTGGTAAACCCTGCAAACCAGCAACAAAATCCCAACGCAGCAATGGCCGTTGCTCYAAACCTTGGGCCACCTGTTGCAGTAAACGCACCAGGCGTTCCTCCTCYTGCTGGCGTATCCAMAGGATTGGCGTGCGGCTGCGGATCAATAGATCAAGTTGAGCGATCCAGGCGGCGCTCATGGTTTTTCGCTTAACTCCCCTAAAGCTGCCCAGCGGGGGTCAACGGCCTTTGGTTCATGGTTGATTTGGTTRACCATGATGCCGCTGCAGTTGAAATCACAAAGGCGCTTAAGCGGTAATTGCAGGCTTAGCTGTTCAAATAACCATTGATYGCCATCAAAACTGGCTTCTGGATYAAGGCTTTCCACGGCACCATCCAATTCAGYATTCAAGCCGCTATCTAAATTTGAGCCAACCGCAATTAATTCCTCGGCGTGGGCCTTAAGCCGATAACTAAAAGTTTTTAAGCAGCGATCACAACAGAGTTCCACCAAGGTGGAGCCAGAGCCACTCACCTGCAGTTCAGAACCACTCAATTGCGCTTGCACCCAGCCTTTAACCGGTTCAAGGCTATCGAGCTGGCTAAGGGKGTAATCGATTTGCCAGCGTTTTGCCACCCCTAGCAAACGCAGTTCCCKTAATGGGATCGGCTTCATTAGCGCTTCCCTTTTGGTTCAAATGGCAAGCGCTCCGATGAAATCGCAGTGGCACTTGCCGTTACCGTTTGCTGRGACATCTGTTGATCGAGAATTGCCTGGAGATTTTCAGGCAGGGGTTCACGGATAAGMACAAAGGTTTGGARCGCTTGGAAAATATTGGCGATCACCATATARAGCAGCACCCCAGCGGGCAGGGGGAAAAACAAAAACATGCCCGTGATCATCACCGGTGTGATCTTGTTGGCGGTGGCCTGTTGAGGGTTAGCCGGCATCCCCCAGCCGGAAAGGATTTGGGAAAGGAAAAGGCTGATGCCAAAACCAGCCACAAGC
Source organism: Synechococcus lacustris str. Tous (assembly GCF_003011125.1). GTDB lineage: Bacteria > Cyanobacteriota > Cyanobacteriia > PCC-6307 > Cyanobiaceae > Synechococcus_D > Synechococcus_D lacustris. Next base: position 2,031 of record NZ_PXVC01000008.1, on the reverse strand, counting down.
CCTGCAATATCCCAATTCACTTGGCCATCGGTGCGAATCCCAACCTGGCCAAGGGCCTTGATAAAGAGGAAGCCGCTGCGGGCAGCTAAACCGGGGATTTTCACCTCAACGGTGGCATCACCGGGGCTGAGCGCTTTCAAGCTGCCATCCGCCGCCAGGGAAACCACGCCATCGCCTTTTGTGAGCTTCCATTGGGGGCTCATGTCGATCGTTGGTGTGAGCCGCTGCTCCACGGCCTCAAGGCTTTCGCTGCCGTCTTTGGTTTGCAATAAAACCTTGGCCTGTTCGCCAACGCCAAGGCGATTACCACCCGGCAGGGCAGCTACCACGGGAATGTGGTTTGTTTCGGTGATGAAAATCGAATGGCTRGCACTGGCAAATGGTTTGGCCTCTACGGAAGCCACCTGATCAGCTGGAACCACCTTCACATTGAAGGTGTAGGGCACATCGGCAAAGGGTGATCCCCGCAGGGTGGCAAACAGGGCAAACAAAATCGGCATCTGCACCACTAGGGGCAGGCAGCCCGCCAGGGGACTGCCGAATTCCTTCATTAATTTGCCCAGTTCCTCCTGCTGCTTTTGGGGATTGCTGGCGAATTTGGCGCGGATTTCAGCCTGGCGCTTTTGCATCACCGGTTGGGCAATGCGCATGCGGCGGGCATTACGRATCGAACCAGCACTCAAAGGGAATAGGGCCAGGCGAATCACCACCGTGAGGGCAATGATTGCAAGGCCGTAGCTGGGCACTAGTCCATAGAAGAAATCAAGGATTGGCAGCAGCAGGTTGTCGGAGATGTAACCGATCACAGGCGATTAAGGGCGGTGGGAATGTATGTGGTGTGAGTGTGCCCGAGCGCGGGCTCAGCTTCAGCTGGCTACGGCAAAACCGCTGGGGGGAGTGCTGCTGCGGCTTTGGCTATCCATGCGTTCTTTGATAAATGCTTCAACYTCCCTAAACCTAGGTACGGCGCGCATTTCCAGCCGCGCTCCATCGTTGAGTAGAAGGCACATGTCCCCCCAGGCACCAAAGCCCCTGGCCACAGCGCGCACTTCTTTGATTTGGCTGTAGGTGACCTGGCTGCGATCCCTACCCAGCCAGCCACCAGTWACCGATACCCGGCGGCTGGTGATTCGAAACCTCAGCCATAGGGCCCGCACGATGGCCCCCACCGCAAAAGGCAGGCCAATCAAGGTAATTCCAAAAACCAAGTTCAAGATCAGGTCCCCTTTGGCTGGCCCGCCTTCATAGAAGAGTTCCTCCTGAAGGGTGATGGGGGGTGTTGTTGTCATCTAAAAAGCCTGCCTGTTGCAACACTGCTTGCCATTCTCTCAGTAGATCGTTGCMAGTGGCGGAACCCGCCTCTGGTTTGAGGCTTAACAGCAGCCAACTTTGAGGCCGAAGGCAGGGGGATTCCGGCTTTTCCCAGCGGTGGCACAAATCCACAAAACTCTGATGAAATTGACGCCTAAGCCGGTTGCGTTGCACAGCCCGCTTACTAACTTTGCTGCTGATCACAACAGCAAGGCGCAACTCCATTGCGGTGGAGGCCTCATCTGGTTTTAGAAGATTGGGTTTGGCAGCAGCYACCCTCAAAACCAWTAGAGAACCTCCGTAGTAACGGCGGCTTTGTTTATAGATGTAATCAAAAAGATTCTTGCCCCTGAGGCGGTGCCTTTGCGGGAGAACCACCTTAATTCACCAACCRAAAATTTGAATTTAAAGGCTTAAACCCAAKKGGATCACACCGCTAAGCGGGCGCGRCCACGCTTGCGGCGGGTGCGGATCAGGCGCCTGCCGGTGTGGGTGCGCATGCGCACGCGGAAGCCAGATACGCGCTTGCGCTTACGGCTGGTTCCTTCAAGGGTGCGCTTGGTCATGGGACTGGGCTGGGCTGTGGGCCAATTTCTAAGTTTACCAGCAAGCTTGCCTAGTTGGTAACTTCAATCACCCAGCTGCCCAAATAGCCGGCCATGGGGATATCTCCAGGGGCTTGGGCGAGGGCATTGAATTGGAACATTCCACCATTAACAG
>NZ_PXVC01000079.1 GCF_003011125.1 Synechococcus lacustris str. Tous | reverse complement strand
GCCCCTAGGTAACCCAGATCCTGTGGTTTCAAGCTTTTTAGAAAAGGCAAAGGTTGATCCCAGCCTTCAAAAAACCCTTGAAACTGCAGATTTAGAGGAGTTACTAGCCATAGCTAAAACCCATGAACTGGATTTTGGTCATGCAGACGACATTTACGCCAGCGCAAAATCCGAACTGGAAATTTGGTAAACTTATTCGAAATTGTTACCCAGTTAAATCATGAGCCAGGCAAATCTTGACCTCTTTCTGGCTGAAGCCCGCAAGAGCCAAAGCCTTTCAGAGCAGGTTCGAGCTGCCCGCAGCCATGAAGAGTTGATCAAGCTTGCTGGAAGCAATGGCCATGAACTCACTAAGGCCACCGTTGTGCGCCATCATTTGCACCGGCTCGCTGGTAGAAGTGATTCCGAATTGGAAAGCCTTGGTGACCATGTTTTTAACGATGATTTTGGCGACGTATTCCTAGGTAAATTTATTTAAGAATAAATAGCTAAAACTTTAAGCTAAGAACCGTATTCAGTGTTGTATTCATTGAAGCTTTTACTGCTTCTTGAGCCTTGAGTKGCTGGCCTACCTGTGGCTAGAGCAAGGGCTGTTTCAATTTCTTTTTCATCCATATTGCCTTGGCTGTTATACAAAATCTTGGCGTTTGCATCCAGCACAAGGATTTGTGGGATGCTGCCGCTCCAGTAGTGGTTTGGCGAATCAACCGGAGCATTTGGATTTACTTCATAGGGATCACTTGTGAGGGCAATTATTTCCACATCCCTAGCCCATCTACCCTGGAGATCTGAAAGTAGGGGGGCAAAATGTTTACTAGCGCTGCTGTCGTCTAGGTAGAAGGCCAAAAGAATCGAACGTTTCTCTTTAATGGCCGCTTCGAGACTTATGCTTGGCGGCACCAACGCACCGTTGCCAGCATAAAGTGCAAAAATATTACCGTCGTAACTGTTGGTATCACGATCAGCCCGGGTTTGATCAGGGGTTAGTAAAAATATTAGCCCAAATAAAAAGCAGCTAAAAATAAGATTTAATAGCCTGGATGGCAGGAAAGCTTGTTTCAAGATTTTTCAGCACTGAGGTTTGAGTTTTGCATACCCTTGCCGAGCCCTTGCATGATACCTCGCCCGATTAAACCGATGGCACGACCAAGAACCCTAGTGAGCAGCAACACCATTAAGGAACCAAAACGATTGATTAGAATCTCCAGCTGAGGTGCCAATGCGTCCCTAGTTTCCAGCAAAATGGTTATCGCTTGCTGCCACCATAAAAGAGTTTTTAGTTCATTATCCCGTGGTTCAATCAAAACCTGGCTAACGAATTTACCAGAACGGAGGCTGTAAAATACCCTTTTGCTTTCATATATTGAAACGGGGCGAACAAATAAATTTTGCCAACGCTCTAAAGAATTTATTTTATTTCGCAAACGGTCTAATTCACGGGTGGGCAATAGTTCTAGGGGCAGCATTGTGCGGCGTAGCTCAGGCCAATTGCTGCAAGCTTCTAACACTTCCTTGGCAATGCGCTCACCATTACGCAATAACCAATTGCTAACTAATGTTTGCAGGTGTAACAATGCAAATGGTTGATCTGCTGCCATTAGCTTTCCATCTATAAGTAATGGTTTGCCTTCAATTAATGCAATCAAGATTGGATATAAGGAACAGAGTTCAGGTTCCTCTCCATCAAGATTTGCTGAACCGATAAGTGTTTCGGCTAAGGGGAGCAAGCTGCCTTCCYTGGGTAGCTGGGTGTAGGCACCCACCAATTTCATTAGTGCCCTCTGGCGCAGTAGGGATTGCTGCTGAACCCATGGATCTGWTGCSGGTTGGTCGCCAGATGGGATTGTTGTTAGAGCTAAGCAGTTTTGCGTAGATAATTTTTCTAGCAATTGTTTGAATTCTTGCAGCAGGCTTTCAAAAAGGTTCAAGCGCCGCTCTGGGAGGAGTGCCTCCAGGGCCAACAGATAACCTGTTTCAAAATTGGAGCAGGAGCCAAACTCTTTAGCTAGCTCGATTTGCAATTGATTTAAAATATCATTGCCGCCRCGTTTGGGTAAATATATTTGCAAGCGTTCCTGKTTRGGCTTYGRYTTRAATTGATGAATAGGGYTTGCTGAGCCCCAAATTGTATAAAGTAATTTTCGAGCCATATTTAATTCACGCAATCTTCCTGCTGTTACAAGTCTTTGCAGTCCCCCTTGGGGAAATATCTCAAGCCTATGGTTTAGGGCATTAACTTCTGCGTTGATTTGATCCAAACCGCTCAGTAAAAACCATTGCTTTAKRCCCAGRTTGGAGGGTTTTGCTGAGGAGGRTTGCACAGCTTCTGAAATCCTAAAAACCCTGCCTCCATTTGTAATTAGTTCAATCGCTTCATTTATCTCAGTGAGGCTGGGCTGTTCTAGCAATCCATCAAGMGGTAGTTGCAGCAATAAATCCCGCTTAAAAAAASCACTGTTATTTATTATCAGCAACAGGGCTGCTTCTGGCTCCCTTGTTTTTAATTGATTCAACTCCCAACTTAAGGTTTCAGTTGTTGTTCCTTCTTGCAGTAGCCAGCAGATCAACTGGTATTTAAGCTTGTTCTTGTTTGATATATTATCTTCTTCTGCTTCTGTGGATCTAGATGAGAGATCTAGTCGCCAGTTTGGCTGATCTCTTTTGAGTTGTTCTGTTAAGGCTTGGGCTTGCCATTTTTCGCCAATAATAAGGATGGCTTTGTTAGCTATTAATTGGCTCATTTTGATTTTGCTCTTCCCTGCAACAGCAGGCTGTAGCTTTCGATTTTAAAACCGGTGTTTGCTTCGATCGCGTTTAGGAGCTCCGCAGGCAATTCGATATCCAGATCGTGGATGCTGCCACTCTCAAGGCAGGTGAGGTGGCTRTGGGGATCTGAGCGGTGGCCATAGAGCCGGCCCTGGGCTTTCTCAAGGCACTCAATTACGCCATGGGCCCTGAGGGATTCAAGATTTTGATAAACRGATGTGTGACCAATGCGCCTTCCATTTGCATTCAGCTGCTCAAATATTTCCCTGGCACTCAAATGATCACCGCTGCGCCAGAGGATTTCTAAAACTAGTTTGCGCTGCCGGCTAAGCCGCAAACCTTGGCTGCGGCAACTTTGATATGCACCTTCTAGGTTTGTTGGATTTGGTTGCCTTGCCATAACTCCATGATATGGGCTTAGCAAGGCCTTTCAATCGCTGCGTTTATCGGCAGGTCTTGGAGGCGAGCTTCTCCAATGGCTAATTGGGCTTCTTTTAAGTTCACACTGCCGTTGTAGAGCGCCCTCCCCACAATTACGCCAACTACCCCTTCCAATTCCAAAGGCAACAAACTCATTAGATCCAACAATTCACCTATGCCGCCGGAGGCAATAATCGGAGTGCTGCTGGCTTGGGCCATGGCCCGCAGAAATTCAAGATTTGGTCCGGCAAGGGTGCCATCGGTGGCGATGTCTGTGCATATCAAGGCAGCTAAACCRATGCCATCAAATTTTTTTGCTAATTCCGTTGCTGGCAGCTCGCTTGCGGTTGTCCAGCCGCGGGTTGCCACCAAACCGTTTCTGGCATCGATCCCCACCACTATTTTTTGGGKATAGCGCTGGGCTAGCTCATAAACAAGTTCAGGTTGCTCAACTGCAACGGTGCCGAGTATTACCCGATCTAGGCCGCAGGCCAGTAGTTGTTCTGCTCTTTCGATGCTKCGCACACCACCGCCAAGTTGCACCGGAATTTCCAGCGCCGCTGTGATTCGCTGCACTAGGGGGTGATTGGTGGCTTCGCCGCTGCGGGCGCCATCTAGGTCTACCAAGTGAAGCAATTTCGCCCCCTGTTCTTGCCAGGCGAGGGCTTGGCTGATTGGATCGGCACTGAAGTGGGTAACCAAGTTGTAGTCGCCTTGATGCAGGCGCACGCATTGGCCATCAAGAAGGTCGATTGCTGGAATTATTTGCATGGCATGCATTTTGGTTTCACCATTCTCGCCAGGGGAGGATGGCAACAGTTCAGCAAGGCTAAAAATGCGCATTCTGGTTATGGGCGGCACCCGTTTTGTTGGTAAACCCTTGGTGCAGCTGTTGATGGCCGCCGGCCATCAACTAAGCCTGTTCACCCGCGGCCGCCAGCCCGTGCCCGAAGGGGTGGAGCATTTCAGTGGTGATCGCTCTGAAGCCAGCCACCTTGCTCCCCTTAAGGGTCGCAAATTTGATGTGATTATCGATAGCTCTGGCCGCAATCTGGTGGATACCCAGGCGGTGTTGGCCTGCACCTCGGCCCCATCCCATCGCTTGGTTTACGTGAGCTCCGCTGGTGTTTATGCAGCTAGTGAGCTTTGGCCTTTGRATGAAAACTCCCCCTTGGATCCAGCCAGCCGCCATGGCGGTAAAGCCCACACCGAAAATTGGTTGCGGCAAGAGGGCATTCCTTTTACCAGTTTTAGGCCCACCTACATCTACGGKCCCGGCAACTACAACCCAGTTGAGAGTTGGTTTTTCGACCGCATCTGTGGGAATTTGCCCGTGCCACTGCCAGGTGATGGYTCCACCATTACCCAATTGGGCCATGTGGATGATTTAGCCCTTGCCATGGCCCGCTGCCTTGAGGTGGATGCAGCCACAAACCGGATCTACAACTGCACTGGCAGAAAAGGCGTCACTTTCAAGGGCTTGGTGGCTGCGGCCGCAAGGGCCTGCGGCCGCGATCCCGATAGCGTGGAGTTGCGYAGTTTTGATCCATCAAACCTTGATCCCAAGGCCAGAAAGGCCTTCCCCCTGCGCCTAAATCATTTCCTAGTTGATGTGCAAAGGGTTGAACGGGAATTGGCTTGGAGTCAGCGCTTTGATTTGGAAGCCGGCTTGGCTGATAGCTACCAAAACGACTACAGCAAAAGGCCCCCAGCTCAACTTGATAGCAGTGTTGATGCWCCCCTATGGGGAGCTTGAAGCGTTTAGGTAACCAAGGGCTGAATTAACGGCAAGCACCAAGGAAGGCCAAAACAAGCACCAGCCCACCCCATGGATGGAGTTGACCAATTGGGTTGTAACCCATGCTGTGGGCCAAAGCATCAATAGMAGGGAACAAAAAAGCAGCATCGTTTTGGCCTTCCCCAACCATGAAGCGGCGCCACCGTCTGCTTGCCCCTGGCGCCAGCCGGTAATCAAAAGTTCACGGCCCAAAAGCAGCCATAGGGCCCACAGGGGCAATTTTTGTTGCTCTGCGAGCCAAAGCAATGGTGCCAGCAACAAAATTTTGTCGCTGAGGGGATCCAACTGGGCCCCCCARCTGCTGCCGCCCCCAGCCCGGCGAGCCAGCCAGCCATCGGCCCAATCGCTTAGGCCGCCAAGCAGTAAAAGTACCCAAGCAAGGCTCTGCTTGCCTTCAGCTAAGGCAWAAATCAGCGGTAACCCCAGCAGTGCCCTGGCAAGGGTTAGGGCATCGGCAAGCCGGCGAAGGAACACGGGGGTCATTGCCCTGCAGAATGCCTCAAAGAGAACGGTTTTCCATGGTGATGCAGCGCTTGGTATCGGAGGTGATGACTTCTCCTTTGTTCACTGTGCAGGCTGATACCCCATTGCAGGAAGCTGTTGCCCTGCTCAACCAACATCACATCAGCGCCTTGCCGGTGGTGGGTGCCAAGGGAGAGCTGCTGGGGGAGCTCAGCGAACAGGATCTCATGGTTCGTGAAAGTGGATTTGAAGCTGGTCCCTATGTGCTTTTGCTCGACAGTGTGATTTATCTAAAAAATCCACTCCAATGGGATAAGGAAGTGCATCAAGTTTTGGGTAATTTTGTGGAGGATTTAATCAATCGCCACCCCCATACCTGTGCTCTGGATTTACCACTGCCCCAGGCTGCCAAGCTGCTGCACAACGGCAAAACCCAACGGTTGTTTGTGTTAAACCCAGAAGGAATGCCCGTTGGGGTGCTAACCCGCGGCGATGTGGTGCGCGCCCTTGCTGAAGCTATCTAAAAATTGATTTATTGCAGCGCCGGTGGGTTGGCGGGTGGTAGCACTGGCGGTGCTGGCGCGAGCCGATTGTCACTGCCGGCTGTGATTGAAAGAGCAGGGTCGTATACGGCTTGTTTGTCTGCAGGCGCTGAACCCGTTCCATAGGTTTCTGGTGCGGGTAGGTCTGGTGCCATCGGGGCTGGGATTACGGGGTCACCTAAACCCACCCCAGAGCCTGGTAATTCAGGGGCCCGTGGCGGTGTTGCTGCATTGAGCGCAAGGGCTGGATCAGCGGTGATTGGTGGCTCCCGCATTGGAGCGCCACTGGCGGGGCGAGTGGCGGTTTGGGTTTTAGAGGGCGACCAAAATAGGCGTGCAATCGGCACCACACCTTTTTCCATCAAGCGGTTTAAACCTGCCATGGCCCTATCCATTACCTGGCCACCCAATTTGAAGCTGCAATCCAAGGGATTGCCGCAACCGGAGCCCCTACCCATGGGACTGAGGTTTGCAAGGAGATTGCCTTGTAAATGAAATGCCCTTGGCTCGAGTTTGAGCATGTATGGCACATGCACAAAACTGGTGGCGCCGCCGCTTATCCAGTTGGCATCTTCTTCGCTAAAACCTTTCACCCCAGGAATAATGAAACGGCTTTTGGAAGCGTGGTCGGGCATGTAGGCAGCAACCAAGCCCCTGCTGCGGGAGAGCTCCTTGGTTTGCTCAAGGGTTAGCCCATCTCTACTCATGAACACTTCAAGCCTGCCATCACCGCGCAAGCCAATCACCATGCGCACCCGGGGGAGGAAGTAGCGAATCTGCTGACCCATGCTCACGCTGTAGGCCCCCTTGTATTCCCTTGGCGGCGATTGGATGTCGTTGTAGAGGGAGTGCAAACCACCAATAAAGGTTTCGTATTCCCCAGCCCTGGCATCTGTTAATTCACCAAAGCCAAAATCAACCCTGCCCTGGTGGGTTATCCCCATGAAAGCGCGCTGTTTAGCGGCACTGCGGTTTCGGCCTCGCCAGATCTGGTTACCCAGTTTTATGTCCCCAAGGGGAACTGTTACCTCCTGGCCTGGATCGTTGTAGCGCTCATACATGGGCCCACTCACAAAAGCGAGCGCCTTGGTGTCGTTGTAGGCCTCCTGCTCCCGATCCCAACCTTCCAGCATGCCGAAACTCACCTTGCGCGGATCAAAATTGAGGGCAAAAACCTCTTGATCTGGCAGGWATTGGAAGCTTTCRTTGCTGGCATTCATGCCCAYAAGCGATCCCTGGGCAGCGGGYGTTGTGGTGCGACGGTTGCTATYTGGGGCAATTGCCACAAGAAAAGTAAGAGCTGCCAGGGGTAAGCCAATGGCACTCCAKCCCACCCAGCTGAGGCGACGTTTYAAGGAAGCMGTTTTTAGTTCRCTTCTGGGGCGACGACCAGACTTGATAYTGGTTTTTGRCCGYTGTTTATTGCTGGAAGCYYTTGCAACCTGCTGGCCCGCCKGGCGCCGCTTAGGAGCTGGGACAACTGGTTCAACAAGCCCAGTGCTGCCCCTTCGGCGATTGCCCATTACTTAAAGCAAATCCTTTTGCCGCCATTWAAGCAATYAAAAGGMACTACACCAGCATTGCAGGACACTTTATTTGCTTAGCTCCAGCATCTTTTTGATTGGTGCCAGGGCTTTGAGGCGTAAATCCTCCTCGATCTTGATGCTTGGGCTGAGATTTATTAGGCAGTTTTCTAACTTTTCTARGCTATTYAGGCGCATATAAGGGCAGGCATTACAACTGCAGCCRTCTAGGCCGGGCACCTCATGGAAAACCTTTTCAGGCATTGCTTTGCGCATTTGATGCAGGATGCCCGGTTCAGTGAGAACAATGAATTCCGGGGCTGAACTCGTTTGRCTGTGGGCCAACAATTTGCTGGTGGAGCCRATGAAATCAGCTAAATCCAGCAGGTGGTTTTGGCATTCGGGATGGGCGATCACCTCGGCTTCTGAATGGGCTGCCTTCAGCTTTAAAACCGCYTCTTCGCTGAATGTTTCATGCACTACGCAGCTGCCTGGCCAAAGCACAAGCTCRCGATCTGTTTGTTTCTCTACCCAYCGGCCTAAATTTTGATCTGGTGCAAACACGATTCCCCTGCCTTTGGGAACCGATTCCACCATTGCTACGGCATTGCTRCTGGTACAAATCAGGTCGCTCTGGGCCTTGATTGCTGCCGAGCAGTTTATGTAGCTAATCACCACATGATTTGGGTATTGGGCGCGAAATTGGCCAAATTGTTCAGGGGTGCAGCCATCAGCAAGGGAGCAGCCTGCATTTAGGTCGGGCAGCAACACTGTTTTATCGGGGCTGAGAATTTTTGCCGTTTCAGCCATGAAGTGCACACCGCAAAAAACAATCACATCTGCAGTGGTGGCAGCAGCTTTGCGGGAGAGCTCTAGGGAGTCGCCAATGAAATCAGCCACATCTTGGATTTCTCCCTCTTGGTAGTAG
>NZ_PXVC01000078.1 GCF_003011125.1 Synechococcus lacustris str. Tous | reverse complement strand
CGGCAACGCCCAGCTCAGCCGCAGCTTCTGGAAGTTTGTTGAAGAAAAGTTCGGTTACAACAACCCTGAGCCCAAATTAAGCGACTTCGCCGTTGCCCTGTTCAACACTGTTAGCTCCATTGGGTCTAAGGGTTCCTTGAAGCCCCACGCCCGGGTATTTCTGAGCATCTGGAAAGACAGCCTCAGCAACCGAGAGGCCTTTGAAGCCTGGTCTGATCACCTCTCTGTTGTGCTCAGGATTGAGGATCAACTCAATAACGCCCCAGCTGATTTCGATCCTTCAGGCGATGACAGCTATGAGCTGATCGAGCGCTTTGTGCTCAGCCGCCTGGTGCAGGGCTTTGCCGCCGGCTGCTCTGATGAGGAGCTGCTTGCCACTATTCGCAGCCGCAGCCAGTCCACCTGGCTTGGCAAACATCTGCATGGCTATCAGGCCCTTGAGCAAGCCATCAGCCTGCGCAGTTTGCTGGAGAAGGCCGATCTGCAGATCGAGAGTTTCGACGCCGGCCTAGCCGGGTACACCAACACCTGGTGGCGCCTGGATCAGGCCTACCGCTGTTGTGTATTTCACGCCCGCACTTATCAACAACCTGGCCTGCTCAAGCCGCTGCGCGATTGGCTCGAAAACCAATATGTGAACAACGTGCTCCTGCCCCTCACCAACCGCTGGAGCGATCAGGTGGCCCGCCAGGCCGAATGGAAATCAGACCTGCTGCCCCGCCAGAAGGAGTTCCACATGCGTTACGTGCACGCGCCGCTTTCCTCAAAAGGGCTTAAGCGTTTGTTTGTTGTGATCTCTGATGCCTTGCGTTACGAGGCCGCCCGCGACTTTGCCGATCGCCTCAATTGCCAGGCCGGCAAGGGTTGGCAAGCGCAAGTGGACGCTTTACTTGGATGCCTTCCCTCCTATACCCAGCTGGGGATGGCCAGCTTGCTGCCTGGTGTACAGCTAAGCCTTGATCCCACATCGGGTTCAGCCCTCGTGGACGGGCAAAGCGCCAGTGGTACCGATAACCGCGACAAAATTCTCAAGGCTTACGCCAAGGGCCGCGCTACGGCCATCGTTTCAGAAGATTTTCTTAACCTACCCATCAACGGAGAGGGGCAGGCCCTCACCCGAGACAACGACCTGATCGTTATCTACCACAACCGCATAGACCGTATTGGGGATAAACGCGAAAGCGAGAGCGAAACATGTCAGGCGGTGGAGACGGCCTTTGACGATTTAGATCAGATCCTGCGCAAGATCGCCAGCCTCAAGGGGAATCAGGTGGTGATCACTGCCGATCACGGCTTTCTCTTCCAGCAAGAACCTGTTGATGCCAATGACAAGGCAGCCTTACCGCTCGCTGATCAGCTCACCTATAAAAACCGCCGCTTTGCCCTCGGGGATGGCATTGAGCCGATGGCCGGCCAGAAGATCTTTAGTGCCCAGGCCTTGGGATTGAGGGGTAGTTGGAGTGCGGTGTTCCCCCTAGGGCTCGATCGCTTTCCCCGCTCAGGTTCGGGATCCAGATTTGTGCATGGCGGCACATCCCTTCAAGAGGTGGTGGTGCCGGTGATCAAGCTCAAGCGTGAAAGAAAAGACGAAAGTCGCCCGGTGGACGTGGAACTGCTTAGCCTTCCCGCCAAAATCACAGGCAGCCGGTTGACCTTCTCCTTGTTTCAAACAGAACCGGTGGTAGCGAAAAAGCGACTGCCTCTTCTGTTGCGCATTGCTCTTTACGCCAAGGCTGATGGCGCACTGCTTTGCGCCCCTGCCACCGAGCGGTTTGATTCGGAGGCTTCTGAGCCCCGTGAGCGGCAGCGGCAGGTGATCCTTGAGCTCTCCAATGCCTCCGATCGTTACGACAACCAGCTCCTGGAGCTACGCCTAGAAGAGATCCTCGAAGGTGTGGCCACACCAAACACCTACAAAAGTGTTGAGCTGAAACTGCAGCGACCCTTTGGCAGCGACTTCGAAGACTTCTGATGGCCTTAGTTTATAGCTAAACTAACTAAGAAAATTGCAGAGCACGCTATTGGGGAGGTTGTTATGCGAGTAGTGAACGTGCACCAGGCCAAAACCCATTTATCACGCTTAATAGATGAAGCCCATGCGGGCGAAACCATCGTGCTTGCAAAAGCTGGCAAACCCTGGGCACGGCTGATGCCCCTGGCACCGCCCGTTCCCCAGCGCATCCCTGGCCGCTTGCGCAGCCGGGGCCCCCTTAGCCAGCCGAACGCGCTGCTCGAACCTATGGATTCCAGTGAATTGGACAGTTGGGAGAACAGCGATCTACTTCCCCCGGCATTGCAGCGATGAGCAATGGGAACGCTTACTTACTAGACAGCCACGCTTTGCTCTGGTGGTGGTTTGATCCCGATCGCCTTTCTGGCGCTGTGCGCAAACTACTCAGCGATCCAGCTACACCAGTATTAGTAAGCGCGGCCTCAGTGTGGGAGCTAAGCCTTAAGCATCAACAGGGCAAGCTGCCCGAGCTGAACGGTGTGATCACCGATATACCTGGTTTACTTCAGGCAGATGGCTTTGAAGCGCTGCCGATTTCCCTGGCCCATGGCCTGCGGGCAGGTGGCTACAGCCAGCCCCACCGCGATCCCTTTGACCGCATGCTGGCCGCGCAGGCCGAACTAGATCGATTGGTGCTAGTTAGCGCCGACCCACAGCTTTCCAACTTTCCCTGCCAAACCCTCTGGTGAGATCCGATGGCACTTGAAACACCCAGCCCCCTAGATCAAAAGATCCTTGAGCACTTCCCAGGCCTGGTGGTGCGCAAGGACCTCACCACCGAGCTAAAGCAAAATGCCGTGGTGCCCACCTACGTGCTCGAGTATTTGCTTGGGCAGCACTGCGCAACCGACGATCCAGCCCAGATCAGCGAAGGCCTGGAGTCGGTAAGGCGCATCCTCGCTAAGCACTACGTGCACCGCAACCAAGCGGAACTGGTGAAATCCACGATCAAAGAGCGCGGCACCTACAAGGTGATCGACAAGCTCACTGTGGAGCTCAATGATAAGGGCGGCTTCTACGAAGTGGAGTTCACCAACCTCGGGCTCAAGAAAGTCCCAATCGACGTCGACTTCATTAAGCGCTACCCCAAGTTGCTGGTGGGTGGTATCTGGGCGATCACCGATGTGGAGTACGAGCTTCCTGCCGACCCCAAGGCCAGCCCTTGGCAGATCTCATCGGTTAAGCCGATCCAGGTAGCCGGGGTAGATCAAGACGAATTCTTAGCGGCAAGAGCCAAGTTCAGCACCGACGAGTGGATTGACGTACTTATGCAAAGTGTGGGCTTTAATCCCGAGCCATTCACGCGCCGGGGCAAGCTGCTCACCTTGATTCGGCTGATCCCTTTCTGCGAGCGCAATTACAACCTGCTGGAGCTGGGGCCCAAGGGCACGGGTAAGTCCCACGTATACGCCGAATTTTCGCCCCACGGCATGTTGATCTCAGGCTCAGAGGTCACCGCCCCCAAGCTGTTCGTGAGTAACGCCAACGGCAAGATCGGCCTGGTGGGCTATTGGGACTGCATCTGTTTTGACGAGTTCGCCGGCAAGGACAAAAAGGTCGACAAGACGCTGGTCGACATCATGAAGAACTACATGGCCAACCGCACCTTCTCGCGGGGCATCGAGCAGCTCACAGCGGAAGCCTCGATGGTGTTTATGGGTAACACCCAGAAGTCTGTTGCCTACATGCTCAAGCACTCGCACTTCTACGAGCCGCTTCCCGATAAATACATCGACTCGGCGTTCCTCGATCGCATTCACGCCTTCAATCCAGGCTGGGAGGTGCAGCCGGTGCGCCATGAGCTGTTCTGCACCGGCTATGGCTTTGTGGTGGATTACATCGCGGAGGTGCTCAAGCACCTGCGCACCGAGGACTACACCGGCCTCTACAAAGCCCACTTCCACATCAGCTCGGAGGTATCAACCCGAGACCAGACGGGCTTTGAGAAGACTTTCTCCGGCCTGATGAAGATCATTCACCCCAACGGCAAGGCCAAACCAGAGGAGATCGCCGAGCTGCTCGAATTCGCCATGGAATGCCGCCGCCGAGTGCGCGAGCAGATCCTGCGCATCGACGACACCTTCAAGGCCAACGACTTTGCCTATCAGCCCGTTGGCGGTGGGCCAGCTGTCACGGTGCTCACGCCTGAGGAGCAGCAGTATCCGGCCTTTGCGGGCTTGCGCCCTTTGAACCCAGAAGGTGCCCCTGAGATCACCAGCGCAGAAGCCGTCATACCAACAGTGGCCGTAAGCACTCCCGCAAACACTGAGCCTGCAAAAGAACAGCATCTGGTGGTGCCTGAGAACACCAAAGGATGGAGTTACCGGCGCCTATTTGCAGATCACCTCAGAGGTTGCAGTGCCATCATGATCCGCGACCCCTACATCCGCGCCTTCCATCAGATCCGCAACCTGGTGGAGTTCTTGCGCATGGTCAACGAGATCACCCCTGTGGGCGATGAGGTCACCGTTCACCTGATCACAGGCTCCGATCAAGAGACAATGGAAAAGCAGGTAGAAAACCTCGGCCAAGTGCAGGATTCATTTGCTAGTACTTCCACACCCTTTAGCTGGGAGATCGATGCAAGCCCAAACTTCCATGCCCGCAGTATTACTTCAGATAATGGCTGGAAGATAACACTTGATCGCGGGCTTGATATATTTCAATTTTTTGAATTTTCAACCTTTAAAGCAGAAGCTGCCATACAGGAAGCTCGTATGGTTAAAGGCTGTGAGCTTAGTTTTATTCGTAAACCTGATGAAAACAAATAAATAATTGAAATGACCGATATACCAAAATTTCATCAATTCATGAGGCCTCTTCTCCAGGTACTACAAGAACATGGAGAGATGTCACGCAATGACGCGATAGAAGCTGTAGTAAAAGAAATGGGCTTAACGGAAGATCAAATGTGTATAAATCAAGAAAGTAACGGTAAATCACTTGTTAGAGGTCGAATTGGCTGGGCATCTTCATATCTAAGAGTTGCCGGTGCATTAATCGGCCCTAAAAGAGGTTATTTTGCTCTGGGACAAAACGCAATAAAACTACTTGCACTAAATAGACCAATCAAAAGGACTGATTTAATAAATTTTGAGGAATGGAAAATACACCAAGCTTCCAAGCAATCAAAAAATCAACTACCACAAGAAAGTGATCGTGATCTCAACATTGATGACAGCACCCCAGAAGATCTAATTGAAGCAGGAGTAAAGCTGATTAAAGAGCAGTTGGCATCAGATTTACTTGAACAGATGAAAAAGATGGATCCGTATGCTTTTGAAAGTCTTGTATTGGATTTACTAGCAGCAATGGGTTACGGCGGTGGATCGAGAATGGCAATGCAAGGGGTACCTAGAGGGCCCGATGGTGGCATTGACGGCCGCATTAATGAAGACAAACTCGGACTTGATCAGATTTATATGCAAGCGAAACGGTATGCCGATAATGCTGTATCAAGTGAAAAGGTTCAAGCATTTGTTGGTGCAATGACCCAGGGCGGCTGCCGCAAGGGAGTTTTTGTAACTACTAGCACCTTCACCTCTGATGCTAAGCAGTTTGCAGCAAGCATCAGAGATCCGCGCTTAGTTTTGGTAGATGGGAATAAACTTACTGATCTTATGATTCAACATGAAATTGGAATTGAAACCAAACAAGTAATCAAAATCTCAAGAATTAATCTTGACTATTTTGGATCTGATGAATAAATTTCTCTTCAATTTAGCATCGCTCAAAAACGATATCTCGCCCCAAGCCTTGCTCCCCAGCTGCTTAGCGGATCATAATTCACAGTATCAACAGTAAAACCTGCTGTACCTTGATATATCCCTTCCACAAACACATCTGTTGATTTATTTGCAAGGTAGCTAATACCCACCTTGCCTTGATAACCCAATACACCTTGACTGCCTGCTGTTTGCGATACTGTTGCTCCTAAAACAGATGCTCGATAAGCACCCCAAGAAACATTTGTATAACCCAATCCACCACCAACATAAGGCACCCAACGGCTATTAGTTGGGATATCAATGTAAGCAGATGCCATTACAGAATTTGTGTTAACGCTGCCATCATTAATGGATGCATTTACGTCATAACCAAGCACGGAAGCATTTAAACTTGTTAAAGTTGCGTTATTAAATATATAGGTCAGCTCAGTACGCACTGGCCCGAAATCATAGCCAACACCTGCTTCTGCTGCAAATCCACCACCAAGTTTGTAGTCTCCATTTACAGTTACCCCTGAGAAAGATGAACTTCCAGTTACATCTTGTGGAAAAGCAGCACCTAAACCTAAGGTACCGTAGAAACCAATTGTTTCTGGTATTTTTTGTGTAACAGGTGGCTGCTCTTCTGCTTTCACTTGTACCAGTGACGCAGGAAGCACAAACAATGCTGTTGCAGCAAATGTCTGCAGGCTTGAAATAACAAATTTCATGTGATTGACTAGTTGTTGGTTTGTGTTGAATTAACTTAAACGCTAAAATTTTTCTTTGGCTGCTTAAGAGCGTCAGCTGTTGTTCTGACCATAGGTTTCAGGGCTGTTCTATTCAGTATTTGAATAGAACACAGTAAAAACCTCCCGCAGTTGTAGTAAAAGCAGCTCTAATTCGGCATGTTTTTGCCATTTCTCATTTAGTACCATTAACCACTGCTGATCTTTGCTTTCACACGGCCACTCCCGCCAGTACCATGATTTTGATTCAGCTTTAATCTTTGCTAAAAACAGCTTATTTGCAATTACTGGCAGCTTTTTTGCTTTAATCCATAAAGCCCAATCATTAGCTGTTTTACATTTTTTAGGCGCATGTACACATTGCCACTGCTGTTGCCGCACCATTGCAGCCAGCCCTGGTGCATCCTGCTGGGGAGGCACAATAATTTCACTCCATTTTTTTGGTTCTTCCCTTAATTTTGCTGGAAGCATTAAGCCTAGTTTCGTTTCTGTAATTGGTATCAATAGGCAATCATCCCATTTTATATCCAATGCATTTTCAGTTATTGCATCATCTAAGCAAATCTGTAAATCAAAACCGCTCACAACAGCAGCATCTAATACATGAGCTCTTACCAATTCACGCCATATATATGGATGCTTAAAATCGTAAATATCTGCTACCCATGGCTGCAGCGTTTCAACAGCCACCCTTTGCCATAGGGAGCAGCCAACACGCCAGTTTACATTTTGCAGTCGATGAACTGACGTGACCCCCATTGCTGCTCCAGTTCTTATGAGAGCTAGTGGGGTGATCAAGCCGCTTTCCATTGCTGGAGGACTTCCAGGGGCGTACGCCCCTGGAGAGCCGAATGCGGTCTGTAGACGTTGTACTCGATTCGGTGCTGCTCTGCCAACAGCTTTGCTTCCTGCACCGAGGCAAATAGCTCGATGTTGAGAAATTCATCCCTAAACCGGCCATTGAACGACTCCACAAATGGGTTCTCCCAGGGTGAGCCTGGCGGGATGTACGCCGTTCCCGTACCACTGCCTGTGCACCACTCTTGCAATGCGTGGGCTATGAATTCAGGGCCATTGTCCATCCGCAGGTGAGTGGGCGGTGGATACAGCTTGAGTAGCTCCTCGATCGTGTCAATAACATCCACAGCCTTACAGCGGCGGCCCACCCGAATCGCCAGGCAGACCCGGCTGAATTCATCGATCACGTTCAGGAACTTAAGCGTGCGGCCATTCATCGTCTGATCGAACTGGAAGTCGATCGCCCAAACGTGGTGTGGATATTCAGAGCGCAACAGCTCCTTGCTACCCCCGGCAGGACGGGAGCGTTTCCTCTTGCGTGGCAGGGGCCTTTGGAGACCTTCCTCACGCCAAATCCGGTGCACCCGCTTGTGATTGACGCTCCAGCCATCAAGCCTCAACCGCCGGTAGACAAGCCGCCGGCCCCAGCGCACATGGCGCCGGGCCAGCTCCAGAATCCGCCGTTTTAACTTCTGCTCCTCGATGTCTGCTGGCGGGATAGGGCGCCGCTGGGTATTGCGGTGTTGACCTGTCAACCGGCAGGCACGACGTTGAGAAACCCGGAATCGATCATGCAGAACCACCACGGCCCTGCGACGACGCTCCGGGCTCAGAAGTTTCCCTCGGCAAGCTCCTTAAGCATCGCCTTATCGAGTTCGGCGTCAGCAAGGAGGCGCTTAAGTCGGGTGTTCTCCAGCTCAAGCTCTTTTAGTCGTTTGGCCTCAGTCGCTTTCATCCCTCCATATAGCTGCTGCCAGCGGTAATAAGTAGGGGCTGAGACCTCCAGAGCTCTGCAGACATCGGCGACGGCTTGGCCTTGGTTAAGCAGTTGTTCCGCGGTGCGCAGCTTGCGGATGATCTGCTCGGGGTTGTGGCGTTTGCGTTTCATGGGGCTTCTCCTGGCCAAATCTGGCCGGTAAGGAAGCTCTCATAAGGGCTGGTTCAGTTTTTGGGGTCCACGTCA
>NZ_PXVC01000077.1 GCF_003011125.1 Synechococcus lacustris str. Tous | reverse complement strand
GGGATACACAGTAGCAAAAGGACTAATAATAATTTTAATCATTTCAACCAAACGTTCATTATAGGCCAGGCCAGGAGAAGTTATGCTGTGCCAATCAAATAGACGGCTCGATTGACCATTAAGCCGGAAAACACAAACAGGTTTGGATAAATAAGAAATTTCAGCGGGCGGTGCCAAAGAGGCTCTGATCACAGCTCGATCGGCTTTTGAACCTGCACGTAAGTGATACGGATTCGATTTAGCGAAAGTTGTTTTAAAAAGCATACTTTGATGACAGGGTACCATGTGCCTCAACCAGACATCAATTTTATCCAGTCGAGGATTGGGTGTAAGCCACCGAAGAGGCAAGCCAGGAGGCTCGATCCAGGCTTGCCCAAAAACTGCACCAAGATGCTTAAAACTTCCTTTGACGCATTGAGATTCTGCATAGAGCAATAAAGAGGCAAAGCCACCTCTCAAATAGATATCTCCAGAATTCATGAATGCAATCCATCTACCTTTAACTTCTCCTAGAGCGATATTCATTGCATCGTAAGTACCATTGGGGAATCGGTGAATAAAGCGACACTTCCAGTTTAATAATATAATGGAATAATAAACCTTGCTGCAAGCATTGTTGTTTGAGCCATCGATCACCAGTAACTCAAGTTGATAGTGTGGTCCTAAACCATCAGTTGCTCCTTTGAGTGAATGCAGTGTTTCCCCCAACTCACTTGGGTTATTACGGCAAAGCACTACTACTGTGGCATCCATCAGTTTTAACGGAAGGGGCTCAGACGAACAAGCCTTCTCCATGCCCGCAACCACACAGAAGGTGCGTAAAGCCTATCAAAAAGACGACGATCTAAAGCAAAATCTATATCACGATTCATTGGGTGACAGAGGGGAATAGTTAAGTTAAGCGGGGATGGCAAAAAAGAAAGATCAAGTTTAGTGTGCACAGCTCTGCTATCACGAAAGCCAATATTTTCCACAAGATTAACGTTTGGAACGCAAGCAAGTTGACCCGCTTGCCAATTGTACAAGAACCAAGAATAATCCCAAGTATCGCAACATCCTGATTCAACTTCATCTAGGCGACTACTAATAACTCGAGCAAAATGCTTGCCACCCAGCTCACTCAGCAAGGTTGATTTACGCATTTCTGGCCAATTCAACGCGTTTCGGTCGTAATTCTGCCAAGCCCTGCGCCAGCTAGCCCAACCCCATACTGGTAAAAATCGCGAAAATCGATAACTCGCGCTGTTTGAACCAGGCCTTGGATCAACGGATGCACCAGAAATAGCCGCGATATTTTGATCAAAACGGTAGCAACTCAAAAGTTCACGGCAGTAGGGGAAAAAACTTGGTTGAGGTATAATGTCATCTTCTAAAATAACACCCTCACTCTCAAAACTAAAGAACCAATCAAGGGCTGCTTCAACGCCGAGGCGGCAGCCCAGATTGCTAGTTTGGTGCAGTTGCTTAACAACGCAAGGCCAATCGACACCGTAATTGATCACTTCCTTAGTAGCAGCAACCTGCCTAACCTCAGAGGGCAAATTTTGGCGTGCAGCATCTACTGATACATACAAGAACTGCGGACGCGCAAGCCGAATTGCAGCTAGAACGCGCGCCGTAAGATCTGGCCTTCTAAAAGCAATGAGCAGAACTGGCACATCAAAACCATCTTTTAACAAAAGCATTGCTAAACAGATCCTTCCCCCGATATTATATTAAAACACTCTCATAAAAATGCAAAACATTTCAACACTATACGGGCAATCCTTAGTTACGCAGCACCTTAATCATTTCGACCTAGTATTTTCTGCAGGGCCATATTGCAGATCCGCTTTTCACTTACGTAGATTATTTAATAACCCAAAAGCATTTCCTTTCGACTGGTGGTTAACCCCAGCCACTTCCCTATTCAGAATGCTAGAGCCTGAATACAACTTCAATCTAAAATGCGAAAATATTTATTTAACTCAATCCGGTCAAATAGTTTTAAATAATCGCGATCAAATATTACATGTTCATGACTTCAAAAGGCTTTCTACGGGAGAAATTAGCCTGCAAAATCTGGAAAATCAACTGGAAGAAATTAATTCAAAATATCGGTTTCTATTTAACAGGCTCCATCAGTATCTATTGGCTGCTAACAAGTGCATGCTAATATTTGAAGGGTTAATACCAGCCCATGATCTTGAGAGCTATCGAATCAAAAGCTCCTGCAAAGAAATCATTTACCCAAATCTAAACACTGATTTTGCCAGTGAGCTCGTAAATATGCTAAAAACAAATTACAACGTAGCGGCCACACTTGTTAGCTTTGAAATAGGCGCACCTGCAATCGAGCAACGCCATAACTTACTAAGGATATCCGCTCCTGCACTTACCTCTATATTTGATATTGATGCAGAGCCCTATCAACGGCCATGGGCAACCTATGACCTGCTATTTGCCCAACTTTGCATTGCGTTGGGTGGTACTCAAGTTAACCCCTATTCCTATAATTAAAAATGATATTAAGAGAGGTTTACCAACTAGGTGAGCTTGAGATGCTTTCACCGTGGTTTGATAACAGTGATTTAGAAACTTCCGGGAGTAAGGCGGCTCAATTAATATTAATTGTGGCTTTACCACGGTCGGGGTCTTATTTACTATGCCGTCAACTCTGGGAACTAGGTTACGGGCGCCCTTTTGAATACTGCAATCCAAATGCCCAAATCCGCTCCGCCTTGAAACGTTTTGGCAAAAGACCGTGGCAAAATATTATTCGAGCACGTTCTACTTCACCAGTATTTGACCCTCAATTATTCTTCAGTTGTAAAGTACAGCCATATCAAGAACACATCAGTTTAAAGCAGCATATTAATCAACTATGGGAGCCCCTTTCCCGAAGGAATTGGTTAGAAAACCAAGATAAAAAACTTAAATATAATCTAATTTTTTTGCGTCGCTCAAATGTAGTTCGTTCAGCAGCTTCTTGGCATTTTTCCTTATGTACTGGTGCATTTGATAAGGGACTTACATATACGTTTCAACGCTGGCCGATGGCTGCATTATTTGATCACAAATATTTAATAAAATCAACCACTGAATATCAACGCAAATTAAATTGGTTAAAACAAAGTCAAGCTGATTTCCCAGATGCTCAGGTATTAACTCACGAAGAGCTTTTGTTAGATCCTGTTCAGAAGCTAGCAGGGCTAATAAATTATTTATCCCCAGGTGCTGATGAAAACCATATAAAAAATGTTCTGAATTTCAGGATTGAGATAGATAGATCACCCTTCAGCAAGGATCGTTTAAAACTTATTGAAGAAATTGAAAGATTGATTCTCAAATTTAATTTAATGCCGGATGCGCACTAACCTGCTCGAATACCATCATCTTTTGACCGCGAGGATGATTCCAATTGCCAATATAATGAGCAGTTAAGCCAGCTTCAACACCAAAATTTAGCATCTGCGCTTTAGTATAAGCAAAAAAACCATGATCATGCGGATATATGGGGTTTTCATATTCATGGCTCACTTCAAAGAAGCTTGCGTATAAACAAGCGCCTTGTTTTAGCCAAGGCTTTAAACGTTTAAGGCAAATCAGAATGTGTTCAGCGGGTAAATGTGTAAACAACGAATTTGCTATTGCCATATCTACATAACACTGAATAAGCTCAAATTCAAAATTGCTAGATTGAATTAGGACTGGTTTACGATCTTTAATTACTTGATCTGGCAATTCATAAAGTAACCCGGCATCAAGCAAGGACTGTTCTTTCTCAATACCTATATAGTTACCAGGCTGTAGATATGGAATCAAACGACTACCAAGCCTCAAACTACCGCAACCAATATCAAGCAAACGGTGGTTTGGTTTTAAACCTTGCTCAATTAAGAATTCAAACTGCAATGTACCCATTTGCTTCCATAGTCCACCCACATAGCGGCGGTGCCCAAGGCTACGAACTCCCTCCTCACCATGTGGAGGAAGAGTTGAACAATGAGGCCAATCCAATAGCCCAACCATTTTTAAAATCATACGTATTAAATAATCAGGCATAAGTAAACTTATGGCCGATACCATTTTTTGCATAGGTTGAATAACCAGCGAACGCAGCATTCGCTGTCTTTTAATTCTCAGCCAGGTGGTTGATGGCAAAGCATCATTTTGAGAGGTCCGTTCAAATCGCTCAGGACCAATTTTGTTCCAAGCTTCTCTACTACAACTTGCAATGTAGATATTGCCTTGTCGCTGAGCCTCCAACAGCCAGCCTGCCCAAAGATGATATTTGTTTGGATAGTTAGCACCAAAACGACTTATATTATCATGATGGAGCATATGAACACCACATTTAGGCAATAGGGCTAAAGTAGTATTAGGAGTTTCAAGAATTCTTTCGTAAAGGTCTGTATCGTCAAATCCCCATCCAAATAGCCATTCGTTAAAGCCACCACAGCGTTGAAAGGCCCCACGCTCAACGCAAAACAATCCCCAGCTACCGAAGTTACTTTCACTGGCGAGGCCAGAGTGATGCCAGCAGGTTTGAAGGGTTGCGCGATCGGGTTGAAAAGCTTCAAAAAAGGCATTTTCCAGAACGCAGTCGGCATCTACTTTCAGCAGCCAATACTCCTGGGAGAGTTTTACCGCTTGGTTGTATGCCCGGGTTAGCCACCATTGTTTTTCTCCTTCCACGCGCACCAGGCGGATCCGCGGATCATCGGGCAGATCACCCCGCAGAATCGCTGGGCTGGAATTCCAGTCCAAGATTATGTGTTCCCTGTGGCCATTCCAACGGGCGATGGCGGCGGCGGATTCGAGCAGATGTTCGGTGCGGTTCTGGGCAACCGTGATCACACTGAGGCTAAGTATTCCTTGCGGGGAAGGGGCCTGGTTTCCTTTGATCACTTCCATTTGATCACTTCCATCCCCGATTGGATCCAGCAAGGATTATCTGAATACAAAAAGCCACCCATTATTGAATGGATGGCTTTGGTTGATACTTTTAAATAAAGATCAGACGAACTGAATGTCGCTGGCTTGGATTGCAGAGGTGCCGCTGATTACCTTGGTGCCGCTGGCGGTAAAGGTAATGGTATTTGTGCCCAAGCCGGAAATGTTGGCAGTTGAGGCTACAGAAGTGCTGGCAACGGCGATCTTGTCTACACCGGTGGTGAAGTCTGTAACTGTGTCAGTGCTGCCGTCAAGTTGATCGGCAGTGTAGTAAATGGTGTCGCTTCCGCTGGCGCCCTGGATCAGGTCGGAACCAGCACCGCCACGGATTAAATCATTACCGCCAAAGGCGTTGATGGTGTCGTTGCCGGCACCACCGCGAATGAAGTCGTTCAGGCTGGAGCCTTCAATCCCGTCATTTCCAGAACCACCAGCTCCGTAATAAGCAAACCCACCAACTGGAGCGATGTTCCCTGCTGCTTGGGCAATAGTTTGAGTGCCGCTGCCATTGCCAGAAACTACTGCTGCAGTGGCAACAACACCACCATTGTAGGCAACGGTTGAATTTCCCAACTCGATAGTTCGAGCACCGGTTGAAACAGTTCCACCAATAGCTGATTCAACAATTGCACCCCCTCCAACAGCTGCGATCTTTGCAGCACCAGAAGCTACGTTTACCCTGGTACCATTGCCCGAAACTACAAGCTGAACGGTTTGACCAGCTGGTGCAGCAACCGTTGTATAAGTTGAGGGGACAATATCGGGTTTTTCAGGAGTGGGTCCACCTCCAACTTGAACCCCCGAAGCTGCGGTTGCAACAACTGTGTTTGGATTGGAGTTAGCTGCCAACACAGGAACATCAAGTGGATCTTTAAAAACAGGTGAGGGGTCGTTAATTACAAATGACATTTGAAAAATCTGATTTAAATCTAATTTACCACAGAACTCGTCTGGCTACAATTTTTTTCCTAGAAATATGCCAAATTAGCAAGTGTCCCATTCCCTAAGACGGTTAGCTCAGGCCTCTCCAAAGGTCGCAATCAGCAGCTAGCAGGGTTTCGCGGCAGCGTTCTGCTAGCCCTGGATTCAAGGCCAAATACGTTGCAGGGGCTGCGTTTAGCTTGGCTAACGCAAGCTTTGGACACAACAGATCTGGATCTACGCCTAGATGCAAAGCAACTTTTTGGCTGGCCAACAATGGATTTAAAACTATGTCTTCAAATCGCAACACCAATAACTGCTCGGGCTTAAAGAAGCGCTGCCAGCGCTCCAACTGGGCCCCATAGAAACTACCTGCCAAGCAGTTACTGCCAAACCAGCCCAGCTGGCTACGCTCTTGCTTGCTGAGCTCTAGCAAGCCATTTAATTCTGTTTCGATCACCTCCTCCAAGGGTTTGGTTAAACCCTCCTGCCTTGTCATGTGGTGATACCAGCTCACGGCCCGATCCAATGGTTCCCGCAGCAACACCACTAGGCGAGCTGCTGGCATCAAACCATGCAAGCGTTCCGGCGCCTCAGGTAGCTGTAGGTAATTAGGTGTTGCTTCAAGGCGAATAATTTGCGCCGCAGCTTGAAACACAGGGAATTGGCAGCGATACCAGCTTTGGCCCCATTCCCAACGGCCATCTAAAAAATGCAGTTCTTTGCGTGGGTGCATCCATAGCTGTGGATGCGTGGAAAGGGCTGCAGCAAGGGAGGTGGTGCCTGATTTGGGCGCTCCAATAATTAAAGCCTCTGGCAAGCTGGGAATAGCTCCCCAATTGAGCAGCTGTTTTTGCTGAGCAGAAACGCTGAGCTGCGCAGAGTAATAGCTGTGCTCAAGCGCTTGATGCCTTTGGCCAATTTGAAATTCCCAATCAGCCAATAGTTGCAAACCCAAAGGAAACTGGCGAGCTGGTTTAACTACCGAACTGAGGCGCCCCAGAAGCGCCTTGATGTTTTCTGTGCTGAGCTTGGTGAACTGCAATGCATGAACACTGGCAACATGGCCTGGCTGCACCTCCAGGGCATTAAGAAACGCTTCAGCCGCCTCTACAAATTTACCCATCGATCGCAGATTTAAGCCATTGCAATGGCATGCAACCGCCAGCCAGCCCGAGTTTGTGATCAGCTGGCAAGCAAGCCTGAATTGCCCATCAGCGCCACTGTTATCTCCCTCCCTGCGTAGCAATTCAGCTAAGAGCAGGTGGCGCAAAGCAATTGCTTGTTCATCTGCTGGTTCCGGCAGCAGCTCCAGCTTGCTGCGGGCCTTGGCTAGATCTTGTTGCTCAAGCCAATTCCAGATAGCTGAAAATTCCTCATTCATCACTGCTGTTTGGCCACCACAGTTCCCAGCCGCCAGCGCCGAAAACCATCTTTCTGGCCGGTGGTTTGTTCAGCAAACCAATAGGTGCTAACAGAGGAATTGATTCGTTATTGAGCCATGGAGCTAAGGCGCGAGGTAGGGCTCTATGGGGGCCCCTGGCAAGCATTAACAAACCAGGGGCAATTTCATTACCCAAACCATAGGTAGAGCCCACTGAAATAGTTAAATCAAATAGCTTATTTAAATCAGCCTGCAAGCAGATTGGATCCGGGCTTGCTATTACTTTGAGCGTGAGATTTTTTGGTAGTAGTTCCTGTTTTTTTGCCCAAAGTAGCAGATCAGCTTGGCGAAAATTTAGTGCCCACCAGCAAGCCGGTTGATTAATTAGCAGGTGCCGCAGGCGTAGTTTTTCTTGCAAACTTAACTCCAACTTTATCTTTTCGCATTGAAAACTGCGGCCAGCAGTTAAAGGGCCATGGCGTTGATCTAGTTGTGGTAATTCGTTTTTGCTATCCAGCAACGCTAAAGTTCGCCATCCTTTTGAAAGTTGCAATGCCTGCATTCGCAACTTCAAGCCCCAAGGATGTTTTGGGCTAAAGATAAGCCCTTGCTCAACTGTTTCGATGGCCTCATCCCAGCTACTTTGATTCAAAAGAAGGCGAGTTATCGCAAACCACACCTGCGGCTGGGCCGCTTGCTGCAACAGGCTTGTGCGATACCAGCTCTCGGCCCGCCAATGATCACCAAGCTGGGCCTCTAGCATTCCCACCCGATTGCAAATTGCAGCTGGCAAAGAGTTTGTAAAAGCTAGGCTTTCAAGTAAATCCTTGGCTTGCTGCAATAAGCCTTCGCTATATAGCTGTTGGGCTTGATTAAGGATTTGCTCTGTTTTATCCAGCAGGCTTGGCCTTCCTAAAGACAACTCCCTTAATTCAGCAATGGCCTGATTTAAATTGCTGCTGCTTGGTTGCAGTAACGACCAACTCCGCCAGCGAGCTGCTTCAGCGCCATAACCCTTAACCATCAATTGATCAGAAATTGCTTCGTAGGTTTCAGGGCAACTTGGATCTAGCTCCACCGCCAGCAGCAGATCATCAATGCCAGAGGCGGTGGCTCGGGAAACATCGTTCATAAATTCATCTTAATAATCAGCTCCACACTCCTATGAACCAAGGCTTGATCTAGATGGATTGGTTCGCTGCTTGGGCCCTCCCAAAGCAGATCTTGCAATAGGGCTGGTGGCCGCTGAGGTTGCTCACAGCTGTGGAAGTTAAGGCCCTGCTCAGCTGCAATACCATGAAAATAAGG
>NZ_PXVC01000076.1 GCF_003011125.1 Synechococcus lacustris str. Tous | reverse complement strand
GGGCTGCCGCTGCGCTGGGCCGCAGCGGCAGCCCGCTGCAGGGTTTGCTTGGCCTCTGATGTCAGCCTCAGGTCCAGTTTTTCAGTCCGCAAAGTCGATAACGCCATCACTGCACCTAGAGCCCCTACCACTTTAAGCCCACACGCCAGACATTGTCATGACAGTTGCGGCTGAATTTCTCGTTCTTCTCGGTCTCGCCGCCTGACAGGGCATGTAAAGGCTCTTGATTAGTAGTTATGTGGGCTTCAAGAATCACCACTGGCCTGGTTGATTGCGCTTGGCCAAACTCTCGCCGCGAGCACCGCAACGCCGGTGCCGATGAATGATTCAGCCAAGCGCAGTAGAGCATTAAGCCCAGGACTCAGCTTTGGATCCAGGCTGCCGGTRACCATCACAACGATCACGGTGATAGCTGCTAAGCGGCCATGACTAGGTACTTTTATCGCTGCGCAAAGCGCAACTGTGRCGAAGATTGCCACGGCCATGCCCAGAGGGTGAAAGGGCAACAGCGTGAGGTAGATGGCACTGGTGCCGGCGCCGATGGCTGAACCCAAAATTCGCAGCGAGGCTGAGGATGTTGTTTCTTTGCGGGTGGCCTGGGTTACCACGATCGCTGAGATCGCCGACCAAAGCCCGCCTATTTTGGGTAGGTAGCCAGGGAACAGATCCGTAAACCAGTAGCCAAGTAAGTAAGCCACTAAAGCTGCCGTAGCGATTTCAGCGGGGATACGCAGACGCTCTGCTTTATTCATGATTCAGGCCCACTTCACTGGTTATCGAATCGCTTTCTAACGGCAGATGCCAGCTTGGCGAAGCAACGATCGATCCTGCTAGAGCGCTACACCTTTGAGCAGGATCGCCCTAAGCCATTCCTCCCCGCCTTAAAGGAAGATGCTCCCTGGCTGCAGACTGGTTGCCTCGCCCCTGTGGGGTTCTGGTGTGGCTTGATCAATAAATATCCTTAGATAATTCAAATGCTCCTTACTTGAAATAACAGTTGTTATTGGGATATCAGCTGTAATTCAATGAACAGCAAGGCTGTAAGCAATTACTAAATTGTTTTGTTATGCCCCCAAAGGGTTCAAATAAAAAGACATCAATTTTGCTGGCGCTGACGGAGGTAAATGCATTATTCAGTTAGTGCATTGATTTCAGCTGGACGCAGTGCTGTGTTCCAATCGCTCAGCGAGCCAAATCTTGATGATCGACTGCCTTGTTACGCCAAGGCGGGTGGCCTCACGATCGAGTTGCTCCACCATCCAAAAAGGGAAATCAACATTTACGCGCTTTTGCTGTAGGCGCGGGCGCGTGGCGGAGTCGAGATCGAGTTCGCCGATCACGGCATCCCCAGCATCAAAGCGACGATCGAATTCAGAACTGTTCATAAAGCTGTACCTCTTCTAGACGTGAGCGACGGACAGAAATGAGACGAATAGCCTGGCTGCGGTGGGTGATCACAGCTGACCAGTGCTTGCCATGGATCTGAGCAATAACAAGAAATCGAGGCTCATCCGTTGTTCGAGCTGGAATCTCCAGCAGATCGGGATCGCTCCATAGAGCTTGGGCATCAACAAAGTTGATGCCGTGCTTCTCCTAGTTGGACTTGCTCTTGATCGGATCGAATTCAAAGTCCATAGAATACAAAATCTATACCTTTTTTATCCAAAAGAGCTAGTTGCTTTGTTTGGTTACGGTTCAAGCTGCCAGCTGTTGGTGCTGCGCCATAAACGTCTTGATCCAATCATGGTGCTGTCGCTGGCAGATCAAATCAGCGATCGATGTGGCATCTGCCGGCACTTGAAAATGCTTGCGGAACGCCTTGGTGAAACCCTCAAGAGCAGGGCGGGGCAATCCACGCACGGTGGAAAGGATCTGCTTGATAGTGGCGGGATCTATGAGTTCAAGGCCTACATCTGCCGGGGGCTCAACAGCAGTAGTAGTAAGTTTTGACGGCGCTACTTGGTGGCCTAGCGCGAGTGCACTTGAACTGATGACTTGCCGTTGTTGCTTGTCATAAAGCGCTAAACCAAATGGGTTACCAAAGGTCATTAGGGCACGTTTCATTGCATCAGTTTCAGCTTCTTTTAAAGCTGATTCATGGGCTTGACCTAGATCAGCATCGATGCCATGGCCGGCACCACTGCCTTCTCTAATGATCGCTCCTACCTGGATACGCACCTTGGCTGTGTAGGTAACACCCCAGCCAGTGCGGCCATCRCGACCGATATTGCGTTCACGTTCGCAAACGCATTTTAATTCGATCGTTTCACGCTGCCAGCCATCAAAACCAAAGATGCGATTTGCTTCTGCGATCACATGCCAACCTTCTAGGTAAGAAAAGCTGCGATTTGATTGATTGCGATATTGAACATTAGCGCGATCAAGCGGTGCTGCTAGCRMATGTTGTTGTTGAGTAGAAAACATARTAAATCAAGTGTTRAAAGGATAAATGGAATAAAWTGAATAACYAAYAAATCAATTAATTKATTTTCCAACTGCGGCGATTAAGAAGAGTGGCACCACTTACTTCTAAGCCYTTTTTTARTGCAGCCTTWATTGCATTTTTATCTGGTGCTGTRCTGGTTTTAACAACTAACCAYTCAGCTKTAATTTTATCTAGATCAATAATTTCAACAACAGTTGATTTRCGACTTGTTAGTTCATGGTTAGGAAAAGAAAAGCGTGTTGCTTCTGGTTGTAAATGTGTAAGCACATATAGAAGCGATTGCTCAAGSGYATCAGCTCTGGTTTGATCAGCCTTGGCAATATCACTAAGCCTTTTGGCTTGTTGTTGCCTATAGCTAGCTTGTGCCCGTAGATGATCAATTACCCAACAGGTTGCATCTGCTTTATCTGATAGTTTTTGCTTATTACCTTCTTCTTGYAATAAGGCAGCTTCTARTTCACCTAGAGCTGATTGAACAAGTTCTGGATCTTCTAGCTCTAACTGTGCAGCAAAAGCAGCGATCTGAGCTGTAAGTGCTTGGGCTTCTATACCAAGCTGCCATAGACCTAAACCAGAACCCATTGGGGCGGACCCCATAGGGGCAGACCCCATAGGGGCAGACCCCATAGGGGCGGAGGCAACAGGGGCAGACCCCACAGGRGCGGAGGCAACCGGGTGTGGAACTGAGGGAAGGGAAACCATAGTGATTAAGCGCAAATAGGGTTTAAAGAAATAGAGCTGGCATCAGCACTGGTGGCACGGCCACWGGTGCTGATGCCACAGGAGGCCTCAGMAGCAGAGATTTGCCTAATGGCAATTGGCACAGCTGATCTGGCACTTAGCTTTCGCGCTTGCYGAATTAGATCGGCAGTGCCCTTACCGCCAGGGAAGGCGATCACCAGAATTGAGATCTGCTCCTGTGTGGGTAACTGCAGAGCTATTGCCTTTTCAATTGCAAGCTGCARTAACTGCTGATTACGAATTGGCCCTGCACAACGGCCATGGCGCTGCCAATCAGCTGAGATAGCAAGGCACGGCCAAGCCAATAGATGGGCGGCACGGTTGATGGCAGCATCAGCACCTTTTGCATTGCCGTGGATCAATAAATGAACGCGACAACCAGAAACACGTGCTAACAATGWTCGGGCACAATCTTGATCAGAAAYRATCAGATCACGRCCACCACAAGCAACAATAATTTTAGACATAAGCAATTAAATGCAATAATRAACTTGAWAGAAAAAACTTACCGCAGGCGATGGGCTCGGGGCCTTTGGTGCCTCYATATTTTAGCACATAATTAATARCTWAAYCAGCYAAASYGGTTGCAAGAMCWGAGCRAATACGGCAGCCGCCGGAATAWCTTTAGGSCCWATTCTTAWTATYAAATGGGCCAAYCAATAGAGCRGAGGCTGAGAACGAAAAGGCACAGCCGCAGGATGTGCCAAGTTCGATAAGCCGAACGCTCGGCCCKRTGGGTCTCGGGCCTATGGGTCTTGGCTAAAAGCTTGTTTAACAGCAGCYAACTWATCGCTTGAATCCCATKCTTCTGCAGMGCTACTGCTGGCAGGCACTAACTCCCCTTCTCGTTTCCATAGGTGCCTYCAGCTATAAAGCGTTTGACGGCTAATACCTGTAGCCCTTGAAATTTCAGTAACTGTTTCCCTGCTGGGCGGACTCATCCGTTTGCGAATTTCACCACGAAATTTGGCGTCGTTAATCGGTCTCGTTGTTCATCGGTTGCACCCCCTGGTTTCTTTGATGCGAGCGGACTTCTTTGCTGATACAGGGGGGGCCCACGCGGTGAACAGTGGGGTGGGTGCGCCATTTTGAGGCGAGCAAGGCTCTAGTGAATCAAGAAACTCACAACAAAGACTGCTGAATAAAGGATTGAGCCACGCTCTGATTTTGATGTTTTGGCAACAAAATGCCTGCTCCTTCACGAATGGAGTGGGCATCACTTGCAAGGTCAAAGACAAGGGGTGCAGGACGTCCATTTATTAATTTGACGTTTCCTGCCCACTGATCTGCATTCAATAGATGCATTGGAGGAGAAATCGTCGCGAGAGGTCTCCCTAGTGAAGCCAGGGTTTTCATCGCATGCATAGATCCTCCATTCAAGGAGCTTTGGAGCAATACCCCGGCATGAGAAAGACCCGCTTGAATTCTATCTCGAGCAACGAAATAAGATTTTTGGATTTTGGTTCCAGGCTCATATTCGGAAACAAGACACCCTCCGGCCTCCACAATATCTTGAGCTAAGCCTTGATTTTCCTTAGGATAAATCTTATCAATGCCGCAAGGAAGAACCGCTACAGTCGGTGTAGTTGAGCGGATGGATGCAATATGCGCAATCGAGTCGCATCCCAAGGCAAGGCCACTAACCACACAACTTGCAAGCGATGAAAGATGTTCGCAAAAACTTGGTGCGAAATCCTGAATGCATGAGTCTGGATTTCTTGTCCCAACAATTGCAATTATATTCGCACTGAGGAGAGAATCAACTCGTCCAATCAAGTAGAGATTGACAGGCGGAGTGCTAAGCCCTCTGAGATTGGCAGGATAAAGATCGGAAAGATAAGGGACAATCACGATACCTTGATCAATTATTCGCTCCACTTTATCCACCGATCTTGACCATATTGCATGCCATTCAGAATGACCAATTTCAATCGAGGGGAAACACTTTAAAACT
Source organism: Synechococcus lacustris str. Tous (assembly GCF_003011125.1). Classification (GTDB taxonomy): domain Bacteria; phylum Cyanobacteriota; class Cyanobacteriia; order PCC-6307; family Cyanobiaceae; genus Synechococcus_D; species Synechococcus_D lacustris. The sequence continues at coordinate 3,522 of NZ_PXVC01000076.1, read as the reverse complement.
GTGGAGAATACATCGAACGACTCCAAGGAGGTCAGACTATCGAGGATCTTCCTGGACTTTGCCGGCCCTATGCCCGGCAGCATCGAAACGGAGACATGGGCAGCAATTTGGGCAATCATACAATTTATGTGCAATATTTTGAAGCAGTGGGCGAAGAACACGCGATAAACGAAGCGATTTAACTATAGACGCAAGATAAGGTCCAATTTTGTAATAAAGAAGAATTAGTCGCTTTCCTGCTACTGTAGAGGCCAGATTCTCATCTCGCCACCTTCGCAGCAGCTGCACATCCTTGTGATCACAGTCACCATCATAAATAGCAGTAACGACAAAACAGTCGCTATTCGAGGCGCTTACCTTTTGCGTATTAGAATTGCCAGTAGGGCTAGGCCTGGTTTTGATCTGATTACTTGAAACCTTAGGAGTGGTACGAGCAACCGAATCGCTTCTGTATCGGTTACTGACTCTTGGCGGCCTGTGCTGTTGAGAAGTATTTGCAGCTTGCACATTCTTACCGATCGTTGAACGCTCTATAATCAAACGATCTATGATTCCCTGTTGACTTGAATATCGGTCAGTCTTCGCCATTGCCAAACAAAGTATACTATTTGATACACCCACTTCTCTAAGCATTGTCTTGCAAACCCTGAAAGACTGACCACTCGTTACAACGTCATCAATCAAAAGGATAGTGCCCATTGGGTCGAAGACAAATGGCTCTACGGCGATGGTCGAAGCGAGTTCTTCATCAGTGAAGCGTGCACCGTGTGATTTTTTTCCTCTACGTACAATAGTTCGAAACAGCGAGGACGCATCTCTATATCGTTCAGATGCCCTAGCAACCCTCGCGATTACGCTTTTTAGTGATTGACTACCGTAGGGACTTGAGGGCGGAATACATGACAAATAAATGATTCCTTCGCTAGGGAGTATTTCAAGTAGAGCATCTGCATAAAGCTGCAACTCAAATTCCATTCCATCTTTAAGTCGCAATATTCTTCTGTCCGCATTGGAGTGCAATTCGGATGTTGTAGGGTGATAAAGCTGCAAGGCCATTGAATCGCTTTCTCCTGGTATTAACTCATTAAATCCTTGAAAGTGGCGAAATGAGACGTATTCACACGCGGGTTCAACCAATGAAGCCCTAGGGGTTTGAGCTATGAAATCATTTACGTTAGAAGAATTTTCATCATGTCCCAACAATTGCCGCATTCTTTCTTCGGTAATCGTCCAAAGTTTAGACAGAAGTGAAGACTCTCGACCGCGTGGCAACCCCTCTAGTTGAATCTGCCTAGAAATTGCCTCATGCTCCGCCCGAAGAGCTTCTACTGAAGCAGCATTCAATATTCTTGTTTTTTCTTCATCCGAGATAGGCATTAGTCAGATCTTCCATCAAGCTTACAAAGAGTCACCAAGGAGGAGAGCCTGCGTCCATGGAAAACTGGCAACAGATTAATCATCCTAGGAAAATCTATCAAGCGGCAATCATAAATAGCAAAAGAAAAACCAAGGTCAGAACGAAGCCGGAGAAGATCCTTCTGGAAAAGATAATTCATTAACAATCGGATTAAAGCATCAGTTCCATCTCGTCATCGAGCATGAAGGAATCGAACTCTTCCATGCTTTGCCAGGGCAGAGCGCGGCCAAGAGCCTCGCTAATGCAGACTAAGCGTTTGAGGCTGTTCCGGTAAAGGCCAGCCTGTTGAGGCACCTTGAGTTCATCGAGAAATGGGCTGAAGGTCTGGCGGAAGCCTTCGCCGTAGGCCTCCTCCAGTTGATCGAGCTCCTCTTGGCAGCGGCGCAGCTCCAGGATGGCGGCCGCGCACTCGCGTTCGATTACCTCTTGCCGCTCTTCTGCAATGGTCACGATGTTGTTGCTTCCTAGGCCAAGCACCCCAGATTCAACCAACACAGCCGCTGCGATATAGCCGCTGATTGCTCCAACGGCTGCCCCAACGACAGGTACTGGGATCAGGAGTTGACCAGCCATTCCACAATAACTGGTTGCTGTAGCTCTCAAGGCTGCACCACCTAACTCTTCCCTGTAAGCCTCGTGATCAATCTCTCCCCTCGCAAAACGGTGAGTAGACAACCCTGCCTCAAAGATGGCATTGGCGATTGCCCCTGGCCCCATCTCGCCTATTACCCGAGCTACTCCAGCCTCATTGGCCGAGATGGCAATCAAGCGTGATCCGCCGGCCACGGAGCTTCCCCTGACTGCACCAGAGGCTGTCGCCTTGAGTGTGATCAGGATCGCTTCTGTGGCTGTTGTCTCTCCTTGGCTGAGGCCCATGGCTCGGTGGATGGCTGAGAAGGTGCCCGTAAGGCAGCCGCCCACAGCACCTCCAATCAATCCCGCTTGCCCCACCTCCCTGAGAACGGCCACGCCCCGGAGTTGGAGTTCGGTGACGTATGGATGCTTGGCGGCGAACTCGGCCTGAGCACGGGTGGTTCCTCCACTGCCGATACCGTTGGCATGGAGCTCGTCGCTGAGGTGATCAGCTACATCCGACAACGCATCGGAACGTGATGAATTAAGACCAAAGCGTCGTTGATATCTATCGATCAGATCTTGGATTTCTCTTTCACCACCCTTCGGAACAAGCCGATCCATAGTGCTAAAGGCTAGTGATATCCCAGATGCGTTGCCATTCAACTGGGCTGATTGCTGCTGCTTGATTTGCCTCAACGGCTTTATCAATTTCATCTACCCGCTTTAATACCGCTTCCATGGCAGGCAGCAGCTCTTCTTCTAGCAAGCAAAGCTCTTCTTCTCCATAGGGATGATCAATCCATARGCGCTGAATCGGCTGCTGTTGTGAGTTGCGTAATACCGCTTGCAATGCCTTATGGCAGGAATCAATAAGAGCAAATGGATCGCTTTTAGTGGCCATTGAAATAGATGTGATGGGCGCAGCCCATAACCGCAGCGCAAGGCAAGGGTTGGCTAGAGGCCAACTTGCGCAGCCCTTGCCCGCTGCGGATCATGGAGCAAGCCAGCACATCGCATTGATGGGTCTTGGCCCTATGGGTCTTGGCCCTACGGGTCTCGGCCCTGTGGGTCTCGGCCCTGTGGGTCTTGGCCCTGTGGGTATGTAAGTGCGGCAATTGGTTATATGTATTACCTCGTTTTCTGGSAGCGCAGATCAACTGCAACGGTTGTRRATGCCASRGRTGCTGCTCAGGCAAGGCGTCTTGCWGCTAAACAAAAGAAAAAGGGTTACGGCTCYATTGCTTCTGCCCGGCGGGCAGTTGCTGCTGATGTTGCTCTARTACGTAAAGGCAGTTGGGTAAGGCGGCGGCGTAATGGAACTAGCCCGCAATTTGRCAGTGCAAAACAAAAAGCAGCYGCTAGAAGCTTGCGTAGTGCTTATCGCAGTTGGCTTTAGGGCCAATAGGGCCCTAATAGAGCTTGTCCACWCGTGCCCTGCGGCAATAGCTAGGGACCAAGTGTTTTAGATCAACGATGGGCCTCACTCTTATTGAGGCAGCTAAGTATGAAAACCGGCTTGAGCATTTAGC
>NZ_PXVC01000075.1 GCF_003011125.1 Synechococcus lacustris str. Tous | reverse complement strand
GAGTTGTAGAGACTGGCATCATCAACGGTTGCCGGATCACTAAAAGCAATCGGTTGGCCAGTTTGGGGGTCAACACCGTCGGTTTTTACTGGTTTTCCAACTTGTTTTCCAGTTGGGTAGTCTTCTTTGACAATGCCCCTGAAAAGGCCTGTATCGGTCTCTGCTAGTTCACCTACCGCTTCAACTTGTTTAACAGTGCCCGTGAACCTSCCGGTGGGAAGRATCAGGACGGGTAGATCGCCGTGCTCGGTTTCGTAGTGRTTGAGGGGTTGGGCGGAAGGAGCGGTGAGCTCGATGCCAACATCAGAGAGGAAACGGCTGTTACCAGCACCGATACCACGGGCAAAGGCCTGGGCATCGGTAGCGAGCTCCCCGCCGGCAAGGCTGGTATCACGAAGAACTTGTAATTCGCGGGTGGTGGCCTTGGCGGTTGGGTTGATGCCCAATACAAGGTTGTCGCCAGCGGTGAGGATCTCACCTGGTTGAAAGACTAGGGCTATGGCCCTGGATAGTGCACCCATAGTTCGACCTCTAATCTCTCAATGATTTTAGTTTAGTTGATACCCGAAGAAGGGGGCCGAAGCCCCCCACATTGGGAAGTTATCCTCTCTCCTGGTTTTGTTAGGCCTATGAAGAAGCGCGACCAGCAACCGAGCTGGCGGTGGACTCGGCCAGTCCGGTGGCGTTGGCTGTCACCGTGCCGGAGCCAAGGATGGTGACGTTGTAGTTACCAATCCCAACCGCTGTGGTGGTGGCCGTTGCTGTTGCGGTGCCTGCAACAGAGCTTGCTACAACTGTGTTGAGCAAGTTGGAGATGGCTTGGATGTTGCCAGAAGTAGTGATGTTGCCTGTACCATCTGTGTCGTAGATGCCATAACCGGTGACAGTGCCAACAGCTGTCGAATCGCCTGCAATCGAGATCGCAGTTGAATCGTAATCACCCGTTGAGGTGCCTTTGATCAAGTTGACACCGGTTTGGCCGCCCAGGATATCCACATTTTGGAGACCTCCGATGGTTGCAATCATCGAACTGGAAGCATCATCGGCATTTGTACTGCCAATCGTGTTTGCAAGGACAGCCATGCCTGTAATCGATTGACCGATCACATCACCATCGAGGGGACCGGCTGTCAGGAGACTTTGGTTGGTTCCTGGAGTGCCTGAGGTGGAAGTAGCACCTGTGCCCAGAATACCGGCGGTATCGACGGTACCGACGGCATAGGAGGTACCTTCAGTGGTGGTACTGGTGACACTTACTTGGTTGCCGAGGACGCCTGCGTTGAGCGTACCCACAATGGCCAAGCCTGTGATGTTGCCTGACTGGCCGATGGTGATGTCAGTGTCAGCGTTAGCCAAACTTGCGCCATAGACATCGAGATCACCTTTGGCATACGCACCCCAACCTGAAGCGGTGCCCTCAGCGCCATTAACGTTTTGTGCAAAAGCACTGCCGCTAGCTTGTGCCTGAGACTGCACATTGCCATCGGCTCCGATGCTGACATCGGAGGTTGAAGCGACTTGCTTAAGGCCATCAACATCAAGAGTCAGGATTGCACTTGAATAATCACTATCCAAGCTGTTACCAACGTTTGTTGCTCTCGCGTTGCCGGTTGTGGTAGCAACGTTTGTGAGGTTGCCGTCATTGCCAATGATGATTTTGGAATCATAGGTACCAGCGGCTGTTTGGAAAATCTTTGCATCCGCTGTATCGATGCCTACTAGGTCGCCAATAGTTGCTGCTGTCGCCGTAAGCACGTTGGTTGAGGATGTATAAATCGTTCCGGCATCTCGGCCAACGGTGATGTCAACTTGATCGTTACCGATTGAAGTGGTGTCCACGAGAGTGTTGCCAACGGTGGCGTTGGCACTCTCCCAGACGGTGTTCGCAAGGGCAGAAAGGGTTGTTGTTGCCCCGAGACCAATGCCACCGACGGCATCTTGACCGATGGTCAGAGTGTTTGTACCGTCGCTAGTGGTAAGACCAGACACGGTTGAAGCGCTGCCCGCTGTTGAGGCGGCATCACCAAAGGTGGTGTTGGAGGTTGCAGAACCGGCGAGGTTTGCTGTTGCGGTGAAGGCTGTGGTGTTGGTGCCGACGGAAATTGTAGTGCTTTCAATACCGGAGATGGTGTCAGTACCGGCCACGGTTGCAGTTGCATYATTTTTAAYRCTGGTRCCGGATGTACCRACRTTGCTGGCATTGGCTRTTTGRGTGCTGCTTGCAGCAGCGGCCATCGTCAGGGTTGTGCCTGARGTGATGGATGWGACGTCAACRGCGGCGACAGTATCGTTGCCGAYGGTTGCATCGGCACCAAGAAGCGAGCTTGAGTTKCCAGACGTTGTTGTTGCRGTGGCGGTGTTGGTGAAGGTGGCCGTMGCGCCGATGGCTGCACTGGTTCCAGCGGCGATAACCCCGAGGCCGTCGCCTAGGGCATTGGCCGTTACTTGGCTAATCGCAGCCTGGGCATCAGCACCTACAGATGTTGCTGTAGCTGTGTTGGTACCCAGCGAGCTAGCCGTAATGCCTACAGAAGTTCCAGTACTAAGAGTTTCCGTAGTTGTTAGAGCTGTGTTGCCCAGATCAATACCTGTTGAATCTGTGACCGTTACAGTTGCTGACGCATCAGCTGTGGTACCAGTTGCCGTTGCGCTGTTCGTTCCAGCAACGCTGCCGCTAATAGTWCCTGMGGTRCCAATTATTGTGTCATCAGTATCTAAATCCAAGCCATAGTTTGCTGTTACAACAGTGGTCGCTGAGGCGTTATCTGCAGAGGCAAGATTTCCAGTTGTGGTGGCAGTTGAGGATTGCACCACCGTTGAGCTGCCACTCAATCCTGCTGAAGTACCAGCCGTGAACAAACCGGCACTGGTGACACCAGCCGCCTCGGATGTAAGAGAATCTGCAGTCGCATTAGCGTCAGTGGAGGTGGCTGCAGTTGTGACCGTGCTAGTGGCGGTACCCGTTACAGCAGCACTCGTACCGGAGGTGAAGGTTGTGAGTTCAACGGCATCGGAATTAGTGTTTATGCCATATGCGAAGGCAGCATCATCGACTGAAGAGGCTGATGCACTGAGAGATGCAGTATCAGTACCGGTAATAGTGGCAGTGGTACCGGCGGTCACCGTGGTGATTTCTGTGCCGCTTGTTTCGTCGAGTTCTGAAAGCGCTGTTGCTGTTCCGACGACAGCGGATGCCTGAACGGTACTGGAGGTGGTGGCAGTGCCGTTGACTGTTGCACCTTGTCCAGTGGTCAAAGAAGATATGTCAATACCTGAGGCGTCGGTGGTATCAGCTTCCGCATCGGCTATTCCACCTACCGTTGTTGCGGTGGAGTTGATTAAGTTTGTCGCACTGCCACTCAATGCCGCTGATGTACCGGCAGTGAAAGTACCAGCACTAGTGGCACCATCAACAGAACCTACGATTGAGTCGGCTGTGGCGTTAGCGTCAGTGGAGGCGGCGGCTGATACCACGGAACTGCTGGTAGTGCCCGTTACCGAAGCAGTGGTTCCGGAAGTGAAAGTAGTGTATTCAACTCCGTTGGCTGAGGCATTTGTTGCTTCCGAGGTTGCAGCAGCATCAACGGATGTGGCTGATGCACTGAGACCTGCAGTATCAGTGCCCGCGATGGTGGCGCTAGTGCCTGCGGTCACAATGCCAATTTCTACGCCGCTGGTCTCGGATAGTGTTGAATTGGCATTTGCAGTACTGGTAACGGCTGATGCCACCACCGTACTGGAGGTGTTGGCCGTACCCGAGACTGTTGCAGCCTGACCCGTGATCAGGCTGGCAGTTGCAGCCATATCAATGCCGGATGCATTGGTGATCGTGGCATCAGCATCTGATGCACCCGTGATAGTTGTGGCACTGGCATTTGTGGTATTAAAAGCACCAGCCGAAATGGTGCCATTAGTTCCAACTTGGATCAAGCCTGAAGCTGTTTCTAGAATACCAACATTTCTAGTGAGCACCGCATCTGCATCAGCGGCGCCTGTAGTGGTTGCTGCAGTAGCGCTCACCGTGACACGATCGGAAGAAGTGCCTACGTTGGTGGTGATGTCTCCCGTCGTACCAAAAATGAAATCGCCAGCTTGATTGCCTACATCATCAATACCAACAACATTGACGGCTGTAGAGGCTGCAATTGCAGCCGCAGGCAAACCAGTTGTTCCCACAGAAGTTGCACTTGCGATGGCATCGCCATCGACGTTGGCAGTGATAGTTCCTGCACTTCCAACAGTCAGGTTTTGATTTTGCAAACCTACGCTTTCTGTCAGGTAGGCTTGAGCGGCTGCATCGCCAGCTGCATTAATTGCAGTTGCAGTAGCAGTGTTATTTGCAGTAGTATTAATGTTCGCAGTGGTTCCACTTGTTATGTCTGCGGTAGCATCAGTGTAACCAGCAGTACCGGAGACAATCGCCGCAGTAATTGTAGGCGTATTGCCTGCGGCATCTTTAATGGAAAATGTGGTCGAACTTAAGATTTTGTCAACATAATATGTTGTGGCTGTGCTCAGTCCGGCGGTTATATCAGATAGAACACTAAATTGAATGGCGTCTCCAGCGCTCAACGCTGCAGTACTGCCCGTTACAACAGCGCCTGTAGTTATTCCAGTTACACTTATGTTTGCAATATTCTTTTCGACATCAGTAACGCCGCCTGCATCGCCTGAGAAAAACGCCGCTGCATTTGATTCTAACAGAGTTCCGGTAGAGGAACCGTAAGCAGCTGTTGGCCGTACTGCATTCCCACTAGGCGTTTCTGAAATTGTGAATGTGCCAACGGCTGTGCCAGCACCAGTATTAAGAGCTGTGATGTAATAGATTTTATTTGCTGAAAGCCCAGCGCCGGCTACGTCAAGAACGCTGAAGCTGATGGCATCGCCTACAACAGGTGTGGCACCTGTAGCTGTGTGGTAGGTAACGACACCTTCGGTTGAAATTCCGACGGTCGTTATAGGCTCCCGAGCTGTTGAGGTAGTCGCCGCAGCCGTAGCGGTTCCGTTCTCTTCAGCTGTAATGGTCTGGCTCTGACCCGCCGTAATCGTGGAATCCTGAATACCAGTGGAATTTGTGGCCTTGGTAGCAGCTGTGGCAATGCCGTCAACAGACGTGGAAGTGGAGGAGGCGGTTTCGTTGGTTACCGCCGACGTAGTCCCGTCGATTCCAGTGTTGATCGTTGAGGTGTCAACGGCAACTGCATTGATGGTGTCAGGCATGGAGATAAAAAATTAATTCCTGCTAATGATCGCCTCTTTTTTCTGCTTTGGTTTAATCAGCTGCTAAGTCGGTAAACCATATCAGCGGCATCGCGGGAAGCCTGTTTGCCCCTTTAACGGAAAAGCGCTTTTGCGTTTTTGTGGCAAATTGCTAGTATGGGTATGTATTTGTTTCTTGCATGCCTAATTCCAGCAGTTCAGTGCTCACCTTTGCTGATAAGCGCTATGCGATCCAGGATTTACCTGATACGGCAAAAGCTGCGATCCAAAATCTCCAATGGGCAGATGCCCAGATCCGTCACCATGAAGAAGCCCTACGGGTAAATATGTACGCGCGACAAGCCATGGTWCAGGAGCTCTCATCTATCTTGGCTTCTGTTCARCCTCTTCCCTAAGCCAATGGCGTTGATCGCTGTTTTGTCTAACTATTAGTTCATAAAAACAGTAATTTGCATTTGCTTGACATATGGCCTCRTCTYGTGCTAYAGATTTAGCTATGTAGTTCAGATTTTTGCTTTGACACCCCTTTACCCTTACCACGAATCCGAGGCACATTATGGCTAGCAAGCCCCTCATTACCCCCAGTGGTGCACCGCTTTTAGATCTAACTGATTACGCAGGTAAATCTGTATCCCTTAATTTTAATGTTTCTCAAGACTCATCTTATACAGAATCAATAGGTTTTTACAAAGTTAATAATTATGATGGTGCTATATCGCGTGGGTCGTTAGTAGTAAAACCTGGTGATGAAAACTATAAGACCATTGCCTTRGCCTCTGATAATTTACTTTACTCAAATGGTAATAGTTTAAGYCTTAGTGCACCTAATAATCAACAAGTAAATCAGCAATTTACTGTTSCYGGTGGTGCACTATATGCCCCCTAYGCAAGCATTCAATCAACTGGTGATACATTCTTTGCATGGTCTGTAGAAAATCCTAGTCAATTTTCTAATATTAGGAATAATGGTTCACTTTCTTTCTCTGTAGAAGATATTGCAGGAGGTGGCGATCAGGATTTTAATGATCTTCAAGTTTTTCAAGTTTCCGCTTCAAWCGTTGATTCTGGTGGTGGTGGTGGTGTAGTTCCACCTACCCCAGTTGCGAAACCTTCATATTTCTCTATTTCAGATGCTAAAGTTATGGAAGGTRATGTAGCAAAAGTTTTAATAACCCGTACAGGAAATCTTAATGAGGTGCAACATTTATCTCTAAATTCGTTCGGTGGAACTGCAAGCCTAGGTAAAGACTATAATAAAGTTTCAGAGCCTATTGTATTTGCCAAGGATCAAAAGTCAYACACCTCACTTATTCCCACCCTGAATGATTCTCTCTTTGAAGCCACAGAGTTTATCTCATTAATGCTTTCCTCCGATTCAAATAATCTCAATACGGTAGCTCCTAACTTCACTCGAACTATTGGTTACGTTTCWATTTTAGATACAGACGAYGATAATTATTTTAATACGGGTTCTTTTTCTCAGCAATCCACTCCTATTGCTATTTCTGGTGGTCTTAAAGCTTCGGATGGTTCTTCAATTTCTATTCCTGCCAACACCACTATTGCCTATGGCACAAATGCATCCATCTATTGGCCACCTGCTCAATTTCTTCCCTTTTTTGGGGCCGCTGGTTATCTACCTCCTTCCAGYCAAAATATTGCAATATCTGGTGGTGTACAAGCTAGTGAAAACTCTAAAATTTCAATTGGTGTAGACCCAATCTCACCAGGTGTAAATGTAGCCTTACCAGCTGATCTTAAAAATATTGTTGTTAATTCACCATTTAATGCTATTGCGGCTAGCTCCGTTGATCYGCTTCATTTTTTACAATTKCAGCCAATTTACAATTTYGGTATTTCAGCGCCTACAGGCTTCTTACCATTYACCAATACTGGTTTTGCTCCCGCTCAATTTGCTTCCTTAGTAATAAATCCCCAACAGCTATCCATCTTGCAAAGTGGTTCCCGTTCTGTTAGTTAGGCTTCATACATTTAAATTTAATGTAMCCGGCATTTATGGCAAATCCCACTCAAAGCCCTGCTGGATTTGGCAAAAATAACCAAAGTATCATAAATCATGGCGAAAATAAAAAGCGGGCTATCTCTGCTCATCTTCTCTTTCAGGAGGGTAAACTTGAGCAGGCTGCAATTATTTATAAATCCTTAATTAAGGCTGATTTTGTTCATTTTTTGATTCTTGGTAATTTAGCTATTATATACGCAGGTAAAGGMGAAYTAACARAAGCAGAAACTTTCATAAATCATGCCCTAGCTATTAATCCAGATTTTTCTGAAGGCTGGGCAACCCTTGGTTTTATAAAAAAAGGTCAGGCTAATTTCGAAGAAGCTATTGTATATTATGGAAAATGCTTAATTTTATCRCCAAATAATTTTATTTGTTWTTATAATCTTGGTAATGTGTTATCTCAGCTGGGTCGTTTTAATGAGGCGGTTGTTGCTTATAAGCAAGCTACACACTTAAATCCTRGTTTTGTAGAAGCTCTAACTAATTTAGGTTTTTGTTTKGCTGAACTTGGCGAGTATCACCAGTCAATTGCTAGTTATTTAGATGCATTGTCTATAAACCCAAGTCATTTGGCAGCATTAAATAATCTTGGTAAATCCTATCAAGCTCTTGGTGATATCACCTCTGCTATTGAAATCTTTGAACGTGCTATAGTTTTAAATCCTTCTTCCCCWGATCTTCTATTTAATTTTGGTGTTGCCCTAGCTATTAATAATGATATTCAAGAAGCTATTGATGCATACCAGAAAGCTCTTGAGCTTAAGCCTGATTTTGTTGAGGCCTATCTAAATCTTGGATTAATTCATGCAAAGCTTGGTAAWTACCAAGTGGCTATCAGCTTCTATGAGCAAGCTCTGCTGTTTAATCCACAATCGCTAGAAGCTATGTTTAATCTTGCCAATGCCCATACTGTTGAAGGGAATTTTAATAATGCTATCTATCTTTATGATAATATTCTTTTGATTAATCCTGAGCTTGCAAAGGCTGAGTATTATCTATCTCTGCTAGTTGATGCAAAACAAAAATCAGAGCCCTTCGCTAGGGTGAAACAATCTTTGTTGAAAACTTCTGCACCAGATCAGCAGGCTTATTTATATTTTGCTATTGCAAAGTATATGGATGATTTGAGTAACGAATCTGCATTTGAATATTATCAAAAGGGCAATAAAATTATGCATACTTCCTCTTCATGGCAAATCCCAGATTTGAACAAGTTGATTGATGCTAACCGGGCCATTGGTTCCATTAGCTCTACTTGGCCAGATGAATATAAACCTATTTTTTTGGTTGGGATTCCCTGTTGTGGTGCTGAGTTGGTGCAAATGGTTTTAGCTCAAAATCATAACCTAGGAGATTTATGTAAAGATCATTTTTTTGATCTTGCKCGCAATTATATTCTTGATTCTAATATAAATTCTTTTCCGGCATCCAAAATTTCCGTAATCAAAGAAATGTATTATGACAATGATATGGCTAGTTTATTAACTAATGAATCTTTTTTTGGTTTCCAGTATTGCACTGCTATTACTAAGATCTTTCCGCAAGCAAAAATTATACATTGTTACCGTAATCCTATTAGCAACTTGCTTGCAATTTACAAGGGCTATTGGGGATCACGGAATCCTTGGGCTTACGATATCGATGATATTATATCTTATTTTAAATTTTACCAGAAAACAATGGAATTCCATATGGCTGATCCTTCATCTTCAATAATTAATTGGGATGTAGATGCAATGCTTGCTAAGCCAGAAGTTCAAATTAAAAGGCTTATTGAACATAATTAATTGGGATGTAGATGCAATGCTTGCTAAGCCAGAAGTTCAAATTAAAAGGCTTATTGAAC
>NZ_PXVC01000074.1 GCF_003011125.1 Synechococcus lacustris str. Tous | reverse complement strand
TAGTGGCTGGTGGAAACCAAGCAATGTGAGCTGGGTGCCATCTGTTAGTGCTGGTTGGGGTACCAACTCCTATAGCGCTAAGAAGGCAGCCCAAATCTGGGGTGTGGAAGCAAACCAAAAGGGCGCAAATGCCCAAAGCCAATCTTGGTATGTGGGTTTGCAGTGGGCTGATGCACTTATCAAAGGCAACACCTTTGGTACAGCCGTTGGTCAGCCTACATTTGTAACTGGAAACGATGGTTTCTTAGGTACGGATGAAAGCACATTTGCTTGGGAGATTTGGTACAAATTCCAAGTTACCGACAACATCAGCGTTACACCTGCCTTCTTTACGATCACAAATCCAGCTGGTAGCGGCAGCAACAGCGCCTATGGCGGTGTGCTSAAAACCAGCTTTATGTTCTGATCTATAGATTAAGTGTTATYTGTARRGTGGTAGCAAAWATCCCGGCGGTGTTACCTGCACCGCCGGGATTTATTATCCATTGCACWGCAGGYTGCAGATTAAGCGTTGGATTTAATTGAAATTGATAACCAAGTTCGATAACACCTTCATAATTTTGATTGGGCGCTAGCAGTTGATTGAAGCCAGTTTTGCCAAMGCCTAAAATAAATACATCAAATGGCCTGGAAGCAATCAAGCCTTGGCTTAATAAACCAGCTGAAACAAAAGTTGGAGTGCTRTCATYTGAGTYATTAAATGAATAATTACTGCCGATCCAGAAGCGATGATCTAGGCCTAATGATAGGCCAGTGCTAAAACTAAGGCTGCCGTTGATGCCGCTGCCATCAACGCCATTATTGGTGGTGTAACCACCAATTTGCAGCAAACCATCGGGCAGCATAGAGCCAGTTCTATTAGGCGCTAGCCATTGAGGTGAGTAATTAATTTGTAGAAATTGAGCTACTCCTGCCCCGCCAACATTCGCTTGAGGATTCACACCAAAAACCTTGACGATTGGTTTGGTGCTAGCTAGATCAAATAATCCATAGCGCATCGAAAGATCTTGAGCCGGTTTTAATTCCAAAACACCACCAATGGCGGCAAGGGGATTTACGGGGAGATCACTAATTGAAATGTTTAGGGTGTTATTTAGGCTTGAATGAATGTAGTAATCATATATTGGGGTATAGATGAAATCAGGGTTGAGTGAAAGAATTCCTGCTTTAATGCCAAACCAGCCATTGCCAATGCTGCGGTTTAGTTGCGCTTGAGTAAGCCAAAAGCCATTGTCGTGGGCCACCTGTTGCAGTGGAATAGCAGCACCGATTTCACTATTGAAATTTGGGTTGCCATTATAAAAATTGACGCTTGCATCCACACGCCAATGGTCTATCTCCTGCCAATTGCTGGGATCTTTAGCTAGKCCCGTTCCAACTGATATTGAGGCAACGGTTTGTTGTATCCAATTATTGGTTTGTTTTGTGCCACCGCTGGGGTTGAGCATTGGTTCGGCTTGGCTTTGCAAACTAAATTGAAACCAATCGGGTAAATCCAAATTATTTTGAATGCTAAACCATGCTGCAGGTTGCGCTGGGGATGGCGTGTCTTCTGCTAATACGCGGCTAGAAAGTAATGAACTTGCAAGTAGAAATGTGGCGATAGCTAATGATCTGCTGYTTATGGTTAACATATTACTAAGATGGCTTGTTGAGCCTATTTGCAGCCCAATCTAGTAGTTCTGAAGCAGCTTGCAAAGCACTTTCACTGTCTTCCGGGCCAAAAAYATCTGCGGGCACTTCATCTCCTAGGGCATCTGGATAACGYGTGGGAGCGTAGAGTTTGTCGAGTAAACGAGCCTGACGTTGGCGGGGCTCTTCTATTTCGCCACCTATTGCTTTAAGRWGAGCTGWTAATGAATGGCTGCGTAAGTCACGATCTTCWGCTGYCAATAGCGCTTTAAGAGCCTTCTCTCCAACTTGTTGAGATTGAAAGCATGATTGAGCAGCTTGGCCTGCTCTTTGCAGAACCTGGGCTGCTTTCCAATCATCCCTTGCTTGTCGCAACCATAATTGAGCTCGTTGATGGGCACTTTCTAGGCTCATGGGAATTTACTGCCTAGTAAAAGAGGAATAGCATCATTTTTAATTGAGCGCCAGAAAGGTGCATCGCCATGWTGCRTGAGCAGGTGTTTCCCTGCAATCAGCGGCTGAAGTGGTAATGGGCATGGGTRAATTAACTCTAGAACAGAGTTGTAAGCATCGAGCAAGTTTTGATTTTCAAAACCCATAACTAAGATATCTACATCTGAACGGAGGCTGGCATTACCTCTTGCCCAGCTGCCAAATAGCCATAATCCTTGGGGTTCTAATTCATTAACAAGAACTTCCAAGATTGGAGAAAGCTCTAACCTTAAAGGCGTGGGTATTAGTTCGATGACAACTCTTCCCACTGATTTTACCAAGGGATCTGTTTTAGGATTATAGCAATCAAAAGGTTCATTATTTATAGGTGATTCGGTATTGTTGGCAAAGCGGTGGGCGGCTCCATGCAATTTCAAGACATCATTCAAACCCTCAACCGCTTTTGGGCTGAAAGAGGCTGCTTAATCCTGCAGCCCTACGACACCGAAAAGGGCGCTGGCACCATGAATCCCCACACGGTGTTAAGGGCTATCGGCCCAGAACCATGGGCAGTTGCCTATCCGGAACCATGCCGGCGACCCACCGATGGCCGTTATGGCGATAATCCCAACAGGGCGCAACATTATTTTCAATATCAGGTATTAATAAAACCATCGCCTGATGCTATTCAAGAAACCTATCTTGAATCCCTTGCKGCGCTTGGTATTTGCGCTGYTGAGCACGATATCCGATTTGTGGAAGATAATTGGGAATCACCAACCCTTGGYGCTTGGGGTGTGGGKTGGGAGGTGTGGCTTGATGGCATGGAAGTTACCCAGTTCACCTATTTCCAACAATGTGGCGGCCTYGATTGCAGGCCGGTGTCGATTGAGATTACCTATGGMCTAGAACGTTTAGCGATGTATCTACAAGATGTTGAAAGTTTRTGGGATCTRCAATGGGATTCAAAATATAGTTATGGCGATATTTGGTTGCCTTTTGARAAGGGSCAATGTGTTTACAATTTTGAGGCATCAAATCCAGAAAGATTAAAGCAATTATTTGAAATTTATGAAGCAGAAGCCCGAGACCTATGTGAAAAAGCGCTGCCGGCACCTGCCCTTGATTGGGTACTTAAATGCAGCCACACATTTAATTTATTAGAGGCGCGTGGAGTGATATCAGTAACAGAGCGAACGGCAACCATTGCCCGCATTCGCCACTTGGCAAAGCAGGTGGCAGAGGCCTGGTTGGCGGAGCGGGAGGCCCTGGGTTTCCCTTTACTCCAAAGGTAAAACCGGCACTGCCGGTGCATCGGTGGTGTTGCTGCAAAGATCAAGCACAATTCGAGCGGGAACKGTGCCGCCACTGGGGATTTTCCATGGTTCCCACTGGCCATCAATGCGCCARGTTTGCCTCAARCTGTCGCATTGCACTGCAACAGCAGTTGCTAAAGAGCGCAAATTACCMACTTCAATTGGATTTGGTTTAACCAATGTGATACGCACRCCACCCGGATGTAGTCGCCAWCCTTTCCAATCCACAGCGGTRTTGCCATACCAACGCCAACCGTTTGGATCAACAAGCATTTGTTGKGCCCTATCCCTGCGTTCTGCAGCACTTAGTAATAAAGCAGCGCTTGCTTCTTTTGTATTTAGTTCTGGYGGAAGTGGTTGRTTTTGACTRATTRTTTTTGATGGTATTTGCAATATTGTTCCAATMGCTAAACGATCGGGAATAATGTTGGGATTCAATTTAATTAAAGCWGCAACGCTAATTCCTTGCTTGCGGGCTATTGCATCTAATGTGTCGCCAGCTTGCACTGTAATAGTKGCATTKGTTGCTAGTGGCTGAGCACCCACTGGTGCMGTGAGGATGTATGTAAGTGCCAGTAGGGCCAAGCGGGCCAAAGGATTCATTGGTTGAGCTGCTGCTTGTTTTGTAACTTATCGGCTGCATCGCTGCCGTCTAGGGGGGRAATCCTCTGATGGAGCCGCTGCCAATAAGAAATGGTTTATTTGCGGCTTTTTCAAACGCTGCAACGTAAATGGGGCATAGGCCTGCTTTTGCTTGTGCTGTTGTTTGGCTGGTTGCATTGGCGCTGGCCCCGTCCTGATGCTTTGGATCCTGTGTGGCAAGCCGATGGCAAGCAAGTGCAATTAAGGGGGCGGCTGGGTGCTCCGATCCAACGGCTWATGCCAACGGGMTGTAGATCCTTATTAGTGCTTGATTTCCCCCATAGCGGCCGCAGCGATTTAATCCTGCCYAAATGCGGTTTATGGCAAGAAGGTTGGCGGGTTCAGGTGCAAGGCCGCTTGCAAAAACCAAGCCCTGCAGTGCATCCTTTGCTTGGTGATGGCGGCCAACGGTTGGCGCWGCAAGGCACATTTAGCCGCTTAATAGTGAGTAACCTTGAGGTGCTAGATAAGAARCAAGGGCCGGTATTGCAATTACGCCAAYATTTAAATAACAAATTTCAGCAAGCTGCAGGGCCAGAGGTTGGCCCATTGCTAGCTGCTTTGCTTATGGGTAGTGCGGTGGTGGATCTACCTGATCAGTTGAAACAACAATTCAGGGCCGCGGGTTTAAGCCATGCCTTAGCTGCAAGTGGATTTCACCTCACCGTATTACTGGGTTTGGTGCTTGCTTTTGTGCGGCGGGGAAAACCACCATTGCGTTTAACAGCAGGGCTTGGGGCGATGCTTGTGTTTTTAGTGCTGGCTGGCCCCCAACCATCGGTGTTAAGGGCATTGCTGATGGGTGTTGCTGCCCTAATAATTGAAATAAATGAAGAACGYAGCAAACCATTTGGCYTATTRCTGATTAGTTTAWTGCTCTTRTTGCTGTGRCAGCCGGCTTGGTTATGGGATGTTGGTTTTCAGCTTAGTGCCACTGCAACTGCTGGYTTAATYATCACCGCACCCCGGCTWGAAAAACGCTGCCATTCATTGCTGGCAGTGCCATTAGCTGCCTGGTTATGGACATTGCCACTACARCTATTGCAYTTTGGTGTGGTTCCGATCTATGCAGTGCCGGCAAATCTAATTGCAAGCCCACTGATTTCAAYATTAACGCTTGGATCAATTGCTAGTGCCGTTTTGGCTTTRAYGCTGCCGCCTTTACTTGCACCATTTATTTGGTTATTGCAGCTACCCGTGCAGGCATTGCTTTTATTAGTGCAGTTTACGGCTCAATTACCTCTTGCATTGATATTTACAGGTAGATTATCAGCATGGCTAGTTCTTATTTTTAGTGCTGGTTTATCAGCTTGGCTATTACCCCTAAAACGCTGGCGACCGCTTGGTTTATTGGTAATGATTTCTGCCAGTGCATATCAGCTATTTTGCTTATTTCAAGATCAATTGCTGCTTGTTCATCAGGCATCTGGTAGTTTATTRATGGCTCGATATAAAGGTAGAGCAGCATTAATTAGTACAGATGCCAGTGAATTTAGTTGTCGCAGGGCTGGGCGATTACAGCAGGGTTTAGGGATTGCTCGATTGGATTGGTTGGTGTTGTTAGAYCCAATTGCTACTGATGCCCAAACCTGTTGGCGGCAATTAAGTGGGCTGGTGCAGGTGCTACCGCAGGGAGTAGTGCGTAGTRAGGGTTTGAGCTTTAAAAGTTTGCCTGAATCGCCGGGGGCTGGCCTATTGCAGCTTGGTGATCGCCGTTGGGGGGTGTTCCCGCAACCATTTAAAACATCTTCCYTATCGGCTCTASGCCTTGATGGTTTGTGGTTAGGTAGGCCGCCTAGCCGCAGGGAACTGGCCCTATGGCAAGGGGTAGCAAAGGTGTGGGTGAGTGCTGAAAAACCAGTAAATGGCAGGCTGCCACAGCATTGGCAATTTACAGGTACCCGGGGCTGGCTAGGCTGGTGARATCCAGTTGATCTGGATCCAGGAGAGGTGGCTGAGTGGTCGAAAGCGAACGACTCGAAATCGTTTGAAGGGAAACCTTCCGTGGGTTCGAATCCCACCCTCTCCGTTTAATCAAGGTTTTGAGACGTCCTTGAGAATCCAGCAACCCAGTCTATGACTGGGTTTTTTAATGCCTATAGTCCAAGCTGGTCTCATAAAATGCTGGGTAGTGCTAAAAAAGTGTTGGTGTAWGTGTTGGTGTAAAATGTTGGGGTGTTGGTGTATTTGGGGTTGACCTTAACTGACGTTCAGATCAAGGCAGAACCACCAGGCGGCGTGAGGCGGCGGGTGTCCGATGGTGGGGGGTTGCTGCTGGAGATAGATACTGCTGGCGGCAAATACTGGATCTGGCGTCATCGCTATCCACCAAGTAAAAATGGCAAACAGCAGGATTACCGAATCGGACCATATCCCAAGATTTCCTTAAAGAAGGCAAGACAAATCAGAGATGAGCAACGTAAGCGAATGTTGATAGAGGGAATAAACCCCTGTGCCGCCAAGCGGCAG
Source organism: Synechococcus lacustris str. Tous (assembly GCF_003011125.1). Lineage (GTDB taxonomy): Bacteria > Cyanobacteriota > Cyanobacteriia > PCC-6307 > Cyanobiaceae > Synechococcus_D > Synechococcus_D lacustris. Next base: position 6,727 of record NZ_PXVC01000074.1, on the reverse strand, counting down.
GAGAAGGTAGAACGCTTTGTTGCCCACCATGCTCATACAACATTTGAAACAGTTGCTCTGGACTGGCATAGCAATAAGGCAGCAGGCACTTGGAGTGCCCGTCACACCAGTGATGTGATCCAGAAGTTAGAGAAAGATATCCTGCCTTCTTTGGGAGCATTACCAATAAATCAAATCAGCACTCAAGATTGCTTGGCAGTGCTGCGAAAAATTGAAAAGCGTGGTTCACCCGAGCAAGGCAAAAGATGCCTTGGTGTGATTTCACAAGTATTTGATTACGCATCAGCATTGGGTTTTTGCCCCCTTAATCCTGCTATTTCACTAAAGCGCCATGCGCCTGTAAAACAAACGGTTGAGCACTACCCAAGTATTGGATGGGAGGAGGTGCCTGAATTGATAGCAGCGATGAAAAGCAATATTGCAGGTGCTGATGTTCTCACTATTGGTGGACTTCGGTTATTGATGCTTACATTTGTTAGAACAACTGAATTGATTGGCGCTGATTGGAGTGAGATTAATTGGGAGCAAAAAATTTGGACAATTCCAGCAGAAAGAATGAAAGGAAAAAGAGGATCAAGAAAGGAACATCTTGTGCCGCTATCAAAACAAGCAATAAAAATCTTTAAATCACTTCTAGCAATTACAGGACCTGATGGATTGATTTTTAAAAGCGTTAGAACTAAAAGWGGTTATATCAGTAATAACACCTTGAATATGGCATTAAAGCGTATGGGATTTGATGAACGCATGTGTGGGCATGGATTTAGATCGCTGGCACTCACCAATATCCAAGAAAAACTTAAAATTGATTTAAGGGTAATTGATCGGCAATTGGCACACCTTGAGAAAAATAAAGTAACTGCTGCTTATAACAGGGCAGAGTATTTAGATGAAAGAACAAAAATGATGCAGCAATGGGCAGATCTAGTTGATAATCAGAAATAACCATAAAAAAAGAGGGGCAATTAACCCCTCGCAGCAAGCACTTGCTCATTTATCCAGTTTTGAATATCTGCTTCCACCCAAACCACAAGGCGTGGACCAAGTGGGATCTGCTTAGGGAATGTGCCTTCTGCAATACGTGCATAGATTGAGGATTTTGATAATCCTGTTGATGCTTTTACTTGAGGAAGGCGTAGAAGTTTGTTCTGCAGTTGATTCATGATAATGCCATTGATGTTTGATTATTATAGTGCATATTAGTTTATTTGTAAAGCGCTAATGTTTGTTTATGCGTTGAATAAAATCCCTCAGTGCGCTTACCTAAGGTTCACGGAAAAAGAATCAACTGCCAAAAGAGAACGGGCACAGGTTCGCCCAGGTGATTGGGCGATGGTGAAGCGAGTTGGTGCTTAGGCAACAAATAATCAGTTCCCAGAACTTCATTTACTACGCAGATAAAGGTAGTAAATTTGATTCCGCAAAACGGTAAATCTCTTCTATATCGAATCGGTAAGATCTAACACCAATGTAGTATGGAGTTAAAGTACCTGCTCGAGCAAGAGCATATACATGATTTGGTTGGCAGCAAATAATTCTTGCTGCCTGCTTTGCATTGATCAACTTGATAGAAGAATGTGCCATTGTGATGAAAGGTTGTGAGGAAAAATAAAAAAGTTAAATGTAAATAATTATGAAATTAGAAAATCGTTGCTAAAATCAGTGCTGCGCTGGCAGCGGTGAAAACAAGGAGGAGATTATTGCTAGTATCCTCTTTCTTCAATGAATTTAACTTATATGGTGGAACCATTGAACCCGCAGCAAATTCATTAAATTTATTGCTATCCCAAACGCGCTTTCCTTTGTACCATGTATATTCAGGGAACCATCCCTCTGATATCCAGGCATCAATATCTCTTTCTAAAACCCTATATCCACGGGTAATCTCTTGAATGCTAATCATTGAATTTGGAGGGAAAATCATTGTTGAAGAGAAGGAATGTGATGGTTTTGTAGCAATCATATTAGAAATCAGCAATGGGTTCTAAGAGGGTTTGTACTCGCCTGATTGGTGTAATCGCCGTTTAAGCAAAGGATTGCCATGCCTGAAACCAAATGCTTGTTGTGATCACTTGCAACCACAACAGTGCCCGCAGATCCATTGCTGCATTTGCAGGAGTTCATAAGTTTGGTTTGTTTACCTGTGGTTTGCATTGGAACTTTGTGTTTTTTTAACCCACTACAAGGCGGTGGGGAAGCGCTCAATTTGTGTTGCTGAAGCAGCGTGATGATTCACGCATCCCGAAGGAGAGTTGCCACACATTTACCGAGTGCAGCGTTCCTGATAAGGCGGTAATAATCAGAATTGAAAAGGAAGAACCTCTCAATCCCGATCACATAAAAAGTATGCTCCAACTAACAGACTTACAAGAGGACCAATCGACCACATGATACGCTGGTATAGTGCATCTCATGTCGTATCATGTTACCAATGAAAGGATTTCTTGCGGAACACTTACTGAAACTGTTCGCACGTAAGAGTTATGGAAAAAATGCACAACAAATTATTGATCTCTGCGCCCTCGTACATGAAGCACAAAGCACATGGTCAAAAATAGAAGTCAAGAAGTTTCAGAGTGAGAGCACTATTAATTCACAGGTATGGGGTAAACTGAACGCAATTGCATTGGACAAGCGGGACAATATATTTGGCATCAGAAATCGAACTTGATGATTCTGAGTGCAAAAAGATTCTTGAAAAACTAAATGAGTATGCTTCTGCTGAAAAAGTATTATTACTTGAGGGATTAGGCAATTCCAGGCATTATCAAGAAAAACAGCAAAAGATTATCGAGGCGTCCCGCAAACTGAGTGCCATTGAAACAGWTATTGAGCACTTCATGTATCTTGGAGGAGGCGAATTTATAAAGCATTATTCACTTGAAAAAATTGATAGTCTCATGGAGGGCGACTTCAACTCCTTTGCAAGGGCATTATTGAGGATCTCACGATCAAGGAAGGAAATGATGAGTAATCATGGGATTGTCTATTGCTATAAAATTGCGCTTGAATACTTTCGGGCAGACTCAAGAAGTCAGAGGTTCAACTACAAGCAAAGACTTAAACACGTCAGGTTGAAGTACCCAGAACTTGCTTACATAGTAAATCTGATATTGGAGAAGTATTTCTCATCAGAAACGGAGTCGCTGATTAGGGTTTGATCTAGGTGGTAAATGAGTTAATAGTGAAGTCCAGATGCTCATTAATATATCGCCAAAGTAATTGCTATCAGTTAACCTTGAGGATGACTGAGGACTTTATCTCCAGAGGAATAATTTTTTGGTGCCGGATTTTTTTATAGGTATGGGTAACACTTTTAGATCACTGAGACCCAATCAATTTCAATTGCCCATTCTAGTTTGTAAGAAGTAAGGTAATTCAAGCACACCTTTGTAATACTCATCATCACTAATTAAACCATCGGCATATAGAATATCTAAGGCACTTGCATATCCCATATCAATCAAACCAGATATAATCTTGGCATAGGTGGTTGGTTCTGATATTGATTGCTGCATTCGTTTGATTTTATTTAAACTCACTGAATCCAAATGTAGTGCAATTGATTTCTTGCTTGTCATAGCAGTCTTTGTTTTTTAAATAAATCATAAAGCGCCTTTACGGCATAGTCGATCACGGCATTCTCATTAATGAATTCCTTTTCTCCTGTGATCGAACTTCTAACTTTATTTTGGATCTCACGCAAATAGGTTCTGGTGGAATTATTCATCATCAGCACCTGGTGGTTCCTCATAGAGGGAGAATGCCTGATTTACTACATCCCAGATCTCATCGGTGGAATGCCACCCATTTTTAATAACAGTTTCTGGAGTCAGTTGATCGATCCAATCGGCAACCTGGTCATAGCGATATGGATTGAAGGGATTGGTTCTGGTCTGTTCTGGATTGAACTCATCGTTAAAGGAGTTCATAGAGACACCATTTTGGATCTCAGGTAAATAGGTTCTATTGGTATTATTCATTTGGATTGCTCTGAATCAAATAACTTTATCTTTATTTTCATTAGTTCCTTTTCCTGATAATCAAGTTCTTCCATTAAATACTCATAGGTCTCTGGTAGGAAATGGTCTAAAGATTCCAGGTGCCGCTTGATRAAAATGATTTTATCTTCTATTTGATATTGATTCTTCATTTTATATAAATGCCGATGGGATCGTTGCTGGTTTTTTAAGAAAGAAGTTTTCCTTTTGAATYAGGAACTTAATTAAATCTGATTTATTAAGGTTATAGTGCAGGCAAAGAACATCCCACGATTCACGAATGTGTTCTTCCCTTTGCTTGAATGAAACCATTTCTCGGATTGAATTTCGTTGATCTCTCATTTGCTTCTATGATCTTTGGTGGGTCTTTAGTGTTACTGGTTCTATCTGGTGCCATAAATGCCGCTTGATATCTTACGGGTATAGGTTGCAACTTATAAGACGCATATATGTTTTAAATGATATTAATCCTTATGTTCCAGGTGAGTTTCAATCAAATCCCCTACGGGGATTGCCTACGGCACCTTATTGTTTGGATCCTATAAGTAAGAGTAGGAACCAACAGGATTCTTATAGCGAATACAATTGGTTGAAACTAATACATAGTTATGTATAAGACTTATGAATTACACTTTAAGATACTTGTTCTTCAAAACCAACAAACCTATTATACACACATTCGAGATACTTGTCAAGTTGCGTTATTACAACTTATACCTTATAATGAACAAGTTAAGATAAAATATAAAACAAACAATAAAGATTATGGAATCACCAATTGATCAAAAGTATAGAAAGATTATTATGGATTATTATTTGGAGAATATACAGGAATCAACGGATCATAAATGTAATCAGAAGATTGCCTTTACCTGTCCCTTTTGTGGATCAACAGGTAGAACGGATGCAAAGAAGAAGCACCGCAAGGCAGCACTCTTATGGAATCAAACTCAAAATTCGTGGGTGTTTTATTGCGCTAAAAAGAATAGTAATGATTGCTTTAATTCAAAGACCCTGAGTAACTTTATGGATGCTCTTAATCCTGTTCTTGCAGAGGCATACAGGCGTGAGAGGTATCTTATGGGTTACACAGGCAAAGGTTATAACTGCAGGGCACCAGAGGGGATTGTCGGAGTATCAACAGAGAAGTTATGAATAAATAAAAATAAAGAATATAAGATGAAAAATCCACAGAAGGTATGGAGAATTATTCAAACGCTTATGAAGGATTACCGCAAAGGTAATCTTCTGGCACTTATAGATTTATCAGAAGCAACTACTTTTTATATTTACCGCACTGATRATAATTCGGTGCTTGCKCGTGGTTTAAATGGGTATGATGCTGCGCAAAATAAAGCAAATCAATTACGCAAGCAATTGGGATTAAAATGGGATCAGGTRAGATTTAAATCAGAAAAGAAAMCAGCAGATAAACCTGTAAGRCAGAATTTTGGTAAAGGTATTRTAAARCAACCAGGTGAACACATATATGCAACATCGTCAAATAATCTTTCACGAATTCGACTTCAGAAAAAAGATTGGGATGAGGGATTTATMGGTTAGTCTGCTTGCTGCARGTTTGTTTGTTCCCAGATKTTGTTTGGATCTATCTAAACAGGACGCATCRCATCAATATTKGCGGCAACGGCAGCAAAGTTTGCGGGAGGACCAAARTATGGYGAATCAGGACTGATTGCTTTATTTGTGAGTGCKGCACCTGCAAAMGCAGCACCAAATAGATGGCGTATTACCATCAAACCATCCCCAAGGGCAGTGGTTTTACCATCTTTATCTACATCTAACATTTTACTATCGATACCCTCTTGAATATTTGCGTGTACTTGCGCGGCAACATCTGCCTTCTGTTGAGTAGTTAGGGTGTTATATGCAATGCCATTTAAATAAGGTGAATCAGGGGATATTGCCTTGTTAATTAAAGCATCACCTGCAAAAGCAGCACCAAATAGTTTGCGTATAATCATTAATCCATCACCTAATGCTGTTACCTTACCATCACGATCTACATCAAGTGAGAAGGAAAGTGGTTTCAGGGATGCTGAGGTTGCAGTAAATCCATAACCTGATGCTGCTTCTGTTTCGCTGAAATTGATGAAGGTATCTTTAAGACCTGTAATTGGATCAATTGGTTTATCAAGTGATTTAAATATTAAATCTGCTAGTTTAACTGGCACTCCTGCGGTTGGGAATTGCCCTGTAAATGATGCGATATTGATCGGTATAAATGAATCTGTTGTGGCATCATTATCGCTATTTGCAGTGTCTTGTTGAATGGCACCAATTTGRAAAAGATCTGCCTGCGCCTTATTGGTTATACCAGTAGTTGAATCAAAAGATAATAAAGAAGAATTAAAGTGCACCTTAAAACTTAATCCAGTGGTGGATGAACCGTCACTGGTGCTGTAATTAATCGGAACAGTTAATTCTTTATTGCGTTGATAACGAATTGGCGTTGTGGCAGATGAAAGTGATTGAACTTCTTTTATTTTAGAACTGATTGAGGTGTCGGCAATACTCACTGATGCAGTTAACCCGACTTGTGTTGAACGGGATGAATCAGAGAAGAGTTTGATATTTAGAGTTTCTAAACCTTCTGTTGTTAGATCATTTGCAAGCGTATATGTAAAGGCAAATTTACCAGTGGCATCTGTTATGCCTTCTCCAGTAAGAGCACCAGCAGAAAAATCAGCAGTTGTAATTCCAGTGCC